>JBGSPX010000054.1:0-27422 GCA_041738345.1 Proteocatella sp.
CCTCTTTATATAGAAATATCTAAAAGTTTTCACTATTTAAATTTCCGTATTAAGAGTTTTTCCCAAGAAAAAACTCTTCTTTCGGCAACTGGCTGCCTTTACAATCTAAATTGTAATAAGGCCCTTTAGTTTTGCGCCCCACCCTTTCGGATGGTTTGCCTTTATCGATGAAAAGTATATTCTGCTTAAACTATATTTATTAAATTTTCTAAATCAACTTTGTAAATATATTATACCACGATATATGGTTCTTTACACTATTTTTTTGCAATTTATATGTGGCAAAATTGCGTATTTGAACTATTCGCTGAGAGTGTTTCTGTATTTTATAATAGTAGCTAAATTTACGTTTTCAATTTCAGAAAATTTAGCAGATGCATCTGAAGGTGAGTTTAAAGACTTATCCGGTTTGTACCAACTCTTTTGAGAAAAATAATCGTATAAATCACCGCCAAAATTAAAATGCCAGCCTTTTCGGGCGTACATTTCGTTGACGGCATATCTTAATTCCGACCTATCCATACCTTGTAGATCTTCATCTGTAAGGCTTTTGGTATCGGATGGTAAAATGTAATCTTGTTCAGTTGAACTATCGGTAGTATTTTCTTCATTAGCGGAATTTGAGGTTGCATCTGTATTTTCATTAGGGGTATTAGGTGTTTTTTCAGAAGGTTCTAATTCTTGGGCAGGCTCTTCTGTGCCATTTGGGGCATCTTTAGAGCTTAAAAATTCTTTGAAATATGTTTTTGCATTAGGTAAAAAGTTTGATTTCACTGCAAAAACTCCAAGGGCAGAAGCTACTAATAATATTACAATCAAAAAGACAATTGCAGGAAGCTGAGTTTTTTTCTTCTTTTTTTTCTTTTTTCCAGATTTCTTTTTAGTATCGTTAGAAGTAGACTGTTTTTTAGGTTTATTTTCTGGCATATGACTATTTTCAGTTTTAATATTTTCAGAACTATCAAAACTATCAAAAGACAACTCGGTTACTTTTCCACCAGATTTATTTTTTGCAGAGCTTTTGGTATAATCAAATGAACTGTCACTTGAGGTTTCTTTTTTTGTAGGTGGAAGATTCTCATCTAAAATACTATTTTTAGAAGCAGATTTTTTAGAAGGATTATTTTTCTTTTTTTGAACCAATTCGCTACTGAATACCATCGTATGGGATAAATCAATCACTGGTTTATTTAAGGTTAATTCTTCCTCTGAAGAAGTTATTTTTTCAATTTCGATTTTTTCGGTATCTATTTTTTCTTCTTTTAAATTCAATGTTTTTATAGGTTCAGATTTTTTAACTTCCATAAAGTCTTCAAATTCATCTTTTGAACCATAAATTTCTTTTTCTTCAGCCTTTATTTCAGCTTTTAAAGCTGCAGAAGCAATGAATGGTTTGCCTATTGAACTTAGGAAATCTTCTTCAATTGACTTAGCTTTGCTGTCTTTAGGTTTTATAGAAGTGATTACAGGTTCAAGCGTTTTCTCTTTTTCAATATATTCTCCAAAAGCATCTTCTATGTTTAGCGAAAGTTTTTCATCTCTAGAGCTTAACTGAGAACTTTTATTTTTCTCGTTAAAGTAAGTTTGAAGTTGAGTATACATATCTGAGGTAGTGTGAAGTTCTAAAGTAGTTCTATATTTTGTAAAATATTCATCAAAACGTTCAAAATCCCCATCATATTCAAATATATCAAGCATTACATTAACTATGCACTTGGCATATATTTTATTCAGTGAAAGCTGTTTTCCGACATTCAAAATAGCGCCTAATAAATCTTTGTTTTTTTCTATTTCAGAAAGCGCTTGGGAATAGGCTTTGTTTTTATAAAAATATTCTATTTTTTCATAGTAGAAGGAAGCTCGTTCCTTAGTAAAAAGTGGATTTCTTTCCAAAATAACACCGTCCTCTTAAGTAATTATGTACGTTCTAATTATAGCATAAATAGATTAAAATAAAAGAAAAAAATTTTAATTTGTTATGTAAAATTATTCCGAAATATCAATATTTATGTTAATATATATAGGTGTATTTACACTCTAATGAAAAAGTTGAGGTAAGGAGAGCTTATGGCAGCAATAGTCAGGGTTGAAAATTTAGTTTATAGATATGATGATGAGATAATAACTAAAAATGCAGTAGACGGAGTATCGTTTGATATAGAAGCAGGAGAATTTGTAGTTATAATTGGACATAATGGTTCAGGTAAAAGTACACTTGCAAAGCATTTTAATGGGATTTTCTATCCAACAGAAGGAAATGTATATATAAATGGAATGAATACGAGGGATGATTCTCTTATATGGAAGATAAGGCAAAATGCAGGTATGGTATTTCAAAATCCAGATAATCAGATAGTAGCTACAATTGTAGAAGAAGATGTAGCTTTTGGTCCAGAAAATCTTGGAGTTGATAAAGATACGATAAGAAAAAGAGTTGACGAAGCACTTAGGCTTGTCAATATGACGGAGTTTGCTAAAAAACAGCCGCATAATCTTTCGGGAGGGCAGAAGCAAAGAGTGGCAATAGCAGGAATTATCGCGATGAGACCTGATTGTATAGTGTTTGATGAGCCTACAGCGATGCTAGATCCAAGTGGAAGAAAAGAGGTAGTTGACACTATACTGAAGTTAAATAAAGAAGAAGGAAAGACTGTTATTCACATAACCCATTTTATGGATGAAGCTACTAATGCTGATAGAGTAATAGTTATGGATGAGGGAAAGATAAAGATGCAGGGAAAACCTAGAGAAATTTTTTCGAAGGTGGAGGAGCTTAACGCACTTGGACTCGATGTACCTCAAATGACAGAGCTTTCATATGAACTTAATAAAGAAGGCATAAAGGTTAGGGACGATATATTAACTGTGGAAGAAATGGTGGAAGAGTTATGTCAATTATTATAAAAAACTTAAGATATGTATATAATGAAGGCACTCCTTTCGAAAGTGTAGCTATAGATGATGTTAGTCTTGAAATAGAAGATGGAGAGTTTGTAGGACTTATAGGACATACAGGGTCTGGTAAAAGTACGTTTATACAGCATTTAAATGGACTTATAAAACCGACTAGTGGAACGATTGTAGTTAATGGAATGGATATAACGCAAAAAGGGGTATCTCTTGTAGATATTAGAAAGAAAGTGGGCCTTGTGTTTCAATATCCAGAGTATCAACTTTTTGAAGAAACTATATATAAAGACATTGCGTTTGGGCCTGAGAAGCTTGGACTTTCTGAAAAAGAAGTAGAAGAACGAGTGTTTGAAGCTATGAAGATGGTAGGACTTGATCCTGAAAAATCTAAGGATAAATCTCCGTTTGAGCTTTCAGGGGGTCAAAAACGAAGAGTGGCAATAGCAGGCGTAATAGCTATGAAACCAGATGTGCTTATTTTGGACGAACCTACAGCAGGACTTGACCCACATGGAAGAGATGAAATCTTGGCTCAGATAAAAGCCATACATGATATACAAAAAACTACTATAATTTTAGTTTCTCACTCTATGGAAGATATGTCAAAACTTGCAGATAAACTTGTAGTTATGAATAGGGGGAAAGTAGAATTTATAGGAACTCCTAAAGAAATATTTAGGCATGAGGAAAGACTTAATCAAATTGGGCTTGGAGTACCTAAAGTAGTAACGCTTATGAATGCGTTAAGAGAAAAAGGTTATGATATTGAACCTGACTTAATAACTATGGAACAGGCGAAACAACAAATACTGAAATTGATAAGGAGTAAAAAATAATGCTTAAGGATATAACGCTTGGGCAATATTACCCAACAAACTCAAGAATACACAAGTTAGACCCCAGAGTGAAAATAATGTTTACATTTGTATTCATGATAACTATATTCATGATAAATAAATTTTACCCGTTTTTATTAGTAGTAGCTTTCCTGACAATGCTTTCAAAAACTTCGAAAATACCAGGCAAATATCTAATAAAGGGAGTAAAACCACTTTGGCCGCTTCTTGTAATAACATTTCTTATAAATGCACTGCTTACTCAAGGGGAAGTTATCTTTTCATTTGCATTTTTGAAGGTTACTACAGAGGGCCTTCGAATAGGGGCATTCATGATTATAAGGCTGACACTTCTTATTGTAGGAACTTCATTACTTACGCTTACTACAGCACCGATAGAACTTACCGATGGAATTGAAAAACTTTTAAATCCATTTAAAAAAATAGGACTTCCTGCGCATGAAATAGCGATGATGATGACTATCGCGCTTAGGTTTATCCCGACACTTCTTGAGGAAACTGACAAAATAATGAAAGCGCAGATGGCAAGAGGTGCGGATTTTGAAAGTAAAAACCTTATTGAAAGAGCGAAAAGTTTAGTGCCACTTCTAGTACCACTTTTTATAAGTGCGTTTAGAAGAGCTGATGAACTTGCTATGGCGATGGAGGCAAGATGCTATAGAGGTGGCGAAGGCAGAACAAGAATGAATGAGATCTCAATGAGTAAATCAGACTACAGTGCATTTACAGTTAGCAGTATAATAATGATTGGAATTGCATGTACTAGATTTTTTAATTTTGGACTATAAAAAATTAATACTATTAATATGCCTAATAATTTGGTATAATCTTTCTATTGAAAATATAATTAAGGTGGGATAAAACAGTGACTGAAAAAACAAAAGCAATATTAAAGATAGCAGCGATTGTATTAGCATTTGTACTGCTAGTAGTAGGAACTATAATGTATAAGAGTTGGTGGCTTAAAGTGCCGTTTGCAATTATGGCTATAGGTGTGGGTTGGCTTTTAGTTAGAATGTATCTTTCGTATAAAAGAAAGAAATATGCGATAGAAGGAAAAGTGCTTTCTATAACGCCTCCTAAAAACAAGTTTAAAATCGGAAAATATACAATAATTGTAAAAACTGGTAAATCTTCTAAAAAACTTTATTCTTGGCAGAAACTTTCTATGAAAATTGGAAATAGCTATGCTATATACTATGAAGAAAAGTCAAATCAAATTATAAAATATGAGACAATGAAGGTTAATATGGCTGCAAGACCAAAGGGAAATCTTCCGCCACAATTTAGATAGGATGAGAAAAAAATGTACAGATTGCTTGGAAATGATGTAATAGATACAGAAGAGCTGATAAATGTAATTAAGAAAAATTCAAATATAAACGTTAGAGAAGATATAAGTAACGCTACCAAAAGAGATGATTCAGTGGGACTTAGATTAGCAGTATCTATATCAGAACTAGGATATGATTCTTCTTTAAAATATGAAGATGAAGAAATTATGAACACTTTATTGACAAAAGCTGATGAATTTGTCAATAAAGAACTGCAAGATACGATGAAGAAATTTGCAGAAAATGCGGAATATAGCGTATATGCGTATTCTTTTGATGAAGTTAGCAATGAAGTACTTTTAGTTTTTGCAATGATGAGTATATATAATTCTCAAAGAAAACTTAGAGATGTCATAAAAAGATTATTAACTATTTAGAATTTTCGTGAAATTACAAATCCGAATAGCTTGAAAATACTGAAAAAGATGCTTTTTTAAGCATCTTTTTTTATTTTAAAAAAAGATTTATAAGAAATCATCAAAAAATATATTTTGTTAGATAAATAGCAAAATTTGAATGTTTGCGATTGTTAAATTTCAAAATAAAATAATTGCAAAAGAAATATTTTCTATTGAAAAACTTAAATTATTGTGTTATCTTATATGAAACGGTTGTTATTGGGCAGTTTCTACAATCTTCAAATGAAACTGTTAATTGCAAGAATAATGTTTAGTATATTCAAGGGAGGAAAATGAAAATGAAAAGAAAATTTAAGTCAGCGTTAGCATTATTAGCAGCATTTACCATGGGAATATCACTTGTAGGTTGTGGAGGTTCAGGAGATACATCTGGTGCAGCAGAAGGCGAACTTACAAATGGAGGAAACTATATTTTTGCAACAGGGGGGACTTCTGGTACTTATTATCCACTAGGTGGAGCTATGGCTACTATAATAAATGGGGCAGTTGAAGGGACTAATATAACGGTACAGTCAACGGGTGCTTCAAAAGAAAATATAATGCTTGTTTCAAAAGGCGAAGCGGATTATGCAATAGTTCAAAATGATGTACTTGACTATGCTAACAATGGGGTACAACTTTTTGAAGGTGAAAAAATTGAAGGGGTTAGTACAGTAGCTTCTATATATCCTGAAATAGTGCAGCTTGTAGTAGGTGCGGATAGTGGAATTAAAACGGTAGCGGATTTAAAAGGTAAAAGAGTATCTATAGGAGATGCGGGTTCAGGCGTTGAAGCTAATGCGATTCAAGTACTTGAAGCATATGGAATGACTGTAGATGATGTAAAAGTTAGTAGACTTTCATTTAAGGAAAGTGGAAATGCGTTTAAAGATAATCAGTTAGATGCGTTCTTCGTAACTGCAGGGGTACCAAATACAGCAATTGTTGAACTTGCAGTAACAAGACCAATAAACTTATTAAATATAGATGGAGCAGAAGCTGAAAAACTTGTAGAAGCTCATCCTTTTTATACAACAATAACTATTCCTAAAGATGTTTACAGCACACCGGCTGATATAAATACAATCGCGGTTAGAGCGCTTATAATCTGTAGAGCAGATTTAAATGAAGGCGAAGTTTATAACTTTACAAAAGCGTTATACGAAAACCTTCCTACATTAGGGGAAGCTCATGCAAAGGGAAAAGAAATCTTATTAGAGCAAGCTAAGGATGGCGTTACAGTAGATCTTCATCCAGGGGCAGCGAAATACTTCTCTGAAGTTGGAGTAGGCTAATGAAGCAAAAAATGCAGATAGGGCTTATAGCTCTGTCTGTTTTAATTCTAGGATTTGTAGTTTTCACATTTCCTTTTTTTAATAAATTAGTACTTGAAACCAGAGAAGGAAAATTTTTAAAGGTTTATAGCCTAAATGAAGGCGATTATTTTGAAATAACATTTAGACATTCGGTTAATAAAGGACTTATAACGGAAAGGTATCAGCTTGACAGGCAGGATGGTACGATATTTTTAAAATATGGATGGTTTGAAAATTATGGGGCGGGTATGATGGATACTATAGAACCTAATATGAAAATGACTCAAGATGGAGACCGTTTGAGGATAGAATTTGCTCAGAATAAAGTTGAAAATGTAAAATTTGCATCAGCAGGGATTGCAAATCATAACTTTATTTATGGTGATAATAAAGTTAATTTTTTTGAAAATTATCCATACAAAACGATTACTATAGGAATAAAGAAATTATCAATTAAAGAAATTATAAGATAGAGAATAGCTCTATTAAAAATCTTTTTAGAAAGGAAGTGCAATAGTGAGATTTGGCAAAAAAGAAAATAAAAAGGTTGGAAGTGAAGTTACTATAGAAAATGACTCTCAAGAAATAGATAAGGATGAACTTTTAGCTAAGCTTGATAAGGAATCTGCATTTAGAAAGTTGGAGGGGCCTTGGAAAAAAATAACTACAGTTATGTTATTTTGTTTTACTATGTTCCAGTTGTATACCTCACTGCTTGGAACTTTTCCAGCGCAGCTTCAAAGGATGGTACATTTAGGATTTGTTATAACGCTAGCATATCTTTTATACCCAGCTACTTCAAAAGGAGATAGAAAGAAAATAGCCATTTTGGATTACATATTTTCGGGTATGTTTTTTTGTATAGTTGCATATTATATAACTAATTATAATGCAATTATAAATCGTTCTGGTTCATATAATCAAATGGATATAATTGTAGGTATAATAGGAATTATACTTGTGCTAGAAGCTTGTAGAAGAGTTGTAGGTTGGCCAATAGTTATAATAGCAACTTTATTTATAGGTTATGCCTATTTTGGAAGAAATATCCCTGGATTTTTAAATCATAGAGGATATGGCATAGAAAGAATCGCGACACATTTATTTTATACAACAGAGGGAATTATAGGGCTTCCGCTTGGGACTTGCTCTACATTTATATTCTTATTTATATTATTCGGAGCATTTCTTGAAAAGACAGGAATTGGGCAATTTTTTATAGATGTAGCAAATTCGATAGCAGGATTTGCAGCTGGAGGGCCAGCTAAAGTGGCGGTACTTACATCTGCGCTTCAAGGGACAATTTCAGGTTCTTCGGTTTCAAATACAGTATCTACAGGTTCTTTTACTATACCACTTATGAAATCTCTTGGATATAAACCAGAGTTTGCAGCAGCAGTTGAAGCGGCTGCGTCTACAGGAGGGCAAATCATGCCACCGATAATGGGAGCAGCCGCATTTCTTATAGCAGAAGCGGTTGGAGTTCCATATCTTGAGGTGGCTAAAGCTGCAATAATTCCAGCATTACTTTATTTTACTGGAATATGGATGATGATTCACCTTGAGGCTAAAAAACTTGGGCTTGTAGGAATTCCAAGAGAACAACTTCCAAAGGTAGGACCTATATTAAAAGAAAGAGGTCACCTTATTCTGCCTATAATAGTTATAATAGTACTTCTTGCAATGGACAAATCTCCGATATATGCAGCTACAAGAGGGATTTTAGCAGCAGTTATAGCACCGTATCTAAGAAAGAGTACTCATGTGCCGTTAAAAGATCTTTTTGAAGCGCTTATAAATGGAGCTCGTAATATTATAAGTGTAGCTTGTGCCTGTGGAGTTGCAGGGATGATAGTAGGAATAGTTACGCTTACAGGAATAGGCTTAAAACTAGGTGGAGGACTTATTGCAGCTGCAGGAGGTATGGTAGGGCTTACACTGTTCTTTACAATGATTACTTCGTTAATACTAGGCATGGGAGTTCCAACTACTGCAAACTATCTTATAACTTCGACTATTGCCGCACCTATTGTTATGCAGCTTGGAGTGCCGGCACTTGCGGCGCATTTATTCACATTCTATTTTGGGATACTTGCAGATATAACGCCTCCGGTTGCATTAGCAGCTTATGCGGGTTCTGCTATTGCGAAGGCTAATCCATTTAAAACTGGAGTACAAGCCACAAAACTTGCAATTGCAGCATTTATAATCCCATATATATTTGTTATGAATCCAGCGCTTATAATGATAGATACTACACCATTTGAAGTGATAAGAATTACAATAACTTCACTAGTGGGTATGTTTGGAATAAGTGGTGGTATGACAGGGTGGGTTTATGGGCATGCCAATCCATTCGAGAGGGTTATATTGATAATTGGCGGGCTTCTTTTAATAAATCCAAGTGTTGTAACAGATATAGCAGGTATTGGAATTATAGCAGCTATATTATTTTATCAAAAACTTAAATATAAGAAGACGGAATTAGCAGCATAAGGACGGAGACAATATGAATAAGATTGAATATGATAAAAATACGGTTTACTTTATCTCATATGCACAGCTACCAGAAAATATTTCTGCAAAAAAAGTAGTAGGAACGATAGGACTAGGGATAGTGGTGGATTTCTATACAGATGTTATTGTAGATACTAGTTGCACACTTATAACTGAAGAAGCTAGAGAGTTTCTAAAGACCATAATAGTAGGTTATAATATAGCTGAAGGGATTGATGAGCTGATTGACGAGATTAGATTTAGATTTAATGGACAATCTCAAAAATCAGTTTGTGTAGTACTTAGAGATGTGCAGCGAAAATATATAGCATGGAGGGAAGCGAATCAAGAGAATATAGATAAAATGAAGAGTGAAGGGCTTAAATAACATGGATAAACTTATTATTACAATAGCTCCTACGGGAAATGTTCCAACGAAAGAATTAAATCCTCATTCAGCTATAACTAATGAGGAAATCGTAAGAGATTTAGTTTTATGCCAAGAATTAGGCGCTTCAGTGGCGCATCTTCATGTTAGAGATGAAAATCAAAATCCTACAAGCAAAAAGGAAATTTTTGAGGATTTGATTACTAAGATTGATACAGCTGGGATTGATATTATAAAACAGGTATCTACAGGAGCCAGAGGTGGTGGAAATACTATAGATTGGCGAGGGCAGATGCTTGATATATCTGGAATTGATATGGCGAGTCTTTCGACAGGTTCATCGAATTTTCCTATGTCAGTTAATGCGAATAGTCCAGAATTAATAGAGGCGTTGGCAGCAAAAATAATAAAGAATGGACTCAAACCTGAAATTGAAGTTTTTGACACAGCGATGCTTTTTCAAGCTATATTTTATCAGAAAAAAGGTATCTTGAAAGGTCCGTTACATTTTAATCTTGTAATGAATGTCAGAGGATCCATGCCGGCTACTCCAAAAAACTTAATGTTTTTAGTAGACAATTTGCCTAAAGATTCTACTTGGAATGTTTCGGGTATAGGAAGCTCTCATGTTCAAATGACTACTATGGCAATAGCTATGGGAGGACATGTAAGAACAGGTCTTGAAGATGTGCTTAAGTTTGATAAAAGTGGAATTCAAAACGCTACAAATCAGATGCTTGTTAAGCGAATTGTAAATATTTCAAATGCAGTGGGAAGAGAAATTGCATCTCCTGATGAAGCTAGAAATATATTAAGTTTAAATTAAAATAAACTACTAAAATAACATCCTTGTAAAACGAGGGTGTTATTTTTTGTAGTAAAAGTGTAATAACTATGTAATTGAAATGCATTATAAAAAGAGTATAATTTATAAAGGAATATATTTTTTAGGTAAGGAGTTATTATGAAAAAATTTACTGTAAAAAAGACGCTTAGAAAAATAGCAATAACTTCGTTAGTGGTTATACAATTTATGACGACAGTGAGTTATGGTGAGATGATATATGAAAATTCCTATGAAATCATAGTGAGTGAAGGGGTGGTACACAAGAAAGTTACGCAAATGTATGATAATGGAGTGCAATCTATAAATCTTATAGTGGCAGATATTCAAAATGAAGCGGTTGATTTTGAAGTGCTTTATAATCAGGTTTCTGGGTTTGTAAATAGAGAAACTTTAAGTAAAATAGTAGCACAAAATCCGAATACAGTAGCAGCGGTTAATGCAGACTTTTTTTCTATGTCTACGCCGAGTTACTCTATGGGACCAATAGTAGATGATGGAAAAGTATTATCTACTCCTCATTACGATTCAGGGAAAATGGCAACATTTATGATTGATGAAAATGGCAATAGTATTATAGATTATTTAAGATCAGGAGTTACACTGAAAAATGAAACTAAAGGAAATTCAACTACAGGATATAGCGTAAATAAACATTCTAATAATTTTACGTCTCCAGTTGTGTTTACTAATGAATATAGAAAACGTACTCCAGGACAGGCGGGTGTGAAAGACACTACAATTGTTGAAGTTATAATTAGTGGAAGTAGCGTTTTGGAAGTTAGGCAGGGTCAACCTTCAGTCGAAATTCCATCCGATGGATATGCTATAGTAGCAAGTGGGACTAAAGGCTCACAGTTATTAAATAATTTTTCGTCTGGAGATTTAGTAACTATGAGCACGAATATGACAAATTCATATCCGGATATAAGTGAAGCAGTTGGCGGTGGTACCATGATTTTAAAAGATGGGATGCTTTCACCTATAACTCATAAAATTTCAGGAAAATCACAGCGGACTGCAATTGGAATAACTTATGACAAGAAGATTGTACTTATGACTGTGGATGGAAGAAAGAGCCCTTATATAGGAATGCAAGAAACTGATGTAGCAAATTTTTTGCGTAAGCAAAATGTAAAAGATGCTATGATGTTTGATGGCGGTGGGTCTACCGAGATGATTGTAAATAAAAAAATAGTAAATCAATTAGATGCTGAAAGAAAAATTCTTAATGGAGCAGCAGTTGTAAATAACAGACCAAGAGGAAGTTTCAGTAAACTTGAAGCTGTGCTTGAAACAGATAACCTTTTTCAAGGAGACAGAGTTAAATTAGCAGTTCAAGGATTTGATGATAATATGAATCCAGTATCAATTTCGGATGTAAAAGTTTCGGCTACGGGAGTATCTATAGAATACAGCAATGGATATATTACATTTAAAACAGGAGGAAAAGGAAGCGTAAATATAAGTTCTGCAGGAGTTAGCAAAAGCATACCAGTAGAGGTTACTTCAGCGAATAATAATGACTCTAAAAAGATTAATGATTTAAAAGAATATGACATTGCAATAATTCCAGATACTTCAAGAGATAAAAATGAAGTAATGATGCAGACTGTAAACGGAATGCTTGTAGATGAAGTTAATTCTAAAGCTAAATTAGCCGTGAATTATTTCAGTAAAAATCAAGAATTAAGTAATAATATAAAAGTAAATAAAGAGTCGGTTTATAAAGCTGCGCAATTTGTAGAAAAAGATAGTACCAGATATATAGGTATAGATTCTACTAAAGGAATTGGAGCAATTTCAGGGCAATGGCAGGGTATAAAAAGTGCACTTTCATCTAATAATAAAAATATAATAATAATGATGAACTCTGCAAATAATATGGATGTTACGGAAAAAGCAGTATTTAGAAAACTAGTTCAAGAAGCTTCTAAAGCTAAGAATATATTTGTAGTAAATAAAGGGAATGAGTATAGTTCTTATGCAGAGGGAAATGTAAGTTATATAACGACAAGAGATTTTTCTCAAATAAAAGCCTCTAAAGAAGACGACTACAAGCTTTTAGTGTTTAAACAAAATGCTTCTGATTTGAGCTATAGTTTCGTAAAAATCATAAAATAAAAATCTAAAAAAACTATTGACATCAGTATGTGAATATATTACAATTAAGAAAATTAATATTCTTGATACCTTATCAAGAGCGGTGGAGGGAATGGCCCTATGAAACCCGGCAACCAGCAGAAATGTATGGTGCTAATTCCTGCGAAATTGAAAGATTTTGGCAGATGAGGTTTATTATGACAAATAATATTATCCTCTTTGCAAATCAAAGAGGATTTTTTTATTGCACAATAGCGAAAATCAGCATTAGCAGTTGAAACGATAGACCAGGTACAAGAAAAATTACAATATTAAACTATACTATTTGGATTAGCAAAGGAGAACAGAAAAAGAATGAGAAGACTATTCACTTCAGAATCAGTTACAGAGGGGCATCCTGACAAGATATGTGATCAGGTATCAGATGCGATATTAGATGCGATTTTCGCCAAGGACCCAAATGCCAGAGTAGCTTGCGAAACAGCAGTTACTACAGGTATGGTAATGGTTATGGGCGAGGTTTCTACTAACACATATGTAGATATTCAAGCAATAGTAAGAGATACTGTAAGAGAAATTGGATACGACAGAGGTAAATATGGTTTTGATGCTGACACTTGCAGTGTTTTAAATGCAATTCATGAGCAAAGTTCAGATATAGCAATGGGTGTAGATGAAGCACTTGAACATAAATCAGGAGAAATGGAAGACGATATAGAAGCAGTTGGTGCTGGAGATCAAGGAATAATGTTTGGATTTGCTTGTGATGAGACTCCAGAACTTATGCCTCTTCCGATTTCACTTGCACACAAACTAGCTAGAAGGCTTTCTGAAGTTAGAAAAAACGGCACTTTAAATTATCTTAGACCAGATGGAAAAACTCAGGTTACTGTAGAATATGATGAGAATGGACCTGTGAGAATAGATACAATCCTTATATCTACCCAACATGCAGAAAATGTTACTACAGAGCAGATAAAGAAAGACCTTATGGAACATGTTATAAAGCCAGTAATTGATCCAGCAATGCTTGATGAAAATACAAAATATCTTGTAAACCCTACAGGAAGATTCGTAATAGGTGGACCTCACGGAGATGCAGGCGTTACAGGAAGAAAAATTATAGTTGACACTTATGGTGGATATTCAAGACACGGCGGCGGAGCATTTTCAGGGAAAGATCCTACAAAGGTAGATAGATCAGCAGCTTATGCAGCTAGATGGGTAGCTAAAAACGTAGTAGCAGCAGGCCTTGCGAAAAAATGTGAAGTTCAGCTAGCGTATGCAATTGGAGTAGCTAAGCCAGTTTCAATACTTGTAGATACATTTGGAACAGGTATAGTAGATGATGAGAAAATTGCAGAAATAGTAAATAAGAACTTTGATCTTAGACCAGGAGCTATAATAAGAGATTTAAAACTTAGAAGACCTATATACAAGCAGACAGCGGCGTATGGACACTTTGGAAGAACGGACATTGAACTTCCTTGGGAAGAAACTAATAAAGTAGAAGCTTTAAAGGCTAGTCTATAAGTAATTAAAAGCAATTAAAAAACCTAAATTATTCAACGTTAGTAAGCATATAGCGTAAGAATGATTTAGGTTTTTTTTATTATAAAAATAGGTTTCCAAATATAATGTAAAGGAGTATAATTGTAATTAGTGCGCAATAACGTAAAATACATTATTTTAGGAGATGAAATGGATCAAATAACAAAAAATTATATGAAAATTGGACTTGCAGGAGTATTTTGGGGAACTTTGGGACTTTTTGGAAAAACACTTGAAAAATATGGATTAAGTTCTGAAATGATAGCTTTCTCAAGACTTTTTTCAGGTTTTTTAATTTTAGCAATTATATTTGCAATAAAAGATCCAAAAGTATTAAAAATAGATAAATCAGGTCTTTGGAGCTGCTTTGTGATAGGGATAGTATCACAGGGACTATTTAATCTTTCGTATTTTGGATCAATAAAGCTAGTGGGAACTTTTACAGCAGTAGTGCTTCTATATTTTTCACCAGTAATAATGTTTCTTTTAGGAACGTTTATGTATAAGGAAAAGGCAAGTAAGAAGAAAATTTTTGCAGTATGTGTATGTCTTTTAGGATGCATATACGGTGTAACAGGAGGCGATTTTTCTACGCTTCAGAGCAATACCTTAGGAA
Source organism: Proteocatella sp. (assembly GCA_041738345.1). Classification (GTDB taxonomy): domain Bacteria; phylum Bacillota; class Clostridia; order Peptostreptococcales; family Filifactoraceae; genus Proteocatella. The sequence goes on from JBGSPX010000054.1 coordinate 14,814, forward strand.
TAATTTTAGGTCTTTTAGCGGCGCTTACATATTCTTTGATGCCAGCGCTTAGTAAAAAAAGTACATCTAAATATAATCCGTTTACAATAATTATATATAGCTTTATGTTTGGCGCTATTATGCTAATTCCTTTTGCAAAGCCAATAACTGCAGTAATGGCAATTGAAGATAAAAGTGCATTTTTGGTAATACCACTTTTTGGGCTTATAGCCTCTAGTATACCATACTGTCTTTATATACCATCACTTCATAATGTACAGGTATCGAAGCTTGGAGTTATAGCATCTGTAGAACTAGTGGTATCGATAGTAATAGCGGTGTTATTTTTAAAAGAGCCTATGAGTGCAGGTAAAATAATTGGAGCATGTATAATAATGGCTTCAATACTAATAATGAATACAAATATAGAAATGCCTAATTTTAAAAAAAGAAGAATAAAATAGATTAATTAGGGTTGAAAGGAGAGCGATGATTAAAGCGTATATAGATTCGTTAAGCCGAATATATGAAAAAATAAATTCGGGAGATTGCAGTGGATGTGCAAATTGTTGTAGTGAGTCGGTGGGGGCAAGTTTTGTGGAGGCAGAGGTTATATTTGATGCGATAAAACTAATGAATCCTAAAAAACGAAAAATTATTATTCAAAAGATGATGGAGTATTATTTTGATGTATATGATATAAGGCAAAAGTGTCCATTTTTGAATGAAGAAAAACTATGCGAAATATATGAAGTTAGACCACTTAATTGCAGATTATATGGTCATTGGGAAAAAGCAGATTATGAGAATAATCTAAAAAGATTACAAGTACAGAACCTTGAAATTGCAAGATTGATAAAAGAAAAGTACGGGTATAAAGTATCAGATAACTATATTGGATTTTCAATAGGATACTGTGAAACTTTTAAAGGGGAGCTACTTTCTATTTCTAAAAGAAATGAACTCTATGATGAGCTTATAGTGATTGATTCTCAGTATTTTGTAAAAAATAAAATTCTAACGGCATACGAAGACAAAGGGATTGTAGAGCATATAGTAGAAAAATTGTTTTCGAGAGAAAGGTTGTTTGATCTAAAAATAAAAAGGGGGCTAAGTCTTAGAATGAGAAAGGGACTTATTAAATTAGCGGAATTAAGAATAGAGGCTATGAAATGTCAGAGGTAATAGTCAAAAGCTGTACATCTTATGAATATGATGGTGTACAGGATAAAATATATGAAATACTCAATTATGCAGGTCTTGATATAAAACCGGGGATGAACGTACTTATCAAAGCTAATTTATTAGCAAAAAAACTTCCGGAGCAGTGCGTAACTACAAATCCCAATATAATTCAAGCAGTGTGTCAGTATATAATAGACAAAAATGCAGTACCTATAATTGCAGACTCTCCAGCTGGTCCTTTTAATGAAAACTCATTAAAAGGTATATATAATGCAACTGGCATGGAAAAAGTAGCACTTGCGACAGGCGCTATTCTTAATTATGATACTTCATTTTCGAATGTCAAGTTTAAAGATGCCAAAACCCTAGACAAGGTAGATGTAATAAATGCGGTATTGAATGCACATATGGTGATAAATGTAGCTAAGCTTAAAACTCATGTAATGATGACTTATACTGGGGCAGTTAAAAATCTTTATGGCGTTATTCCGGGGCTTACCAAGGCGGCTTACCATATGAAACTTCAAGAACCTGAAAATTTTGCAAATCATTTAATAGATATATGTGAATTTGTAAAGCCGGATTTTTCTATAATTGATGGAATTCATGCGATGGAAGGGGACGGACCTAATAGTGGTGAAAAAGTTGAATTTGGATATATATTGGGTAGCAAAAATCCTTACATGCTTGATTTAGTAGCGAGTCAAATGATAGGCATTGAAGAAGATGAAATAGCGACTCTTGTAAATGCAAAAAGACGTAATCTTATACAACCTGAAAATTCAAGCGTGCTTATTGAATCCGAAGATGAAGTTTTAGAATTAGATTTTTTTGATTTTAAAGCTTATATAAATAGTTTAGAATTAAGACCTTTTAAAAGACCAAGAGCTCAAAGTGTAAATTTTTTATCAGGTAAAGTACCCAAAATTTTAGAACGTTATCTTGTGGATAAAAGTAGATCAAAACCATATTTTATAGAGGAAAAGTGTATTGGCTGTGGATATTGTGTGAGGAACTGTCCTGCAAAAATAATCCATTTAGAAAATAAAAAGGCTATAGTGGATATCGGAAAATGTATAAGTTGTTTTTGCTGCCATGAAGTATGTCCTAAAAATGCAGTGGAGATTAAAGTACCATTTATTGCAAAACTATTATTTAGAGAAAAAGAGAAATAATGCCATAAAAAATTTTATCTATATGGACAAGATGTTAAAAACATTATACAATTATAATATAGAGCGTAAACTTGCTATTAAATATAAGGTTTTTTAAAAATATGGAGGGTAATAAATAATGGAAGACGGAGTCGGGCGATATATTAAGAATTTTTTTAATAGGCCTGTAGGTATAGTAGCTTCAAATTGGAATTCGAAAAAAAGAAGTTCAAAATTAATGGGACAAGATGAAAAAGATAGACAAGATGAGATTGCAAAAGAAGAATTTATAAACAGTCTAGAAGAAGATGTAAGAGTCAAGCAATATGTGAATGATTTTGAACGAAATATGATAACTAAGGTGCTCAAACTTTATGATCTTAGAGCAAAAGATATAATGACACCTAGGACATCAGTATTTGCGGTAGATATAAATGATGATATTACAGAGATACTTGACGAAATAATAGAAGAGCGCTACTCTAGAGTACCTGTATATGATAAGGATATAGATAATATAATTGGGGTACTCCATGTTAAAGATATATTTGCGCAAGTTAGAAAAGGAAATTTAGAATTAGTAAATTTAAGAGGACTCATAAAAGAGCCATATTTTATTCATGAATATAAGCCTATTGATAAATTATTGATTGAAATGCAACGAGATAGAAATCATATGGGGCTTATAATAGATGAATATGGTGGTTTTGCAGGAATACTGACTATAGAGGATATAATTGAAGAGATTGTTGGCGATATAGATGACGAAGATGATGAGCCTGAAGTGCTTGAACAGATTCAAAAAATAAGTGATACCACTTATAAGGTGGATGGGCTTGTAAGTATTTCCGATATAAATGATGAACTTGATATAGATTTGCCTACAGACATAACAGAAACTATAGGTGCACTTCTGCTTGGAGAACTGGGTAAAATACCGGTTGAGGGCAAAGATAAGAGCAGTGCAATTATAAATGGAGTTGAGTTAAAGGCTATAAAAGTAAATGAAAAACGAATTGTAAATTTACTTCTAAAAATAAAATCATAAAATTAACAAAAGTAGTTTAATAAATACTCGAAAGGGTATAATATAGATACAAAGTCATTTGACTTGTACCTTTGAAAGTTTTTGAAAGGGGTGAGTCCATTGGGAATTGGAGAGCTCGAAGTAGCTGATTCACAGGGTAATATGATTAAACTAGGTACCTTTAAAGGAAAGAAACTTATTTTGTTTTTTTATCCAAAAGCCAACAGTTCAGGCTGTACCAATGAGGTTCTTGCTTTTAAAGAATTGTATGAGGAATTTAGAAAGTTGGGTGTTGCCGTTTTAGGAATAAGTAAAGATTCGGTTAAAGCACAAAATAATTTTAAACTTAAATACGATTTACCATTTCAGCTAGTGAGTGATGTGGAAGCCAACGTATGTGAATCATACCAAGTGCTTAAAGAAAAGAGCATGTATGGTAAAAAGTATATTGGAATTGAACGGAGTACCTTTATTATGGATGAAGATTTAAATATAATTAAGGAGTACCGGAATGTAAAAGTTAAAGGACATGCAAATGATGTTTTGGAATTCCTTTCACAAATGCAGAATTAGTAATTTGGAGTAAGGATTTTAGCTGTTATAACAGATTGATATAGTAAAAAGATTCAAGAAATAAAAGATTTAAGATTTAAGATTTAAGATTCAAAGATTTAGATTTAAGATTTAAGAAGTAAAAGATTTAAAGATTTAAGATTCAAAATTTAATTTTTTAAGAAAGTACAACTGAATATGAATAATTTTTGAAATAGGGTTGCTATCAATTTGATGAGCAATCCTATTTTGTGAGGGAGGGTTTATGGTATCAAAATTACTATTGTATATGCTTCTACTTAGTTTGGGGCTATTGCTTGGAAGAAAAGGATTTTTTGGAGAAAAAGTGTATGATTCACTTGATTTATTGCAGATGATGTGCCTTATGCTACTGCTTTTTATGATGGGAATAAATTTAGGGGCTAATAAGAAAATTGTAGAATCTATAGCAACTATAGGCTTTAAAGGAATTACATATGGACTTGCAACGGTGGTTTTTAGCGTAATTTTTGTAAACATATATGCAAGATTTGTATACAGGAGAGGGAAATAAAAACGATGACAAAAAAGATATTATTTTCAGTTACGCTTGGAGCGATAATAGGGTTTTTATTTATACCTGAAGTATTTCTTAAGTACATAGGAACGATAATGGATTTTGGACTCTGCGCACTTCTTTTTTTTGTGGGAATTGATTTGGGAAGAAATAAGGAAATTTTTGTGCAGATGAAAGAAATTGGGCTTAGAGTTATTGCGCTTCCTCTAGTAGTGGCTATGGGAAGTATATTTGGAGCAGTGTTAGTGGGAATGTTTTTTGGATATTCACCTTCTCAAAGTGCGGCAGTAGGTTCTGGATTTGCGTGGTACACTCTCTCGCCTATAATAATTGCACCCTATTCAGCGGAATTAAGTGCAGTTGCTTTTTTGGCAAATGTTACAAGAGAAGTAACTGCAATTTTGTTCATTCCAATAATTGCACAGAAAATAGGCTATTTAGAGGCAGTTGCGACTACAGGTGCAGCAGGAATGGATACACTTCTTCCAGTTGTGTCAAAATCTACAGATGCAAGAACCGCGATAATATGTTTTATAAATGGAGTGGTGCTTACTATGCTTGTGCCAATCTTAGTATCATTTTTCATACAACTTTAAAAAACAAAAAGCGTGATAGGAAATTTTCTTACCACGCTTTTTTTTTAATATTTTTAATATAGTTTTAGAAATTAAAGAGAGTTTATTGCATCTACAATTGCAGGGACTACCGATTTATCTAAAGAGTTAGGTAGAATATAAGTTTTAGATAATTGTTGATCTTTTACTACGCTTGCGATAGCTTTAGCCGCAGCTAATTTTATTTCTTCAGTAAAAGCTTTTAATCTTAAATCAAGCACAGCTCTAAAAAGTCCAGGAAACACTAGGACATTATTGATTTGATTATCAAAATCAGAACGACCAGTACCTACGATAAAGGCGCCGGCATCTAATGCATCTTGTGGCATTATTTCTGGAGTTGGATTTGCCATAGCAAAAATTATAGGGTTATTCATACTTTTGACCATGTCTTTTGAAAGGACATCTGCGGCAGAAACTCCTATGAATAAATCTTTTCCTTTTATTACATCGCAAAGCTTTCCACTTTCGTTGTTGTGGTTAGTAAGCTTTGTCATTTCGAGTTTAGCATCATTTAAGTCATTTCTATCAAGACTAAGAGCGCCCTTTGTGTCGCAAAGAATTACATTTTTAACTCCAGCTTTTTGAAGGAGTTTACATATTGCGATTCCTGCAGCACCAGCACCATTTATAACGCATTCGATGTCTTCTATATTGCTATTTCGTAGTTTAAGTGCATTTATTAGAGCGGCAAGAACTACTACTGCAGTACCGTGTTGATCATCGTGAAATACTGGGATATCAAGTTCTTCTATAAGACGCTTTTCTATTTCAAAGCATCTTGGTGCAGAGATATCTTCTAGATTTATTCCTCCAAATACAGGAGAAAGCTGTTTTACGGCTTTTATAATTTCTTCAGTATCTTGGGTATCAAGGCATATTGGAAAGGCATCCACATCTGCAAACTCTTTGAAAAGTATACATTTACCTTCCATTACAGGGATTGCAGCCTTAGGGCCTATATTTCCAAGACCAAGTACCGCAGAACCATCACTTACTACCGCTACAAGATTGCTTTTTGAAGTATATTTGTAGACATCATCTGGATTTTGATGAATTTTTCTACAAGGCTCAGCTACTCCTGGGGTATACGCTATACTTAAATCATTTTTTGATTCAATCTTAACCTTGCTTTTTATGGCAATTTTTCCCTTGTTTTCTTCATGCATTTTTAAAGCTTCAACATTAAAATTCATATTTATCGCTCCTAGGTTTTTTATTTATTATACCATATTTGAAAAATGAGTATATGGTATATATATTAGATTTTATATAAATTTTTAGTTAAACTAAAAATAGTTTAGTTTGATAAGAACTGAAAAAAATAACAAAAAACCATTATTTCTATAAAAAGTATTAAATCTTTATCAAATTCATGTTATAATTTACCTATGTAAATATAAACAAAAGAAAAGGGTGACTGTATGCTTGGAGAAAGAATAAGAAATGCACGAAAAGCTAAAGGGTTTAAACTAGGGGATCTTGCCGAAATTACAGAGCTGTCATCTAGTTACATATCTCAGCTAGAAAGAGGTCTTATAGAGCCTTCGCTTACATCTTTAAGGAAAATTTCGAATGCTTTGAATATTCCGATATATCTTTTAATGGATGATGTTGCAAAAGAAAATCCTATAGTTAGAAGAGATGAGAGAGTAAAGATGTTTTTTCCTAATTCATCAGTATCATATGAACTTATGACTTCTGTAGAAAATGGAGAAAAAAATGGGGCAAAGATGCTTGTAGCAAAGTTTAGTTTAAGACCTAGAACTTCAGAATCAGAAGGCTACTCTATACACGAGGCAGAAGAAATACTGGTACTTGTAAAGGGGGAGCTTGAGGTTACTTTAGGGCAGGATATGTATGAATTAAAACCTGGAGATACAATATATATACTTGGCAATATTCCACATAAAATCACGAATATAGGTGAGAGTTTTGCGGAGGGGTACTACATAGTTTCACCGCCACAGATTAAAAATTTCTAGTTATATTGTTTTTACGGATAAACCCTCCACTTTTTAAGTGGTGGGTAGTTTACGTTTAGAGAGGAAAATATGAATATTAATAGAATGTTAAAAGATGAGTTTAAACTAAAAATGGAGCAGGTAGAAAATGCCATAGCACTTATAGATGAAGGTAAGACTATTCCGTTTATAGCAAGATATAGAAAAGAACAGACAGGTGAAATGTCAGATGAAGTTCTTAGAGATTTTTTTGAAAGACTTAAATATTTAAGAAATCTTTCAGATAGAAAAGTCTCGATTCTCAACTCTATAACTGAGCAAGAAAAATTAACGAAAGAGATTGAAGAAGCCGTTGAAAAGGCAATGACGATGGTGGAACTTGAGGATATATATGAGCCATATAAAAAGAAAAGAAAAACTAGAGCAAGTGTTGCGATAGAAAAAGGCTTAGAGCCTCTTGCTAACATAATAATGCTTGGACAAGAAAATGCTTTAAAACGAGCTGCGGAATTTATAAACGAAGAAAATGGTGTAAACTCTGATGAAGAAGCTTTAGCTGGAGCTTATGATATAATTGCACAGCTTATAGCAGAAGATTTTGAGCTTAAAAAGGTCATAAGAGATATTGTGAATAATGAATCTGTAATAGAGACCTCGTTAAAAAAAGATGCAGAGCAAAAAGAAGAAGCTACAACTTACAGTATGTATTATGAGTTTTCAGAGCTTGCAAAAACGATACCTCCGCATAGAGTACTTGCTATAGATAGAGGTGAAAAGACTGATATTCTTAAAGTTAAAATAAATCACAATACAGAAAAGATATATTCATTAATTAGTAATAAGTATATAAATTCAAAAATGCATGAAGAACATATGGAAAAAATAATTGATGATTCGATGAAAAGACTGCTTTTGCCATCATTAGAAAGAGAACTTAGAAGTGAACTTAGTGAAACGGCAGGAGAGAGAGCGATAAGTGTATTTGGACAAAACTTAAGCAAACTTTTAATGCAAAGTCCAGTTCAAGGAAGAACTGTATTGGGATGGGATCCAGCTTATAGAACGGGCTGTAAGATAGCGGTTGTAGATGAAACTGGCAAACTGTTAGATGCTTGTACAGTATATCCTACAAAGCCTCAAGGTAAGGTTGAAGAAACCAAAAAAACAATATTAGGATTAATAGATAAATATAAAGTAGATATAATTGCAATAGGAAATGGAACGGCATCTAGAGAATCTGAACAAATAGTAGTAGATATAATAAAAGATGCTAAAAGACAAGTTAAATACCTTATAGTAAGTGAAGCTGGAGCTTCGGTATATTCGGCATCAAAACTTGGAACCGAAGAGTTTCCTGATTTAAACGTATCGTTAAGAGGAGCAATTTCCATTGCAAGAAGAGTCATAGACCCTCTTGCAGAACTTGTAAAGATAGACCCAGAGCATATTGGAGTAGGTCAATATCAACATGATGTAAATCAGACAAGACTTAAAGAATCTTTAAGTTCAGTAGTTGAAGCAAGTGTAAATAATGTAGGCGTAGATTTAAATACTGCATCAGTTTCACTTTTATCACATGTATCTGGGGTGTCAGCAAGTATAGCGAAAAATATTATAGAATATAGAGAAAGTGTTGGAAAGTTCAAATCAAGAAAAGAACTTTTAAAAGTAAAGCGACTTGGAAATTCAGCATTTGAACAGTGTGCAGGTTTCTTAAGAATAAAAGAGTCAGATGAAGTGCTTGATAATACAGCAGTACATCCAGAAAGCTATGAAAAAGCCAAAGCGCTTATGAAGGAACTTAAAATAGATGAAGATGCTATAGCGAATAACGCAAAAGAAGTAATATCTAAGCTTGATGAGATAAATCATAAAGAAATGGCTGAAAAACTTGAAATAGGTATTCCTACACTTAAAGATATAATATCAGAACTTAAAAAACCAGGAAGAGATATTAGAGAAAATCTAAGTCCAGTTATTTTAAAATCAGACATACTGGATATTGATGACCTTTCAATAGGAACAAAGCTTCAAGGCACGGTTAGAAATGTAGTTGACTTTGGAGCATTTGTTGATATTGGACTTAAAAATGATGGATTAGTTCATATATCAGAGCTTAGTGATAGATATGTAAAAGATCCTATGACTGTAGTATCAGTAGGAGATATAGTAGATGTAACAGTTATTGGAATAGATAGAGAACGTAATAAAGTGAAACTTTCTATGAAAAAACAAGGATAATAAATAGAAAAAAACCTCTAGGTCTTAGTTAGACAGCTAGAGGTTTTTTTTAACTAAATATTTCTATATTTTTAGTATAAGATTCTGGATTTTTAGAATGATGATTTAATATAGCATTTACGCGATCGATAATCATATGAAGCGCTACCGTGTTATTTCCGCCGCGAGGAACTATTATATCAGCATATTTTTTGGTAGGTTGAATAAATTCATCATGCATAGGTTTAACTGTAGTGAGATATTGATTTATTACAGAATCAATACTTCTTCCTCTTTCTTGAACATCGCGAGAAAGTCTTCTTATAAACCTTATATCATCGTCAGCTTCTACAAATATTTTTATATCCATAAGTTCAGCAAGGTCTTTATCTTCAAAGATAAGAAGACCCTCCACGATTATGATAGGAGCAGGATTTACTGTTACTGTTTCCTCAAGTCTAGTATGAGTAACGAACGAATATTCAGGCCGTTGGATAGCTTTTCCAGCTTTTAACTGCTTTAGCTGAGCTACCATAAGCTCAGTTTCAAATGCACTTGGGTGGTCATAATTTAACTGAACTCTTTCTTCAAATGAAATATCTCTATTGTCCTTATAATAGAAATCGTGAGACAAAATGATTGAATTTAAAATAGAATCTTTAAGATTGTTAGCAAGAGTGGTTTTGCCAGAACCAGAGCCTCCAGCAACTCCTATAACAAAAGGTGTATTGTATTGCATATTATAATTATGATTTTCGGAAAAATCATATCTCCTTTCAAGCTTTAATCGACAAAAAATTATACCATAAAAGCTATACTATGTCATCATTCCTCGATAAATTCCCGTCAAAATTTCTTTTACATAAGGTTCTTTATCTTCCATAGTGCTGTTTCTAGCATATACAGCCGCACGTTCATTGTCATAAGGCACCCTTACAAAAGTTAATTTATAAGGAGAAACTTCTTTAGAATTAAAATCCCCTTCAAGAAGCACATAAGAAGCACTCGTTCCGTCAAAAGGTTGACCGACACTACCTATATTATATATTTCTCGTCCTCTAAGTTTTTTTATAGCATCTGCATATTTTATAGAAAATTCGGAGTAAGAAATATTATTCCTTTTTTGATGCTCTTTATATTTTTCCATAAAAAATGAGTCATCAAATCTCACATAATAGGTGAAATGAATATCTGCATATATGGATACATCAGAAAGTACAGGATGAGTGTAGCAATCTAAATGTTCATTATACATAAACATTTGCGCAAGGAGATTTAAATCAGAAAATCTAAAAACACGAGTATATATATTGAATGGATGAGCGTGGAAAATTCTAAACAATCTTCCGCTCATATAAAATTCTATTCCATAAGGCATGGATTTTAGATATGCTATATGACTTTCATCTAACATATTTCTATAATATCGAATTGGATTTTCATCAATATTAGAATAAAGAAGAAAATCTTCCCAATTTCCCAATATGGAAAGGTCACAATATTTCATAGAGAGTTCCACAACTTCTCTAGGAGAAGGTCCTTTTCCAATTAGATCTCCGAGATTATAGATGAGGTCGACTTTGTTCTTGTCAATGTGATTAAGCACTGCTTCAAAAGCCGGTAGATTGCCATGAACATCTGATAAAATTGCAATTTTTATTGAAATCACCCCATTTGTAATAATCTACATATATGATATAATTATACCATATATTCAGCCGTAACTAACATTAATAAGCTTAAAAGTTAATTAAAGAAGGAGTAAATATGGAAATTATTTTAATATTAGTGGGAGTAATAATAATAATCTTACTATTGATACTTATAAAAAAGCTTTCAACTATATCAAACTTAGACATAGCTAATTTTGATAAAATTATAAAATACATTAAAGAAGAACGCGAAAATCAGCATAGATACATAAATGAAGAATTTAGAAGTACTAGATTGGAAATCAGTCAAAATATAAAAACGGCCATAGACAGTCAAAATAATATTATTTCTAATAATTCAATTGAAAGTGAAAAGAAGCTTGATAACATAAGAACCACTATGGAGCATAGACTAAGTATTATACAACAAGAGAATAGTACAAAATTAGAAGAAATGAGAAATACTGTAGATGAAAAGCTTCAAAAAACTTTGGAATCAAGAATTAGTGAGTCGTTTAAGTTAGTAAGTGAAAGACTTGAACAAGTGTACAAAGGTCTAGGCGAAATGCAAAGTTTAGCTGCTGGAGTAGGTGATTTGAAAAAAGTATTAAGTAATGTTAAAAGTAGAGGGGTGCTAGGAGAAGTACAACTTGGAGCAATTCTTGAAGAAATTTTAATAAAAGAACAATATGAAGCCAATATAATAACCAAAAAAGGAACACAGAACTTTGTAGAGTTTGCAATTAAACTGCCAGGAGATACTAATGCAGTATATTTACCGATTGATGCAAAATTTCCAGCAGATGCATACACTAATTTACTAGATGCATACGAGAGTGGCGACATAACTTTAATAGAAACAAATAAAAATATATTAAGTAGAAGGATAAAAGGTTTTGCAAAAGATATTCAAGAAAAATATATAGATTCTCCCAATACAACAGAATTTGCAATAATGTTTCTGCCGTTTGAAGGATTATATGCAGAAGTTGTTAAATTAGGTTTAATAGAAGACCTTCAACGAAATTATAAGGTTAATATATCAGGCCCTACGACAATGGCGGCACTTTTAAATAGTCTTCAAATGGGGTTCAAAACCCTTGCAATCCAAAAACGTTCAAGTGAAGTTTGGAATATACTAGGAGCTGTAAAAACTGAATTTGAGAAATTTTCGTCAGTTCTAGAAAGTGCTCAAAGTAGAATTGAACAGGCTAATATGGAACTTGATAAGCTTATTGGTGTTAGGACAAGGCAAATTCAACGAAAATTAAAGGATATAGAGGCTTTGGAAAATGAAGAATCTGAAAAACTTCTGGAATAATTAAAAAAAATGTTGACTAATATCAATTGAAATGATATATTAATATACGTCGCAAAAACAAAAATATTTAATCCATCGTTGAATGAGAAAAATATTGAAAGATAGTTGACAAATTAAGTTTGAAATGATATTATAAATGAGCGAAAAAGCTTGCAATAAACTGCTGAAATTCAAAATTTTAAATATTTCGAAAAAGATATTGACAAAAAGAATAAAGCAGAGTATACTAATAAAAGTCGTCAGGTGATGACACAGAAAAAACATAAATGAACCTTGAAAACTAAACAGTAGAATATACAACCATTTACAGATGAGAAATCATCTAAAAAAAGTAATAACCGTAATTTCAAGCAATTGAGATAACAAAAAGATATGTCGGATGTTT
>JBGSPX010000055.1:0-11593 GCA_041738345.1 Proteocatella sp.
AAACATCCGACATATCTTTTTGTTATCTCAATTGCTTGAAATTACGGTTATTACTTTTTTTAGATGATTTCTCATCTGTAAATGGTTGTATATTCTACTGTTTAGTTTTCAAGGTTCATTTATGTTTTTTCTGTGTCATCAACTGACGACTTTTATTATTATACTCTCACATCTTTATTTTGTCAATACTTTTTATTTCATTATTTGTTTTATTATTTTTTGAAGCAATTACAAAATAAATATATTTTTGAGAACTTTATTATATTATCATTTTACAATTGTTTTGTCAATATATTTTGCTAATTAGATTTTATAAAAGTTCTTTTTTAGTTAAAAATATGATATAATAGGTTACTTAGAACAATTATAAAATTAAGAAAAGAGATTAAAAAAATGAGAAATCAACAGCTTGAAAAAAAGATAATAAAAATTGACAAAGATATAGAAGGGCTTAATATTGCAAAAAAATACCTTTCTAACCCTGATGAAATTGAAGATGTTAAGGTTGGACTAAACAGAGAAAGACAGCTTATGATTATTAGTCTTTATCAAGATGACAATAAATCTAAAGTTGAATGCCTTGAAATGCTTAAAGATAAGCTTAAAAAAGAATTATTTAAAGATGAACAGTTAGAACTACTTGAAACTATTAAAGTTATTTTTGGAAGAAGATTTCCTGATGTAAGCAAAAATAGTAATGGACTTAATGCATGGCTTAATTTTGTCGATGTTAAATGCGACTGGATTCAAGAAGAAGGCTCTGAGTGGGCAAAACTTATAATAACTGCACTTTAATAAGTTTTAAAATAATAAAAAAACGTAGTTTGTTTTAAACAAACTACGTTTTTTATATCTAAATTTATTAATCTTAAATTACTTAACTTCTGCTTTTGCTCCAGCAGCTTCAAGTTCTTCAACGATTTTCTTAGCTTCGTCAGCTGAAACAGCTTCTTTAACAGTTTTAGGAGCTCCATCAACAAGATCTTTTGCTTCTTTAAGTCCTAATCCAGTTATTCCTCTAACTACTTTGATAACTCCAACTTTTGAAGCTCCAGCGTCTGTTAATACTACGTCAAACTCTGTTTTTTCTTCAGCAGCAACACCAGCATCTCCAGCAGCAGCTACCATTACAGGAGCAGATGCAGATACACCGAATTTTTCCTCTGCAGCTTTAACTAATTCATTTAATTCTAAAACTTTCATTTCTTCTATAGCTTGTAATATTTGCTCTATAGTCATTTTAATTACCTCCATATTTTTTAAAATATTTTATTTTCAATTTTTATTTATGATATTGTATTAAGCGCCTTGCTCTTCTTTTTGCTTTGCAACTGCATCAAGCATGTAAACAAAGTTAGAAACTGGAGCTTTGAAACTTCCAAGAAGCTTAGCGATAAGCTCTTCTCTTGATGGTATTTTAGATATAGCTACCATACCTTCTGCATCGTAGTATTCACCTTCTACATATCCCATTTTAAATTCTAAAGCTGGGCATGTTTTAGCAAAATCTGCTACGATCTTAGCTGGTGCTACTGCATCTTCGTATCCAAATGCTATTGCGTTTGTTCCTACAAGATTAACATCATCTAATTTTTCTAGATTTCCTACTTGAGCTGCAGCTCTTCTTACTAATGTATTTTTATACACTTTGTAATCTATACCTGCTTCTCTAAATTTATTTCTTAGGTTTGTTGCTTGTTCAACAGTAAGTCCTTTATAATTCACAACCACTATTGATTGTGCTTTTTGTAACTTTTCTGCAATTTCATCTACAACAACCTGTTTTATTTCGATTGCCTTTGACATATCTAGTACCTCCTTCTTTAGTATTTTATACATAAAAAGCCTTCGTAGTACGCAGACATACGAAGGCTATAGTTTCTATATAACAAACAACCTCGGTAGGATTTACTTTTATACCTACTGTCTACAGTGTACTATTCACTTTTTCAACTTTTTTAGTATACTATACTTGTCTTTGTTTGTCAACTATAATTATTCGCTAACTCTTACTGGGTTAACTTTTACTCCAGGTCCCATAGTACTTGCAAATGTAACAGTTTTTATATACTGTCCTTTTGCTGCAGATGGCTTAGCTTTAATTACAGCTTCTATTAACGCATGGAAGTTCTCTGTTAATTTTTCTTTACCAAATGATACTTTTCCTACTGGTACGTGAATTATATTAGTTTTGTCAAGTCTGTATTCTACTTTACCTGCTTTTATTTCATCGATTGCTTTTGCAACGTCAAATGTAACAGTTCCTGATTTAGGGTTTGGCATAAGTCCTTTTGGTCCTAACACTTTTCCTAATCTTCCTACTACTCCCATCATATCTGGTGTAGCTACTATTACATCAAATTCAAACCAGTTTTCGCCTTGAATTTTAGCTACTAGTTCTTCTGCTCCAACAAAATCTGCTCCTGCTGCTTCAGCTTCTTTAGCTTTTTCACCTTTTGCGAATACTAGTACTCTTTTTGTTTTTCCTGTTCCGTGTGGAAGCACTATTGCTCCTCTTACTTGTTGATCAGCGTGTCTTGAATCTACGCCTAGCTTTATGTGCGCTTCAACTGTCTCATCAAACTTAGCTGATGCTACATCTACAACTACTCCAAGTGCTTCAGAAGCTACATATAAGTTTTGTCTATCATACTTTTTAAGAGCTTCTTGATACTTTTTAGGTTGCTTAGCCATAATCATTTTCCTCCTTCGTGGTAATAACGGTAAAATTTTTTATTTGCCTCCCACCAATCTATTAAGCAAATAGAATTAATCTTCTACAACGATTCCCATACTTCTTGCTGTTCCAGCAATCATACTCATAGCCGCTTCAACGCTTGCTGCGTTTAAGTCTGGCATTTTTAATATTGCAATTTCTTTAATTTGTTCAGTTGTTATTTTAGCAACTTTTTTCTTGTTTGGCTCACCTGAACCTGACTCTATCTTGCATGATTTCTTTATAAGAACCGCTGCAGGTGGAGTCTTAGTTATGAATGAGAACGATCTGTCTTGATATACAGTAATTACTACTGGTATTATCATTCCAGCTTGATCAGCAGTTTTTGCATTGTACTGCTTTGTAAACTCCATTATGTTAACTCCGTGCTGTCCTAGTGCTGGTCCTACTGGTGGCGCTGGAGTAGCTTTACCTGCTGGTATTTGAAGTTTTATTTGTCCAATTACTTTTTTAGCCATTTAATGACACCTCCTATTATCCAAGTCTAATCTACTTTTTTTCTTATTTGAGACATTTCTAGGTCTAACATTGTCTCTCTATCTCCGAACATAAATATTTTGACTTTAACAGTTGTATCATCAGGATTGATTTCTTCTATTGTTCCATCAAAATCTTTAAACGCTCCTGCTATAATCTCAATTTTTTGTCCTATTTCAAAGTCTATGTCTAAAACTGATTTCATTTCTTTTTCCAGACCCATATTTTCAACTTCTTCTGGTGTAAGAGCTATCGGTTTAGAATTTGGTCCTACAAAGCCAGTAACACCTTTAGTGTTTCTTACAATATACCAAGACTCATCTGTAACTATCATTTTAACTAGACAATACCCTGGAAATATCTTTCTTTGTTTTACTTTTTTCTTTCCGTTTTTTATTTCTACAAGCTCTTCTACCGGAACAGCCACATCTTGGATTATATCTTCCATATTTCTGTTTTTAACAGACTTTTCGATAGTAGCTTTTACTTTGTTTTCGTGTCCGGAATAGGTATGAACAACATACCATTGTGCTTTTTCGTTCAAGGCCAGTCCCCCTTAGTTTCCTAATATCTTACTCATAATAAATCCAAATACTGAATCTATTCCGTAGATAATAACCGCCATAACCACAACTGTAAGTATTACCGTCGTTGTATGACTAGCCATTTCTTTTTTGGTAGGCCAATGAACTTTTTTAAGTTCAGTTCTAACTTCACTCAAAAATTTTCCTAGAGAAAATTTTTCTTTTGCTTCTGTTTGCATTAACTCACACCCTTTACTAACTTATTTAGTTTCTTTATGTGTAGTGTGTTTCTTGCAGAATTTACAATACTTCTCAAGTTCAATCCTATCTGGATTGTTTTTCTTGTTTTTCATAGAATTGTAATTTCTTTGCTTACACTCTTGACAAGCTAATGTCACTTTTACTCTCACAGTGCACCTCCTATAGTGGTATAAACTAGAAGGATCCATTCCATAACATAGATTGGTGTAATTATGGTTTTACCTTTAAATTTTACTACAAGCCCTATATCGTGTCAATCTTTTTTTGCACAATTAAAAAACCTGTCTTTTCACAGGATATCTTTAGTAACTTATAATATTAACTTTTACATTATAGCATACGTTACTTACTCTTGTAAATATCAGAGTTTGTGTATATTATATAAATATTGGATACAATAGACTAAAAGTCTTAAAATACAGTGAGGTTGATATGCAAAATAATTTATTTCTTTTAAGAGAATCGCTTCCATTTTGGAAAAATTTGAATGAGAATGATCAAACTATGATTTTAAATACTATAATTGAAAAATCTTTTTCTAAAAACACTATCTTGTCAGGTAACAATAATGAGTGTACTGGGTTTTTAATAGTGCAGTATGGACAACTTAGAATATATAGTAATTCTAGTGATGGAAAAGAAATTACATTATATAGGCTTTTGGATTTGGATAGCTGTATTTTTAGCGCTTCTTGTATGCTTAAAAATATAAACTTTGATATAAGTATAAGTTTTGAAAAAGATAGTGATATTTTAATAATTCCATCTGATATTTTTAATAAATTAAGCGAAGATAATGTTTATGTCAAATCTTTTGTATTAGATTTAGTAAGCTCGAGATTCTCTGATGTAATGTGGATATTTGAACAATATGTATTTAGTAATATGGCGCAAAGACTTGCTTCTACTATTATCGAACAAGTATCTCTAAATAATTCTCAAACGTTAGAAATAACTCATGATTATATCGCAAGAGAACTTGGAACTGCAAGAGAAGTAGTGACAAGACTTCTAAAGCAATTCCAAGATGATAACCTAGTTAAACTTTCTAGAAATAAACTTGAAATTTTAAATTTAGACGGACTTCAAAAAAAACTATAGATTGATTATGATCTATGCTATTAGCCTATAGTTTTTATTTTTTAAAATACACTCTAAAATTATAATCCCTAAAATCAACATCCACTGAAAATTTAATGCTTCTTCATAATTTATAGGAGTAGCTAAAAATGGAAATAAATTAAATTTTGAAAGAGATTCATTATTTATATTCCAATAAATCCAATATATAAGACTACTTCCATACCCAACATATATGTTTTCAAAAAGGCTACTTAAACTCATGGATAAACTTCCTAAAAATAAACTGGCCCCTGTAACTATAACAATATGATTAGATAATAATATAGGTTCTTCAAAATACAAATCATTCATAAACTGAATTGTCCTAAAAATTGTATTTGATATTATGAGAAGTATAAAAAATACTCCTACCGTTATAAGATATCTTTGTATAAATGTTTTAATCGGTTTTCTATCTATTATATATATAATTTCCGAGAAATTATTTGCCTTATCGGTTAAGCTTATTTCACTAAAAAGAAGTATTGATATAAAAGGCATATACAGACTGCATATATTTGTAAAATCATAATAAGTAGGCGCATACACTGTAAGCGGAATCAAAATAGCAAAAATAAGTGCACACATCCATTTTATTGGAGAATATAATAATTTTATGTTATAAATCATGCTATGTTCATCCTCTCTATATTATAACTTATTTTTTTGTATAATTTACAAGAAATTATGATTAGAAAAATCCCCATAAAAATATAAATCCCCCGATTTATTAAAATATCAGCCAAACTTAAAGACTCTCTATCTAACCTAAGTACAGCTCTTGAAAATACACTAAAATATTTATTTCCAAACGCTTTAGGCGTAACATTATAAATCACATATATAACATATATTGGCAGTATTGCTGAAGTTTTTCTTAAAATCATCCCTAAAAATATAATAAATGCACTCAAATAAAATATTGTAGGGAATATAAAAATCATAAAATCCTTTATAAAAAAACTATATCTAAGATTCCATCCCTCTAGCTTAAATTTATATATACTTATAAAGCTAAGTAGTACTCCTAGTCCATAAAAAAGCACACTAACAAGTATCAACGATGCGATATATCTACAAATTAAATATAACGATGAATCCATAGGTTTACTGTATAAAACCTCTGTAGTTTTTGAATTGAAGTCTCTAGTTAACATAAGTAAAAATATCGGAAATATAACAAACGCTGCACAAATTTGTACATATGTTACATACTTACTATGCAAAGTTTCCAAATATCCTTTTTCTCCAATCGCCTGCTTCATATTAGCATTCACTTGCTCAACCGTTCCTAATTTATATTCAAATTGAACTTTTCCCGCTCTAAGCCAAGGCTCTATATAATCATCAGCTTTGTACATTTCATAGGTATACCCAAAGCCATTATTTTTTAATGAACTTATAACGTTTTCAATTTTCAAATTTTCCTCTACATCCATTTCCCCTGACTCAAAATTACTTTTAAAATTTTCAATTACCGCCGTTACAAATTCAGTTTCTGAAGCTTTTACATAAAGATAATCCCTCTCTCCTATATTTGCTAATACCTTTATATCTTTTTCGGTTTTAATTGGGTAGTGAAAAACCTCTATAGTCTGACTTATAGTAAATCCCACAAATAATACTGCAACTACAATAAATACTATACTTTTAACTTGCTTTTTGAGTTCAAATGTAATTAAATTTAATATTTGCACTACAGCCCCTCCTTTGTCATATTTATATAGGCTTCTTCTAAAGTAATTCCTGAGTTTAAAATAGTTTCCACATCTCCCCAAAATATAAGTTTTCCAAAATCCAAAATAGCAAGTTTACTGCATATATGTTCAATATCCTCAATTATATGGGTAGAAAAAATTACAGTATGTGATTTTCCGTATTCCCTAAGAATATTTCTTATATTTATTCGCTCTTGTGGATCAACGCCCGCTGTAGGCTCATCTACAATCAAAATTTCTGGTTCTTCAAGCATCGCTTGTGCTAATCCCAATCTTCGCTTCATCCCCCCAGATAAATTTTTGTATTTTTTATTTTTCTGCGCTTTAAGGTTCAAATTTATTAAAGCCTCATCTATAACTGCTTTACTTTTTTTAGGTTCTATAGCTCTAAGTATACATATATATTCCATTATCTCTTTTACTGTAAATTCTTTATAAAACCCAAACTCTTGTGGGATATACCCTATATTTAGCTTTATAGCTTTATAATTTTTTTCATTCATCTGCAATCCCAGTACGCTTATATCCCCTTCTGTCGGTTTTAAAATCGTAGTTAATATTCTTAATAGTGTAGTTTTTCCGGCTCCATTTCTTCCTAAAAGTCCAAATACGCCTTTTTCAATATTTAACGAAATATTATCTAAGGCAATGGTTTCATTTTTATAAATTTTGCTTACATTTGAAATTTCTATCATACTTTTCCTCCTCTTGTTCATCACTAATAATTTTTTGCATAAAAAATAGTACTATCTTCTTAAAAGCATAGTACTATTAAATATTCAACTTTTTATCAACTTTTAAAAACAATCTTAAAATCCAAATTCAGCTATAACCAAAGCCCCGTCTTTTACCCTATTTCCAACCCGAAGTCTTCCTCTATGTTTTTCACAAATCAAATTACATATATAAAGCCCTAGTCCAAAATTATTCTCAGATTTCCCCTCATGATAAAACGCATTCATCGCATTTTTTATCCCTTGTTCACTAAATCCTTCTCCATCATCAACTACTTGAAGTACAAGCTTTTGCTCACATATTTTTAGCATAACATCTACTTTTTTATTACAATATCTCAGTGCATTTGACATTATATTTTCAAAAACCTGCACAAATAAATCAAAATCAATAGATGTTCTTGTATATTTAGTGTAATTTATTATGCTAAAATTAATTTCCTTATCTCGGTTTATAATATTTGCAGTTTCTTTTAAATTATTAATCACGCAGTCTATCTCTACTGATTTATATTCAGGCTCAAGTTCTTCTAATTTTTGCATGCTACTTACACTGCCAACATAATTTTCAAGACGTCTTATATTTCTTTCCATCGCCGATAAATTTGATAATAGCTTTGATTTTTCAGTATCATTGCTATTTACTTTTTTTATCATAAGCTCATTATATCCCTTAAGCACTGTAAGCGGAGTTCTCAAATCATGAGCAAAGGCTGCATTAAGCCTTTTTCTTTCTTCTGTCAAACGCCACATTTTAACATTGTTTTCTACTAAGGTCGTTCTCATTTTTTCAAAGGAAGTACATAATTTTCCTAATTCATCATCACTAGTGTATTCCACTTCTATATCTAAATTATCATTTGCGATATTATTTGAAGCATAATTCAAACAAGCTATTGGGATTTTTAGTTTTAAATTGTAAAAGCATAATGCTGCAAATATGCTTGAAACTATGTATATAATAGGAATAACTGCTACTCTAAAAAAATCTAATGATTTTAAAAGCTTATTATCAAATTCAGAGTAATTTGGCTCTATATAATTTTCAATTATTCCCGCTCCATTTCCCAGTCTTTTCCCATCCTCTGTAGTCAAGTAATACCTTACCGGTGAATTATTTTCATATTTCATTTTTATATTTTCTGATGCTTTATCTACACCCGTTACAGCTAACGCACTTAAACCTGTAGCTAATATTGTAAAAGACAGCATAGTTATAATAAAACTTTTCCGTATTGACATATTTTTAAATAAATATTTTATTTTGTCCACTTATAGCCCACCCCCCAGACTGTATCAATTTTTGATTTTACCCCTAATTCATTAAACTTAGCTCTTATCCTTCTAATATGTTCTGCCACAACAGCTGAACTGCTCTTAGCCTCATATCCCCAAAGCCTGTCATAAATTCTCTCTTTGTCAAATATCTGCCCTCTATTAACTGATAAAAGCTCTATAATATCATACTCCTTTTTAGCAAAAGCCACTGGTTCATTGTTAAAATAAATTTCTTTTTTAACATAATCAATAACAATATCATCTTCAAATTTCAATTTACTTCTTGTTTTAACTCTAGAATCACGCCTTATATGTGCTGCTACTCTTGCCAAAAGTTCATCAATTGAAAAAGGTTTCATTACATAATCATCTGCGCCAATATCAAAACCAAATACCTTGTCACAATCATCAATTCTTGCCGTTAAAAATATTATGGGACATGATATAAAATCCCTTATATATTTACATACTTCAAAGCCATCAAGTTTAGGCATATTAATATCAAGGAGTATTATATCTGGCTGAATTTCTGATTTTTTTATAGCATCCTTGCCATTATCTGCGGTAAATACAACATATCCTTCTGATTGAAAAGCTTCCTTCAGAAGCTCAAGTATATCAGCCTCATCATCTACTATCAAAATTTTATTATCCAATATAGTCACTTCCTATCAATTATTTTGAAGTTCTAAAACATAATCTTTAAATTTTTGAGCAATTTCAGAAAGCTTTGCAGTTTTTAACCATCCTATATTCGTTATTTTATAACCTAAATCCTCTTCTATATTTAAAATTGAAACTGCATTGGTATTTATCATCGGTGTATTTGGAACTATTGAAATTCCAGCGCCTGAAGCTACCAAACCACCCAACATATTAATTTCACTTGGTTTTATAGATATTTTAGGGGTATACTCCAAAAACTCCGAATAAGAAAGTTTCTTATCTTTCCCCGCATCACAATATACAATAAATGCTTCATCTTTCAAATCTTTTAGCGAAACTGTCTTTCGTTTTGCAAGAGGATGATTTAGATGAGTTATAAGTACATACTTTTCTCTTTTTACCTCTACTGATACAATATCACCACATTTAGATAATTCTTCAAAATTTTCGTAAAACCCAAGTTCTATTTTCCCTGATTTTAAATCTTCCAGTATATTTTCAGTTGTAGCATTATTAAATTGAAACTTAGTTTCAGGGTATAAGCTTAAAAAACTTCCAATTACCGATGGTATAAAATAAGTTCCTATACAGTATGTGGATGAAATAGATAGCTTATTACGTTCTTGTTTTGACATACTTATGATTTCATTCTTGCCTTGTTCTATCTGTGAAAGTGCTATTGCCGCATGTTTTAAAAATACGCTTCCTTGCACAGTAAGGTTTACACTTCTATTGCTTCTTTCAAACAAAGTCACTTCAAGCTCTTCTTCCAGTTTTGAAATAGATTTACTCAGTGCCGGCTGACTTACTGCCATCTGCTGTGATGCCAAAGTGAAATTTTTTATTTCTGCTATCTTTACAAAATATTCTAATTGCTGTAAATTCATTTATATAACTCCCTTAAATACATTTCAAAACCAACATTATACATAACCAAAAGTTATTGTATTGTAAATAAAATCAATTTTACATAATCCTATATATCCTATATAATCATTATTATAAAGAATATATCCTTTAAACTTATTATAAATTTAAATTATATATTCGTCAACTTAACTAATTTAAAAATGGAGGTTTTCCCCTATGATGAAAGTAAACAAAGAACTGTGTATTGGTTGTTCAAAGTGTGTAAAGGAATGTTTTCCAAGCTGTATAACAATAATTGATAAAAAAGCCGATATCCAAGATAAATCTTGCTTTAAATGTGGCCACTGTATTGCAGTCTGTCCTGTAAATGCTATTAGCATGGACGATTACGATATGAATGAAGTCATAGACTATAATAAAGAAGATTTTGATATTCCACCTGAAAAACTTTTGAACTTCATAAAATTCAGACGTTCAATTAGACAATTTAAACAAGCGGATGTTGAAAATGAAAAACTTAAAAAAATAATCGAAGCCGGTCGCTTTACTCAAACTGCAACCAATATGCAGGATGTATCCTATACTGTAGTAAAAGAAACTCTTCCTAATTTAAAAGAAATGACTTATGAAACTTTAAAAAATATAGGCGAAGATATGCTCGCTGATCCAAATCAGAAAAATCCGGCATTTAGACGTTATGCCTTGATGTGGATAAATATGTATAAAGAATATCAGAAAAATCCACAAGAAAATGATAAGTTATTCTTCAATGCACCTTCAATTATAGTAGTTAGTGCCTCTTCTGAAATAAACGGAGCTCTTGCTTCTTCAAATATGGAACTTATGACAAATGCACTTGGACTTGGCACATTTTTCAGTGGTTTTTTTGTAAGAGCTGCAAAGGCAAATCCTGAAATTCAAAAACTTATTGATGTTCCTGAGGGTAAAGAAATTATCTCATGCATGGTTATTGGCTATCCAAACGTAACCTACAAAAGAACTGTACCTAGAAAAACTGCTGAAATAAACTGGAAATAAAAAATTCATTTTAAAAGGAGAAGTGACTGATACGTCCCTTGTCAAGGAGACAAAGAAAATAATTAAATTGTAGGTTCTAATATAACCAGCATTCATCAGAGTGCTGGTTATATTTTCATATTGCTTGTTGTAATGCTCGTTGTTTCTTTTGTTCTATCTCCGTCCAAA
>JBGSPX010000001.1:0-3330 GCA_041738345.1 Proteocatella sp.
AGCTATTATGTTCTTTTTACCTTCGGTCAACGGACCAATTTTGTGTACATTTTTCTTTGCCATAAAAAAAGCCTCCTATGATATTTTTATTTTATCATAGAAAGCTTTTTTTGTAATTTACAGACTTTTTTTCACAGTCTCCACTTTTTATTTGTTTAAAATATAAGTTTCTCCTAATTCATCATTTGAAATCATAAATGTAGGAAAACCAGCTACATATGGCGCTATTGAATATTGTTGATAAAAAATACATAGTCCTTCATTAGTTATGAAATAATCCTCTGGCTTAAATGTAGTTTTTATATCATCTTTATAGGTTTCATAATAATAAAATTCATCTGTACCTTCTACTTTTTCAATTTCACTGATCACTTTTTCTAAAACTATATTTTTAACATCGTCTTGATTTTTTCCCATAACCTCTTCAAGTGTAAGTTTTTCACCTGTAACTACATCAAAAGTATCGGCCACTTGAATTGAATTTGGATGTGCTCCACCAGTATTCATATACTGGATATTTAAAAAAGATAACACCTTTCCATTATATTTTAATTCTACCGTATTTGCATATTCATGAGGTATAAATTCTCGTTTATCTGCTCTTGCAAATTCAAAATCTTCTTGTGCAAAAGCTTTTTCTTCTTTTTCTATATTTAAAATATAGTTTTGCGCAAATTCAACATAATAGTCATTAATCTTTTCTAAGGATTCAATATTGTTTTCATTTTTTATAACTGGATGAGTTATAGATATATTCATTATCTCATCATTATTATCATTGTGAACTATTTTCTCTACGGTGTTATATTCTACTTCAACTGAAAAATCTAAACTAGATTCATTTTCATCTGCCTTGCATCCAGAAACAACAAAAATTATTAATATCAAAAATAAAACTAATATAATGTTTTTTTTCATATAAATCTCCCTCGGTTTTTTATATATCCTAACATAAGTAAATCATATTAACAATATTATTAAGTAATCTTTACAAAAAAATAGACCTTTATGGTCTACTTTTTCTAATTACATTTCAGCCTCTTCATCATCTTCTTTTTTATCTACATATAATGAGTCATAATCATTTTTGTATAAATTATCATAATACAGAGCTATATCAAAACTTATAGGAATTTCTTTGGTAAAATCTAAATTTAAAACAAGCTCTCCATCTTTTCCAAACTCATAAAGTTTTAATAATAATACTGCCGTTTTACAATCTTCGCAAAACTCTATAGTTCCTTCTACATGTTCTACTTCTCTTAAATCATCATCAAGCTTATAATTTTGAAGGTATTCTTTAAAAGCTTCTCCTCCGTCACTTAATTTTGAAGCTTCTTCTATATTTTTTACAACTTCATCCACATTTTCTAACGGTATATCTGTTACTAGTATTGTCTTTTTATACTTTCTGCACTTATCGCAATATGGTTCCTCCGATTTAGAAAAGCCATTTGATATAAAACCATATATTATTCCTACTATATTTATGACAAAGAATACATAGTTAAGTGTAGAATTTGAAACAGTTCCAAGGTCTTGACTTTTATGGCTAAATGAAACCGCTGCGGTTTCAATATTATAAATTATATAATTAAAAAATGTAAGTGGCCCATAATCATCATGAATATAATTACTTATATGATCTCCAGTTAAACTATATGTGATATACCCTGACGCATCTATACATGTAATATAATATTGTCCGTAAAGTATGCATAAAAAACAAATAAGTGAAAGTATTACACCCGTTATATAATGCCCCTTGTCAATCTTTTTATGAGCCCTTACTATTGATTTGAAATAGCCATATCCACAGATATATCCTACTATAACCGCTCCTACTGGAACTACAAACATTATACTGAAATTAATCAAGTCCCAACCTGTATAAAGCATTACTAATACAGGAATTAAAATCCCCACAATCATTGTTCCTAACGTTAAAATTACTCCCATAACCTCTCCTTTTTAATGAAT
Organism: Proteocatella sp.; assembly: GCA_041738345.1. Taxonomy (GTDB): domain Bacteria; phylum Bacillota; class Clostridia; order Peptostreptococcales; family Filifactoraceae; genus Proteocatella. Next base: position 1,981 of record JBGSPX010000001.1, read on the forward strand.
TAATATTTTTGCCAACAATTATTTTATCGTCATAGAATCTTTTTTATTAAGGCATTTAACTAATTTTTTTATTTTAATCTAAAATAATTTTCAGATTGACAAAAAAATATATAAGTACTATAATTGCATCAGTTAGCTTTAGCTAACTTTATGATTGATAAGTTTTTAAAAATAAATAATTTATCAAAGGAGATATAATTATGAGTATTAATTTAGATGGAGTACAAGAAACCATGCTTATTCCACTTGCAATAAAAGCAAGTGAAACCACTAGAAACAACCCTAGAATAAAAGACTTAAAGGCTGTGGAAATTGTAAATAAATTAAATTTAGATATTTCAAAATATGATAAATTTATGAGCCACGAAGGCGTTGTATCTAGAACAATTTTATTTGACAATTATACCAAAAAATATTTAAATATATATCCAAATGCAACTTGTATATCCATCGGGTGTGGTTTTGATGCCAGATTTTCAAGAATTGATAATGGAAAAATATTATGGTATGACCTTGATTTTCCAGATGTAATTGAAGCTAGAAAGAAATTTTTTGAGCCGCATGAAAGAATACATCTTATAGATAAATCTGCTACTGATTCTAATTGGACTAAAGATATACAAAAATCTAAACATACTATAATTATAATAGAAGGTGTACTTATGTATTTTACAGAGCAAGAAGTAAAAACGCTCCTTAATATAATAAAAACTAACTTTGAACATTCCATAATAATAGCTGAACTCATGCCACCATTTGCAGTAAAAGGTGCAAAACATCATGATACCGTAAAAAACATGAATGCTACCTTCAAATGGGGTGTAGAGTCAGGAAAAGATGTTGAAGCTTTGTGTGAAGGCTTAAAATTGCTAGAAGAAAAAAGTTTCAATTGTGAAATGAAAAAACATTCCGTTAGAGGACTTCTCTTTGCTACGCTCCCTTTTACTAAAAATTTAAATGATAGAATAGCTATTTTTTCATTATAACTGTTTACGCATCTCTTCCTTGGGGTACAACAAATCTAGTGTCTATATTTTGGAGAGGAGATTTTATATGAGAATTATAATGGGTAACGAAACTGTTACAACAAATTTAAACAAAACTATACAAATCTGTATAGTAGTATAGATTTTTAACAGAAAGCCCTCCGTATCGCGTAAGCGGTGCGGACTCGGTGTTAATTGCTTTTAACTTCTAAAGCCTTACTACCACAGCGGAGCTGGAAACGGCAAACGTAACGGTGCGAAAGCAGAAAAAACAGTAAGGATGGCATATGCTGAAACAAAATCCAATTAGGTCTTATGAATGGATAATCGTGACACTTAAGATACGTTGGGCGCTAAGTGCTTA
>JBGSPX010000010.1:0-27014 GCA_041738345.1 Proteocatella sp.
GCTATTATGTTCTTTTTACCTTCGGTCAACGGACCAATTTTGTGTACATTTTTCTTTGCCATAAAAAAAGCCTCCTATGATATTTTTATTTTATCATAGAAAGCTTTTTTTGTAATTTACAGACTTTTTTTCACAGTCTCAATAAAAATAAATAAATAAACTAACCAAATTAAAAGCTTCTAGAGATTTCATCATAAAATTTATATGAGATTACTCTAGAAGCTTTTTAAATTATAGTTCGTATTTTATAGATATTGTTTTATTTTACTTTCTAGTGCTGGTTTAGGCATAAATCCTACTATTCGGTCAACTTCTGTTCCATTTTTTAAAATAATTAGTGTAGGGATTGAAGCTACTTGGAATTTAGCAGCTATATCCTGACTGTTATCCACATTTATTTTTATAAAGTTAGCTGAAAGTTCTTGAGAAAGTTCTTCAAATACAGGGGCAATCATTTTACAAGGACCACACCAATCTGCATAAAAATCTACTACAGATACACCTTCTCTTACTTCTGATTCAAAATCTTTTGATTCAACTATTTTAGCCATTTTGTTTTCTCCTTATAATTTTATATATTTAATTTTTAAAATGAACGATTTAAATAGATTTCTTATCTAAATAAGATATTGCAGATAAAGAAGCGATGTTGCCTTCTCCTGCGGCTTTTATATACTGATATGGAGCCCCGACTACATCCCCAGCAGCAAAGCATCCCTCAAGGTTAGTTTTCATAAGGCGGTCTACCTCAATGTGATTTTCTGAAATTTTGAGCCCAGGAACTAGCTGAGCAGGAGAAATACTTTCTCTTAGTATAAATACGGCATCAGTTTGTAATTCATTATCTTTAAGCACTAATTTATTTACATGATTTTCTCCATGAATTTCTTTAGGAATGTCTTTTATTACCTCTATATTAGGCTTTAAATCTAAATTTTCTTTATACATAGGGATGTAATATACTTTTGCAGCAAGTTCAGCAACATAGTTAGCTTCACTTTCTTCATGCTTGTTGTAAGCTATTATAGCAACTGTTTTATCTTTATAAAGTGGGGCATCGCAAGTAGCACAATAGCCCACGCCTTTTCCTAAAAGCTCAGTTTCGCCTTTAAAAGGTTTTCCAAAGTGAACTCCAGTTGCTAATATTACAGATTTTGCTTCAAAAACTTTATCATTTGCCATAAGGGCATAATAATCTCCCATAGCATAGATGTTATTTATTCTTTCCTCAGTAATTTCTATACCCATAGAATCTAAATGTTTAGCAAATTCATCTCTAAGTTCACTACCACTCATTCCAGGAAAGCCGAGGTAGTTATTTACAGAAGGCGCTTTTACAAGCTTAGTACTCATATCATTGCTTCCGAAAATTATGAAGCTTTTATTTCTTATTTTGGCATTAAGTGCTGCAGAAAGACCAGCTACGCCACTTCCTACTATTGCAATATCATATCTTTCACTCATCGAACTCTCCTTAAATCAATCTATTTAAAAGTTTTTCTATAGGAAATTTTAAACTATCAAATTCTTCCTGGGTAAGCCCTAATTTACAGGAAACCAATTCTGGGACATTTAGCACTTCTTCTCTTAAACTCTTTCCATTTTCAGTGAGCTCTACTATTACTACTCTATCATCGTTGGAATCTCTATGTTTAGTTATTAAACTCATAGCTTCAAGTTTTTTTATTACAGGTGTAAGTGTGCCAGAATCTAAATGCAACCTATTACCGATTTCTTTTATATTAATGCCATCATTTTCCCATATTACAATCATCGTAAGATATTGAGTATAGGTAAGGTTATATTTATCAAGAAAAGGTTTATAAAGTCTGATTATTTCTCTAGATAGAGCGTACAATGAAAAACATAATTGATTTTCTAGTTTTATACACTCGTACTTATCGTTAATTTTATCAAGCTTATCCATATTTTTCTCCAAAAAATTGTTCAAAATTAAATTGCACACAATTGATTATAGATATATTATATTATCTTCAGCAAATATTGTCAATACAAAATAGAAAAGCAGCCATTAGGCTGCTACTTCAGATTCACTTATAACATTTTTTAACCAAGCACCACTTTTTAAGCGGAAAAGTTCAAATATGATTTTTACACATTCTTCGGTACAAACTAAGAAGAATACGGTTTGAACGGGCAAGTGAAATACCATAACACCTATAAAGGCAAGTGGTACAGAATAAAGCCAAATAGTTCCGGCTTGCACCATCATAGAGTAGGTAGTGTCTCCTCCGCCTCTAAAAACGCCTACGATCATCACCATATTAAAGGCTTTGATTGGGAAAAATACGGCCATCATTCGCAGTACTCCAAGGGTATCGGCATATGTGGAAGCAGATATCTTGAATATACTTAAAATTGAAGGCGCAAGTAGCCATATCAAAAGCGCCATAAACATACTTACTAAAGGGGTTAAGATACCGGTGTTCATAGCATATTGCCTTGCAACATCTTCCTGTGAAGCCCCTATTTTATTTCCAATCATTATAGATGCGGCAGTAGCCATTCCTACAAGTAGAACTGTGAAAAGATTATTTAGAGTATTTGCAATTTGCATAGTAGCGATAGCGTTAGTTCCGATTCTTGAATAAGCTACAGAATAAGCAGCAAGTCCTACTGAAAATATAAGTTCATTTAAAATTACAGGCCAAGAAGTTTTTATATATCTTTTAACAAAATCATCATCAAAGCTGAATAGCTCTTTTATACTTCCAGCTACAATGTTTTTGCTGAAATATACATAGCTTAAAATAAATATCATCTCAATAAAACGCGCTATAGAAGTAGCAAGTGCAGCTCCAGCAACACCAAGCTCTGGCATTCCGAGATTTCCAAATATAAATATCCAGTTAAAAAATGCATTGCAAGCAACGCCGATAAGACTGGCATACATGGGAATTTTAACTTGCTCTGTACTTCTTAATGCAGCAGAATACGCCTGTGTAAAGTTTGTGAATATACAACTTATCCCAACGATTCTAAGATAACTCACGCCTTGCGTTATAACTGCTGGATCATTTGATAAAATTTGCATTATATTTTGAGGAATAATGATGCAAAATAGTGCAAATATTATAGAAAAGAAAAGTCCAACAGATATATCGATTCCAAGGAATTTTTTTATATTCACTATATCTTTTTTTCCCCAATATTGAGACATAAATACACTAGCGCCAGCATTTACCCCCATTATACAAAGCATGAATATGAATATAAATTGATTTGATAAGCCTACAGAAGCTATAGCATGCTCTCCAAGTCTTCCTACCATAACATTATCTATAAGATTTAGTGATGAAGTAATAAAACTTTGAACGGTAACGGGAATAGCAAGTAGCCAAAGATTTCTTAAAAAATCCTTATCTTTGAACACATTTAAAACTTTTGTCATAAAAACTCCTTTAAATTTTCTTTAAATATCCTCAACTTTTGATTAAGGATATAGTAAAATATATTAAAATAACGCAAAAAAAGAAAGAACAGTTATGGGTTCGTGGAGCCGCCCATCTACTTATTCTCTCTTTTTAACTGCAATATTGGTGCACCTAAGAGGACTTGAACCTCCGACGCACAGTTTAGGAAACTGTCGCTCTATCCTGCTGAGCTATAGGTGCATATTTATCAATGCATATTAGATTTTAACCAAAAAATCTTTAAATGTCAACAAGGTATTGAAAATATGACATATTTATAGCAAAAATCAATAGATAAAAAAATAACAATATATATAGAAAAATTTGATAAATAATATTGGTAAAAATGAAATTTTATGTAGATAAAACATTATTGTTTAAAAATAGTTTTGAATATTCTGAAAGGAATATATTTTAAATTGACTTTTAGAAAAGGATATAGTAATATAATTTAAAAGCGAAAATTTTATGTTTTTATAAAAATTGATGAAAACTATTTTTTATTTATCATATATTCTGAATATCGGATGTATTTAATTAAAGAAGGAGAAATATGTGAAATTTGGGCAGAATAAGGTACTAGATATTGGTAAAAATCTAGCATTAGTAACGCAAATGGGCATAATGATACTTGCACCTGTAGGACTGTGTATGTATGGCGCAAATTTACTTATTAAAAAATTTGGTCTAGGAGACTGGATCATGATTCTTGCCATATTATTAGGTATAGCATCTGGTTTTTTGAATATTTATAAAATTCTAAGAGGTTATTTTTCAAACAGTAATAAAAATGAAAAATAATACAAATTTACAGTAAAATTAAAAATATTTTTAAATTAAATATAACTTCTGATTGATAAAAAAAAAACGAATCGAGCGAGTTTGATATGGATGAATTATTTAGAACTAAAACCGTAGTAGTAAAAAATGCAATTTTAATAACTGCAGTTGGAGCAATACTAACATTTTTTTTATCTAAAAACTATATACCTTATTTAATGGGAATGCTGTTTGGATTTCTAATAGCGGTGCTTTGTTTTCAACAAATGTCTATAGCGATTTCAAAAGCAGTAAATCTTCCACCAGAAAAAGCACAAATTTTTATTGGAATAAGATACTTTATAAGATTATTTATATACGGATTGGTTATATATATCTCTATAAAGGCAGATTATATAAATTTGTTAGGGACTATTTTTGGGCTATTGAGTTTAAAGTTGTCCATAATATTTTCAGGTTTTTTTAATAAACTTTAATTTTAAAGTATATTATTGTTATATCTTAAATATAAATTAAGATGACATTAATATTATAAAACAACATGAGAAAGGAGGATTACTAATGGGTGATGGAGGATTTGGAGCAAAGATAATGTTCACAATAAGTGAAGAGATACCTATTATTGGAGGCGTTCCTATTACAGAAACTATTACCACGACGTGGATAATAATGGCAGTGCTTATTGTGAGTTCCATTATTCTTACCAGAAATCTTAATAGAATTCCACGTGGGATACAAAATGTCTTAGAAATGCTAGTTGGTGGAGTATACGGACTTACAGAGGAAACTATGGGAAAAGACAAAGTTTCATTTGCGCCGTATATAGGAACACTTATGCTATATCTAGCAATAGCTAATTTAGTAGGACTGATTGGTATAAGACCACCTACCGCAGATTTAAATATGACATTGGCATTAGCACTAATTACATTTTTTATGATTCATTTTAATGGAATTAGAAAAAAAGGAATTCTGGGATATTTAAAAGGGTTTACCGAACCATTCTTTTTACTTACCCCAATAAACTTAATTGGAGAAATTGCAACACCAATATCTTTATCATTCCGTCTATTTGGAAACTTAACTGGAGGATCTATAATAATGGCACTTGTTTATTCTGCATTAGCAGCAGGTACAACGGCCTTGTTAGGGATTGATATACCTATATTGCAACTTGGTATACCAGCCGTTCTTCATGTTTACTTTGATATGTTCTCCGGACTATTACAAACCTTCATATTTGCTATGCTTACGATGGTATTTGTATCTGGAGCTATGGACTAAAATGGATGGAAATTAAAAAAAGAAAGAGGTGTTCTGATGCAAGAGATGGATTTTATAAGCAGGTTTTTATACTGGCTTGTATCATTTGACCGAAAAGCATTGATTCTTGCAGCATCTGCAATAGCAGCAGGACTTGCTATGATAGCTGGGATAGGACCTGGAATTGGACAGGGGTATGCAGCTGGGAAAGGTGCTGAGGCCGTTGGAAAAAATCCAAAGTCGGCGAAACAAACAACCATGATAATGTTATTAGGAGCCGCAGTTGCAGAGACTTCAGGAATACTTTCTTTGGTTGTAGCATTGATATTGCTTTTTGGGAATCCCGTTGTTACACAAGATGGAGCAGTAATTGTTTTAGCAGCTTCAGTAATAGGTGCAGGATTTTCGATGATAGCTGGAATAGGACCTGGAATTGGACAAGGCTATGCAGCTGGAAAAGGCGCTGAAGGAGTAGGTAAGCGACCTGAGTTTCAGTCAGCTATTATTAAAGCTATGTTTGTAGGCCAGGCAGTTGCTCAAACTACAGGAATATATGCACTTGTTATTTCTTTGGTGTTGCTGTTTGCGAACCCATTGATGAAGCTTTTATAGAAATCTTTAAAGAATAATAATTTATTAAAAATAAAAATGATTTAAATATTAGGAGGAAAATATTATGGAACCTATCACAGGAAAAGCATTGGTATTAGCGTGTTCAGCAATTGGAGCAGGGTTAGCGATGATAGCAGGTATTGGGCCTGGTATTGGACAAGGTTTTGCGGCTGGTAAAGGGGCTGAAGCAGTTGGAAGACAGCCAGAGGCTCAAGGAGATATAATTAAGACAATGCTTCTTGGCGCAGCAGTTGCAGAGACTACAGGTATTTATGGTCTGGTTATAGCACTTATACTTTTATTTGCTAATCCACTTGTTAAGCTTCTTGGTTAATAAATACAGCTTAAAATAAGAGAACCATTATAAAGTAAGGAGGTGTATTTATGGCAGGGCTTATAGATCTAAGGATTTGGCAAATTATATTTAACATAGCAAATACTGTAATACTATTTTTAGTGTTAAGACATTTTTTGTTTCATCCTGTAAAAAGATTTATGGATGAGAGAACAAATAGTATTAAAGAATCTATTGAATCAGCTGAACAAAAAAATATGGAAGCTGAAATGATGAGTCAAGAGTATAGAGCTAAATTGGAAAAAGCGCATGAAGAAGGTAGAGAAATAATAAAAAACTCTACTAAGAATGCGGAGAAAAAAGCAGAAGAAATATTGAGTGACGCCAGAGAAGATGCTCAGAAAATAAAAGCAAAGGCACACAAAGATATTGAGCAAGAAAGAGAGCATACGGTTCAAACTATTAAAGGTGAGGTTGCGAGTATAGCTATTCTTGCAGCAGGAAAAATTATAAATAAGACTATTGATGAAGATGTTAACCGAAATTTAATCGATGAAGTCATAAATGAGATAGGTGATGAGAGATGGTCGAGCTAGTAGCTAAGAACTATGCAAGAGCTCTATTCGAGCTTGCGCTTGAAGAAAATAAGCTAGAAGAAATTGGCGAAGAGCTTGAGACTATCAATAAAGTTTTGGAAACAGACAAAACTTATTATGAATTTTTTGTCACACCTTTAGTTTCTAAACAGGAAAAGGTGGAATTGATAGAGAAGGCTTTTGGTGGAAATATATCCAAATACAGTGAAAATTTCTTCAAAGTACTTGTAGAAAATGGCAGAAGTATTCATATAAGAGGCGTAAATTCTCAATACAAAAAAATGAGAATGGAGTACCTTAATATGGTAGAAGCTTTTGCATATACAGTTATACCTATGACAGAGGCTCAAAGTAATAAACTTAAAGAAAAGCTAGAGCAGGAGACGGGCAAAAAAGTCATACTTCAAAATATAATAGAACCAGATATTATAGGTGGTATGAAAATTAAAATTGGTGAAAAAGAAATTGATGCAACAGTGCTTAATCGTCTCAAAAATCTAGAGGCGGCAATAAGCAAATAAATTAGTAGCAAGGGATGTGAAAATAGATGAATCTTAGACCTGAAGAAATAAGTTCTATTATAAAAGAACAAATAAAAAATTATGATCAAAAGCTTCAAGTTGCAGATGTGGGCACTGTTATATTAGTAGGGGATGGTATCGCTAGAATACATGGACTTGAAAAGTGTATGGCAGGCGAGCTTCTTCAGTTTGCTAATGGAGAGTATGCAATGGCACTTAACTTGGAGGCAGAAACTGTAGGTGCGGTTATCTTGGGTTCAGACGAAGGAATCAAAGAGGGCGATACGGTAAAGCGTACAGGAAATGTAGTTCAAGTTCCAGTAGGAGACGCTATGCTTGGAAGAGTTGTAAATGCGCTTGGACAGCCAATAGATGGAAAAGGTGAAATAAAGACTTCGGAATTTAGACACGTTGAGAGTGGTGCACCAGGAATAATAGAAAGAAAATCAGTGCATGAGCCTCTTCAAACTGGAATAAAATCTATAGACTCTATGATACCTATAGGCAGAGGTCAAAGAGAACTTATAATTGGTGATAAACAAACTGGAAAAACTACAATTGCGATAGATACAATTTTAAACCAAAAAGGTGGAGATGTAATCTGTATATATGTAGCTATAGGTCAAAAACGATCTACAGTAGTTCAGTTAGTGGATACGCTTGAAAAAAATGGTGCTATGGACTACACGATAGTAGTTGCAGCTACTGCATCAGAACTAGCACCACTACAATACCTAGCGCCATATTCAGGTTGTTCTATGGGTGAGTATTTTATGAATCAAGGAAAGCATGTACTTTGTATATATGATGACCTTTCAAAACATGCAGTAGCTTACAGATCAATGTCACTACTTTTAAGAAGACCACCAGGACGTGAAGCATATCCGGGAGACGTATTTTATCTGCATTCAAGACTTCTTGAAAGAGCAGCTAAGCTTTCTGATGAAAAAGGAGGAGGCTCACTTACTGCGCTTCCTATAATAGAAACTCAAGCAGGAGACGTATCTGCTTATATTCCAACCAATGTAATTTCTATAACAGATGGCCAGATATTCCTAGAGACGGATCTTTTTAACTCAGGAGTAAGACCTGCTGTAAATCCTGGTATTTCAGTATCAAGGGTTGGAGGGAATGCCCAAATAAAAGCTATTAAGAAAGTTGCGGGTACATTAAAACTTGCATATTCACAATATAAAGAACTACAAGCATTTGCACAGTTTGGCTCAGATCTTGATGAAGACACTAAGGCTAGACTTGCAAAAGGAGAAAGGATTGTAGAAGTACTAAAACAACCTAACTCAGCACCAGTTCCAGTAGAAAAGCAAGTAATGATAATGTATGCAGTAAACAATAGTTATCTTAAAGAGATAGACACGTCCGATGTTAAAGATTTTGAAAAAGAACTGTATAGCTATATGGATGAAGTAAAGCCTGAAGTTGGAAGAAGTATTTTAGAAACTAAAGAATTGACAAAAGAAAATGAAGAAACGCTTAAAGCAGCGATTCTAGATTGTATAAAAAAATTTAAAGAGACAAGATAATTCTCAGAAGGAGGTATGCACATGGCAGGAGCAGGTATGAAAGACATAAAAAGAAGAATAAAGAGTGTCGAAAGTACAATGCAAATAACTAAAGCCATGGAGTTGGTTTCATCTTCTAAGCTTAGAAAAGCTAAGGAGAAGGTTGAGAACTCAAGACCATATTTTAATATCCTTCAGGAGACTATCTTAAAGGTTCTGGATAATACAAAATCTCTAAAGTCAGCTTATACTGAAGTAAGAGAGGTAAAGAATTCATTATTTATAGTTATAGCAGGAGATAGAGGCTTAGCGGGAGGATATAATGCTAATGTTATAAAAACCGCAGTAGCAGAGATTAACAAAAAAAAGGCTAAAGTAATCCCAATAGGAAGAAAAGCAACAGAATATTTTGGAAAGCGAGATTATGAAGTTGTTCAAAATTATTCAAACGTGGCAGAGAACATAGACTTTATTGATGCAGCGCTAATAACTGCAATAGCAAATAATATGTATCTTAAAAAACAAGTAGATGAAGTATATGTTTGCTACACGGAATTTGTATCAGCGCTTACTCAAACGCCTAAAGTTCTAAAACTACTACCTTTGGAACTTCAAAAAAATCCTGCAGAAATTATATCTTCTTTGGAATTTGAACCATCAGCAGAAGATGTATTTGATAGAATGATACCTAGATATTTAGAAGGAATTGTGTACTCAACCATAGTGGATTCATTTGCAGCAGAACAAGGGGCAAGACGAACTGCTATGGAATCGGCCAGTGACAATGCGAGTGATATGATAGATTCGCTAAGCCTGCTTTATAATAGAGCAAGACAAGCCAGCATAACACAGGAAATCACTGAAATTGTAGGTGGAGCAGAAGCTATAAAGTAAAATAAATCCTATCATGAGGACGAGGAGGACAAAGAATGGAAAGAAATATAGGAAAGGTAGTGCAGATAATTGGCGCTGTGCTTGACATAAAATTTCCAACAGGAAAACTACCAAACCTGTTAAATGCTGTAGAAGTAGACCTGAATGGAGAAAAATTAGTTGTAGAAGTATCACAACACATAGGTGATGATACCGTAAGATGTATTGCGATGAGCTCTACAGATGGTCTGGTAAGAGGCGTAGAGGCAGTTGATACAGGGCACCCAATATCTGTTCCGGTGGGAAAAAAGACACTTGGAAGAATTTTCAATGTACTTGGAGAACCGGTAGATAATATAGATGCACCTTCTGATACGGAAAAATGGCCTATACACAGAATGGCACCTTCTTATGAAGAACAAGAAACAGGAACTGAGATACTGGAAACAGGCATAAAAGTAGTAGACTTAATTGCGCCATATTTAAAAGGTGGTAAAATAGGGCTATTTGGTGGAGCCGGTGTTGGTAAAACTGTTATTATAATGGAGCTTATAAATAATATAGCTAAACAACACGGTGGAATATCTGTATTTACAGGAGTTGGTGAAAGAACAAGAGAAGGAAATGACCTTTATAACGAAATGACTGAATCGGGAGTACTTCAAAAAACGGCACTTGTTTATGGTCAGATGAATGAACCACCAGGAGCAAGAATGAGGGTAGGTCTAACTGGACTTACTATGGCAGAATATTTTAGAGATAAGGAAGAACAAGATGTACTTCTTTTTATTGATAATATATTTAGATTTACTCAAGCTGGTTCTGAAGTTTCAGCACTTTTAGGACGTATGCCTTCAGCAGTTGGATATCAGCCTACACTTGCAACTGAAATGGGAGCACTTCAAGAGCGAATAACTTCTACTAAAAAAGGCTCTATCACGTCAGTACAAGCTGTATATGTTCCAGCAGATGACCTTACTGACCCAGCGCCAGCAACCACATTTGCGCATCTAGATGCGACAACTGTACTTTCAAGAAATATCGCATCTCTTGGAATATATCCAGCGGTAGACCCGCTTGATTCAACCTCTAGAATACTTTCTCCAGATATAGTTGGAAAAGAACACTATGAAGTTGCAAGAGAGGTTCAAAGAACACTTCAAAGATACAAAGAGCTTCAAGATATAATTGCAATTCTTGGAATGGATGAGCTTTCGGATGAAGATAAGACTACAGTTTCAAGAGCTAGAAAAATTCAAAATTTCCTTTCACAGCCGTTTACAGTAGCAGAGCAGTTTACAGGAATGCAAGGGAAATATGTATCTTTAAAAGAAACAATAAGAGGGTTTAAAGAGATATTAGACGGAAAGCATGACTCGCTTCCAGAATCAGCATTTTTGTTTGTAGGAGGAATTGACGAGGCAGTAGAAAAAGCTAAGAAAGGGGAGTAAAAAATGAGTACATTTCATTTACAGATAGTAACCCCAGATAAGCTTTTTATGGATGAACAAGTGGAATCCTTGACAGTAAGAACTACTGAAGGAGAACTTACCATATTAAAAGACCATATAGATTTTGTATCTAACCTAAAGATACATGTTGCAGCTATAAAACAAAATGGAAAAACTAGAACGGCAGCTATTGCTGGCGGGATAATTCAAAACGATAAGGGAAAAACTACTGTTATAGCTATGGCGGCAGAATGGTCTGAAACTATCGATATTGAAAGGGCTAAACGTGCAAAAGAAGATTCTGAAAAGAAACTTCAGATGTATAAAGGCGATGAGAGTCAACTAAAAATAGCGGAATATAGACTTAAAAAAGCTGTAAACCGAATGAATGCAGCAAAATAATATGATAAGTATCTGATTATATAATCAGATACTTTTTTTATCCCAATAAACAATTGTAAATATTCAAAAAAATTTTCTGAAATGTAAATAAAAACATAAATTTTGGGTATAATATTAAATTAATTGGAGAAATAATTTGAAATTATATATAAAACTGAGGTGCGTTATGAAATATGCCATAATAGATATAGGTTCAAATAGTATAAGGATGAGTGTGTATAGACTGGATGAGGAAGACAACAATGTATATATACAATTTAAAGACAAGATAATGGCAGGGCTTGCAGGCCATATTGAAAATGAAATGCTTACGGAAAAAGGAATTAAAAAAGCATGTGATGCACTTAGGATATATAGGCGGGTATTGGGAAATCTCGGGATAGATAATGTATATCCATTTGCGACCGCATCTCTTAGAAATATAAAAAATGCAGATTGGGCAAAACAAAAGATAAAAGAAGATACAGGGTTTGATGTGGATATAATAAGTGGAAAAGAAGAAGCTGAACTCGATTTTGAGGGAGCGACTAAAATACTTGATATAGATGATGGAGTACTTGTTGATATAGGTGGTGGCTCCACGGAAATTGTATTATTTGAAAATAGAAAGATGAAAGAAGCGGTAAGTATTCCAATGGGATCGCTAAACATGTACAAAAAATATGTTAAGAATCTTATTCCAACAAAGGATGAAAGAAGAAGTATTGCCAAAGATGTTAAAAAAGAAATAGATAAGCTCGATTTAAATACTCAGACTAAATACGAACATATGTGTGGTATTGGAGGTAGCATAAGAGCTACGAGGAAATTAAGCATAGAATTACTGGGAAATGATAAACCAAATAAAGAGTTTTCTACAGAAGAAATTAAACTTTTAATAAAAGAGTTTGAAGGAGATGACAAATTAGTCATAGACAAAATACTTCAAATAGTACCAGAAAGGATACACACTATAATTCCAGGGATGATAATATTAAACACGGTAGTTAAGCAGTTTGGAATAAAATACATTCATGTCAGTAGCTATGGGGTTAGAGAAGGTTATTTATTTAAGAACGTATTAAACACAGCTTTTAATGGAGGCAATTATGGACAGGGAACTTCAGACAGAAATAAGTAATAAAATATATACTCAAGATAGAGAGTTGTCGTGGCTTAAATTCAATAAGCGTGTTCTTGAAGAAGCACAGGATAAAAGTGTACCTCTTTTGGAAAGGCTCAAATTTATTTCTATTTTTTCGAGTAATCTAGATGAATTTTATATGATAAGAGTAGGTAGATTAAATGATTTAAACAAGCTCAAAGTTTCTATAAAAAATGATAAGTCAGATATGACGCCGCAAGAACAATTACAAGCCATTTTTAGTAAAACCCAAAAGCTTATAGAGGAGAGAGAAGAAACATATTTTGAGATTTTAAAAGAGCTGAATAACTTTAATATACAAGATATAAAATTTGAAGAACTTGATAAAAAAGATAGGAAATATGTAGAACACTATTATAAAAATCGTATACAACCAATTCTCTCGCCTATGGTTATAGATAATCAACATCCATTTCCTCATTTAGCAAATAAGCAACTATATATTCTTGTAGGTTTAAGAGATAAAGAAAAAGAAAATATAAAGAAAGATAGAAGTGCAAAGATAGGGATACTTCCAATTCCACCAAGTATTCCAAGTGTAATTTATCTAGAGAGTGAGCCTAATATGGAAGATGGCGTTAGATTCATTAGGGTGGAAGAAGTACTGATTTCATATATTGACATGCTATTTAATCAGTTTGAAACGGGCAGTAAATCTGTAATATCAGTTACAAGGAATGCAGATTTAAATTTAAACGAAGAACTTGAAGAAGATGACGGAGAAGATTATAGACAGTATATGAAGAAGCTTTTGAAAAAAAGAGCAAGACTGCTTCCAATAAGACTTGAAGTTTTTGGAGATATAGATGACTATGAAAAGAGATTTCTTACAAAAAAACTTAAAATAGAAGAAACACAAATATTTAAAAGTGCAGTGCCTATAAAATTAAATTATGTATTTGAACTTCCAGATAAGTTAAGTTCAGAAAAGAAGAAACTTCTATGTGATGAAAATTTTGAATCTCAGTATCCAAATACCTTAGATAGAAATTTAAAAATGACAGAGCAGATAAAGCAAAAAGATATACTGCTACATTATCCATATGAGCAGATAGACCCATTTATAACACTTTTAAAAGAGAGCGTAAATGATCCAAATGTGCTTTCTATAAAGATAACTATGTATAGAATCGCTATCCGTTCAAAAATAGCAGAACAGCTTTGTGAAGCCGCTGAAAATGGTAAAGAAGTAACAGTATTGATGGAACTAAAAGCAAGATTTGATGAAAAAAATAATATAGAGTGGGCAGATAGACTTGAAGAAGCTGGATGTAATCTTATATATGGAATAGGAGATTTGAAGGTTCATTCTAAAATATGCTTGATAACTAGAAATGACAGTGGAATCATAAATTATATAACGCAAATTGGAACAGGAAACTATAATGAAAAAACTGCATCTCTTTATTCGGACTTTAGCCTTATAACAGCAAATTCAGAGATAGGTAAAGATGCAAGTGAATTTTTTAAGAATATGATGATGTCAAATTCAAATGGATACTATAGTAAACTTTGGGTGGCACCTAATTCACTTAAACAAAATATAATTTCAGCTATAGACAATGAAATAGAGAAGGTAAGATCAGGGACTCAAGGCAAGATTGTAATAAAAGCGAATTCTTTGACAGAACGAACCATAATAGATAAACTAGTTGAGGCCTCTAAAGAAGGAGTAAGTATAAAATTAATAATTAGAGGTATATGCTGTATATTACCAGGCATAGAAGGGTATACAGAAAATATAAGCGTTAGAAGTCTTGTTGGGAGGTTTTTAGAGCATCATAGAGTATATTTATTTGGAGAAGGAGATGATAAGCAAATTTATATATCTTCAGCCGATTTGATGAGTAGAAATTTATCACGACGTATAGAAATTGCATGCCCTATATTAGATAAAGATATAAAACGTAAAATTGAAGATGTCATAGAAACTATATTAGAAGATAATATAAAATCTAGAGAATTATTGACAGATGGAAATTATGTGAGAAATACTAACTTGGATGAACAACTTGTAAATGCTCAGAAACAGTTTATATTGGAAAGTCAAAAATATAATCCCAAAAAACAAAGCCAAGAAGATGTGGTAAAATTTAAACATGTGTCAGCAAGTCAGAGACTAAAAGATTATATATGCAAGTTCTGTAAGACTTGATTTTAAAAAAATGTTTAAAAAATATATAAAATATGTAAAAAAATGTAAAAATAGAAACTAAACTATATACAAAATAAACACTTTATTATATTATATAAAGTAATTATATAGGATTTATGAATTAACTATATGTGAAAATTTTAGTGTTGAGATTTAAGTCAAGCTATACCGTTGTTTATTCGCCATTTTGGTGAATTTAAATAAAATTTTATTTAAAAGAAGAGAGGTAAAATATGAAAGCTGATATAAAAAGAGAAGAAATGCTAGATGCGTTCATGCAAGCGTTTATCGAATTTGGTTTAGACAAATCATCAACTAAGAAATTGACATCAAAAGCAGGCGTTAATGAAGCATTATTATACTATTATTTTGCAGACAAAAATGAAGCAATAGTAGCCTGTGTGAACAGACAATATGAGAAAAATAGAATGGGAAGTTTAGAAATAATAAAGAAAAATTTATCAGACCCAGAGAAATTAATGGACAAGTTGTTCACTTATACTAAAAAAAGCTGTCCAGAGCAGAGATTTATGATGGAAGTAATAGCACATCCAGTATATTCTAAAAATATACTTCCGTTAGTAAAAGAAATGAACAAAAAAATAGAGTTAGAGTTAATCGAATATGCAGAAAAAAATGGAAAAAATCCTCAAGAATTTGTAACATTAATACAATTAGTGTATAGCTCACTAAATGATTATTGTTTAACAAAGAATGAAGAAACGTTTGCAAATGTAAAACAATTCTTACTAAAAGAACTAAAAACGCTTGTGGCATAATATTGCTATTATCAGAAAACGTTATCCATAAAATAAAGCCCTGTAAAATAGTATAAACCGTACTAATTTACAGGGTTTTATGGTATAATAAAATCGTTGAGTTTCGATTAAATTGGAGGAGCAATATGAGGTATTTTGCAGGAATTGATCTAGGAGGAACCAATATAAAGGGAGGGATAGTAAATTCTAATAATGAAATACTATGCACTCGCTCGTTAAAAACTAAACCAGAAAGAGGATTTGAAGCCGTTGCGGATGATATCTCGATGCTTATTGAGGCTATGTTAAAAGAAGCTGATGTAGAAATTGAATATGTGGGAATCGGTTCTCCCGGGGCAGTGGATTCTAATAAAGGAATAGTTTATTTTGCGGGAAACCTAAATTGGGAAAATGCACCTTTAGCAGAATATGTAAGCAAAAAGCTTAATAAAAAGGTATATTTAGCAAATGATGCTAATTGTGCGGCACTTGGTGAATATTTAGGCTGGAATTCAGATGAATTTAATTCCATGGCAATGGTCACAATTGGTACAGGCTTAGGGTTTGGATTTATATTTGAAGGAAAGTTATATCATGGATCAACCTATGGAGGTTGTGAATTTGGACATACGACACTTATTATGGATGGAGAAAAATGTACCTGTGGTAAAAATGGTTGTATAGAAGCTTATGCATCATTTACAGCGCTTATAAGAGATGCAGGTAAATATGCTGAGGAAAATCCAGATGGTAGCTTAGCAAAATTAAAAGCAGAAAAAGGAAATTTGGGAGGAAGACTTCTTTTTGAAGAAGCCGTTAATTCTAATATAGAAGCAATAAAAGTAGTAGACAGATTTTTAGAATATATAGGGGCAGGATTAGTTAATATTGTCAACATTCTTGATCCAGAGGTCATAGTTATAGGTGGAGGGATATCAAATTCATCGGATTACTTCCTTCCTAAAATAAAGAAGTATGTGGCAGAAAATGCATTTTGCAAGCAGGTTAAACCACCAGAAATAAGAGTAGCAACGTCAGGAAATGATGTTGGAATAATTGGAGCAGCAAGATTAGGGGAATTTTTATAAATTATTAAATCGATGAAGGAGTTTGAATTATGGAAAATAAAATAAGATTAGATTTGAGCAAAAGTAAAATTGATGAGAGTTTAATTTCAAAATACCAAGACAAGGTAACTGAAATTCACAATAAGCTTCACTCAGGAAAAGAAGACTATACAGGTTGGGTTGAGTACAGCAATGAACTAAGTGAAGTGCTTATATCAGATATAGAAGAGACTGCGAAAAATGTAAGAGCAAAGAGTACAGCTTTTGTAATTTTAGGAATAGGTGGTTCTTATTTAGGTGCAAGAGCGTGTATAGATATGCTAACAAATACTTTCCATAATCAGCTTAATAATGATGTGCCTAAGATTTATTATGCAGGGCATAATATGAGTAGTGTGTACTATAAAGATCTATTAGAGGTGCTAAAAGATGAAGAAGTTACCATATGTGTTATTTCAAAATCAGGAACTACGATAGAAACTAGTGTGGCGTTTAGCATACTTAAAAATTTCTTAAAGGATAAGTATAAAGAAAATTATGCAGAGAGAATAATTGCAATAACTGATAAAGAAAAAGGAATTTTAAGACCAGAAGCAGATAAAGAAGGATATAAAACTTTTGAAGTGCCAGATTCAGTAGGTGGAAGATTTTCAGTTATTACACCAGTGGGACTTCTTCCAATAGCGGTTGCAGGAATAGATATCAGAGCACTTATAGAAGGAAATAAAGTAGCATACAAAGCTTATGAGAGTGATGATATAACTAAGAATGATGCTTATAAATATGGACTTGTAAGATATCTTTTGAGTGAAGAACTTAAAAAAGATGTAGAGTGCTACGAGTTTTATGAAACAAAACTAAAGAATTTAACAGAGTGGCTAAAACAGTTATTCGGAGAAAGTGAAGGTAAATCAGGTCAAGGACTATTCCCCGTTACAGTAGAGATGAGTACAGAACTTCACTCAATGGGACAATATCTTCAAGAAGGAAAACAGATTTTTGCAGAAACAGTACTCAATTTAGATGATACAGGCGTTAATATTTCAATTCCTGAAGATTTAGGATATGACAAATCTTGGACAGTTGATAAGCTTAATAAAATAGTTACTCAAGGAGTAATTAAAGCACATATGGATGAAAATAATACGCCAACAATAGAGATAGGCATAGCAGATTTATCAGCATCTACCTTTGGATTTATGATTTATTTCTTTGAAAAAGCATGCGGAATGTGTTGTTATTTAAGAGATTTAAATCCATTTGATCAACCAGGCGTTGAGAAGTACAAAGCACAGGTAAGAGAACTTATTAAAAATGGAAAATAAAAAAATAGTGAAGCTCTAGCTTCAATTTAAAAGGCGCCTTGGATATTCAAGGTGCTTTTTTAAAAACTTTTTTTGTATGTTATCAAAATGACAAATAAGTGATATAATGAAAATATAACTAAATGAAACATTCTGGGGAGGATGTAAAATGTTAAAAACAATAAATAAAAATTTAAATGTAATTGAGTCTATGCTTTATTTTTGGCAGGCTACCAAAGAAAAGGAAAAAGTAGGCGAAAATTACCTAGTTACACTCAGTGAATATGAAGAAATGAAATTGCTTTACAGTGATGAATTTACTTCAGAATCTGTAAGAAAAGCCCTTAGTGCAATTTCTAATAGAGAAATGCTTAATGGAGGAACACAGAAGGAAAGACAATTTTGGAATAATAATATGTGGATGCTAGAAGATATGGACTACATGAAAATGATGGTAGAGCCACTAAAAATGCTTAATTTAGATTCACTTATTCAAAAAATAAATTCCCAAAAAGCTATATCAGCTGAAGATATAGAGGTGGTTTTTGTTCCAGCTAATAAAGAGGAATATTTAATAAAGGGAAATAAACTTGTCATAAACTTCTTTAAAATTACTCCAGACATCATGGGTGAAGAAATAACAAGAATTGAAGGCAAGGAAATAACAGAGTACATAGAAGAAAAAATAATTGAAAATTTTTAAAAAATATATGTAAGGATTTAAATTATTGAGTTCTTTTATGATATTTTGAACAGCCTTCTAATAAATAATAGGAGGAAGAAATGGAAAAATTAATTATAACAGCAGCAATATGTGGTGCAGAAGTTACAAAGGAACAAAATCCAGCAGTGCCTTATACTATAGAAGAGATTGTGAGAGAAGCTAAAAGTGCAGCAGAAGCAGGTGCGGCAGTTATTCACCTTCATGTAAGAGAAGATGATGGAACACCTACTCAAAGCAAAGATAGATATGAAGAAGCAATCAAAGCAATTAGAAAAGAATTGCCAGATATTATAATTCTTCCAAGTACAGGTGGCGCAGTAGGAATGACTGCAAAAGAAAGACTTCAACCGGTATTTTTAAAACCAGAAATAGCGACACTTGATTGTGGAACTTGTAACTTTGGTGGAGATGATGTATTTACAAATACCGTAAATATGGTAAAGGAATTTGCCACTACAATGAAAGAATACAAAGTTAAACCAGAATGTGAGGTTTTTGAAAAGGGAATGATAGACACTGCAATTGCAATGGCTAACAAAGGCCTTATTGATTATCCAATGCATTTCAACTTTGTACTTGGAGTAAATGGGGCAATGACAGCAACGCCAAGAGACCTTGTGTTTATGGTAGGTTCTATCCCTCCAGGTTCTACATGGGTAGCTACAGGTATAGGCAGAAATGAGTTTACGCTTGCAGCCGTAGCTATATCTATGGGTGGAAATGTAAGAGTAGGTTTTGAAGACAATCTTTATATAGAAAAAGGAGTTTTAGCTAAAAGCAATGGCGAATTAGTTGAAAAAGTAGTGAGAATTGCTAAGGAATTAGGAAGAGACATTGCTACGCCTGAAGAAGCAAGAGTTATAATGGGACTAAATAAATAGCTTAAAAATTTCATTTTAAAATAGTGATAACGGTAAAAGAAAACGTTGTCACTATTTTTTATTTTTTTTAAAAAATTGTGAATGTTTATAAAGTTGACCTTATCTGGATAATATAATAGAATTTACTAATGTGTTATTATTTAGAATTTGTATGGAGGGGATTTTTATGAACAAACAAAAAAAGAAAATAGGTTTGGTACCTAAACTTATAATGGCCATTATACTTGGTATTGTTATAGGAATGGTTATGCCGCCTTTATTTATTCAGGTATTAGTTACATTTTCAAGTTTATTTAGCAGTTTCTTGAAATTTATAATTCCATTTATGATAATTGGATTTGTAGTTATGGGAATTGCAGACTTAGCTCAAGGGGCAGGGAAGCTTCTTGGAATAACTACAGCAATAGCATATGCATCTACAGTTGTAGCGGGAACGATAGCATTTTTTGTATCAGTAACACTATTTCCCAAATTTATAGATGCCTCAGCTATGGCAGCAATTGCAAATCCAGAAGAAGGCATGCTTGCACCATTATTCACAATACCATTAGATGCAATGATGGATGTTACAGCAGCGATAGTATTTGCATTTTTAATGGGACTTTCTATAAGCAAGTTAAGAGGAAAAGGAAGCGGAGAGACTACTTATAATTTCTTTAAGGAATTTTCAGAGATAATTGTAGATGTGTTAAGTAGTGTAATAATACCACTTCTTCCGCTTTATATAATGGGAACTTTCGCCAATATGTCATATAGCGGACAGGTATTTTCAGTGCTTTCAGTATTTTGGAAGGTGTTTGCGGTAGTAATAATAATGCATTTAGTATATGTATCACTATTCTTTGTGCTAGCGGGAATTACAGGCAAGAAAAATCCTTTTGTAATGATAAAAAATCAAATTCCAGGATATTTAACAGCGATAGGAACTCAGTCTTCAGCCGCTACTATACCCGTAAATATAGAATGTGCTGAAAAAAATGGAGTATCTAAAGAAATTGGAGAATTTGTAGTACCGCTTTGTGCAACGATTCACCTTGCAGGGTCTATTATAACAGTTACAAGTTGCGTTACAGCAGTGCTTATGATGAACTCTATGGATTATTCAATACCACTTATGATGCCATTTATAATGACGCTTGGAATTGCAATGGTTGCAGCCCCAGGAGCGCCTGGTGGAGCTATAATGTCAGCGCTTCCATTTCTTCCGATGGTAGGAATAGGCACAGATACTGCGATTGCGAGTTTATTGATTGCACTTTATATAACACAAGATAGCTTTGGAACAGCAGCTAATGTTTCGGGAGACAATGCGATAGCGGTTATTGTAGATACGATTTATAATAAATTTATAAAAAAATAATTTTATTTTAAATTAAAAAACTGTTATAAAATTTATTAAAACTTAAAACATCTGTGTTTTTTTTGGACACAGATGTTTTTTTGTCTAAAAAAATTGTTTTTTATTGTAATTTTGATATAATATAGTAAGCCTATAATAAAGAAGCCAAGGAGAGTATAATATGAACACGGAATTTAAATATGAACTTTTAGAAGAAGACTTTGTACAATCAAATTTGGACTATGTAAAAATATCACCTAATTTTGCAAAACAGATGAGGATAATCAAGTATGGTTTTGTAGTGGTGGCTGGAATCGTAATAATATTTTTTATGAGAAACCTTCAAGGGTTAGTGCTGGGAATAGCTATGGCTACACTTTATGCTATAGGGTTTGACAAGTACTATAAATACTCAGTAAAAAAACGAGTTCGTAAATCTATAGCAAATGGAGAGCTTTCACTTAGTGAAAATGGAATGACAGCGGTTGTCAGTGAGGCAAGTATAATTATAAAAGGAAAAAAAGAGAAGACTAAATATGTTTGGGAAGATATAAAGATTGTGGTTGAGAGTCCTAAGTATATTTATCTTATTTCCAAAACAGGTGGAGCGGAAGTTATACCAAAGCGAAATCAGGATGAAACTTTAATTAAAAAATCATTTGTGGAGAAGGCTATGGAATCTGAAGGTATAGAATACAAGAAGATATCTTAAATTGTTAGAATAAAGGAAGAAATAAAGAGGAATACGATGGAATATAATAATTTGAAGTTTATTAAATATAGCCAAACTTGTTATAGTAAACTAAAGGAGACTTTTGCAGTAAGACCTTCAGGCTTTGACATAATAAATTTAAAGATAAAATCTCCAGAAGGAAAAATACCCATAAGGATTTATTATCCGCAAGACAGTGTGAATAATGATACTAATTCATGTATGTTATTTATTCATGGAGGTGGATTTGTCATGGGGAATTTAGATACACATGAGGGGGTCTGTTTAAAACTTGCGAAGAGTACTGGACGTGTAATCATATCTGTGGATTATAGACTTGCACCCAAACATATATATCCAGCCGCTATAAGAGATTGCTATTGTGTATATTATTATATCTGTAAACACCATAAAGCGCTTAAACTCAATTTACAAGATATATCGCTGTGTGGAACTAGTGCGGGAGGGAATTTGGCTCTTTCGGTTATGGAGATGTGCCTTAGAAGAAAAAAAAGAGGAATTCTTCCATCATCTATAGTACTTATATATCCAGTTACAGATATAGAATCGATTTTGATGGAAGAATATTTACCATCTTTTATAGAAAATGCCAATGAAATTAATCTTACATTAGATACTATGAAGTCTATGCTAAAATGCTATATTCCGTATTTTGATAAGAGGTCAGGGACAGAATATCCTCATATTTTAGGAAATCCATATATCTCACCAGTTAAATCGGAACTTATTTTTCATTATCCAAAGGTAATTGTTATTTCTTCGGGAAGAGACATCCTTAGAGATGAAAATCGCAATTTTGTAAATGTTTTGGCTCAAAATTCTGTTGAGTTTGAGCATCATGAGTTTGTGAAAAAGCCACATGCCTTTATGTCCTTTGAATCTAAGGATACAGAAAAAGCAGTAGGACTAATTGCAGAATTTCTAGAATAACTTAAAGAAGATTGATGGGGCTTAAATATAGGCACCATCAATCTTTTTTTGTTTAGAGGTTATATGAATTTTTGTTCATCATCATGGAACTGCATATTGTATAACATTGAATAGATTCCGTTTTTTTCTAAAAGGTCATAATGGGAGCCTTCTTCTTCAATGCCATTTTCAGTCAATACTACTATTCTATCAGCGTATTTTATGGTACTTAGTCTATGGGCAATTATAAGGGTAGTACGTCCTTTGGAAAGCTCAAAAAGAGCATCTTGGACTAACTTCTCAGATTCATTATCCAATGCAGATGTGGCTTCATCTAAGATTAAGATTTTAGGATTTTTCAAAAATATTCGAGCTATAGCGATGCGTTGTTTTTGGCCGCCAGAAAGTTTTACGCCACGCTCTCCTATATAAGTATCAAATCCATACTCAAGTTTTTCAATAAATTCAATGGCGTTGGCTTTTTTAGCAGCTTCATAAATTTCATCATCAGTAGCATCAAGTTTCGCATAGGCGATGTTGTCTTTTACACTACCAGCAAACATTACTACATCTTGCTGAACCACGCCAATACTTCCTCTAAGAGAAGCAAGTTTAATATTTTTTATATCAAGTGAGTCGATATAAATACTTCCTTTTTTGATATCGTAAAATCTTGGAACTAAATTTAGGAGTGTGGATTTCCCTGACCCCGAAGGACCTACAATTGCAACTTGTTCTCCTGGATTTATTCTTAAAGAAAGATTATTTATTACAGTTTTAAAGTCATCGTAGGAGAATGTTATGTTGTCAAATAGGATTTCTCCTTTTATAGCATCAAGTGTTATTGCATTTTTCGCATCATCTATATCGGGCTTTATATCCATAGTCTGGCAAAAACGTTCGAAGCCAGTCATGCCTTTTTGGAAAAGCTCTATAAGGGTAGCGAATCTTTTTATAGGGGCTAGAAGAATGTTTACATAAAGTAGAAATCCGACAACATCCCCGTACTGTGCTTGACCTTGATATATTAAAAAACCTCCGTAAGCAAGCACTAAAAGGTTTATTATATTGGAAATAAATTCCACGCCTGTAAAATATTCGGCCATTATTTTATATGATTCTTCCTTAGTTTCTTTAAAATATTGATTTCCACGGGCAAATTTTTCTATTTCATAATCTTCGTTGGCAAAAGCTTTCACTACTCTTATTCCGGAGATGGAATCATCTATCTGTGCATTTACATCAGCTATTTTTTCACGCATCTTTCTAAACGTACGTTTCATTTTTACGTTTTTGGAAACGGTAAACCAAATTAATATAGGAATTGGTAGAAAGGTTACGATTGCAAGTTTAGGGTTTATATAAAACATAACAACGAAGGAACCTAAAATAGTAGTAATAGAAATAAATATATCTTCTGGAGCGTGATGAGCAAATTCGGATATATCATTTAAATCATTTACTATTCGTGATATGATTTTTCCTTTTTTTGTGTTATCAAAATAATTAAAAGAAAGCATTTGTATATGGTTGAACAAATCTCTTCTCATATCGTGTTCAATTCTAGTGCCCATAACATGACCTACATAATGAACTATATAATTTGTAGCAAAACGGATTATATAAAGCGTTAGTAAGATTGCTAGAAAACTAAAAAATTCATTCATCCTACTTTGTGGTAAGAGTGTATTTATAGCATAGCTTACGACTAACGGGAAAAATAAATCCATAATAGACATAACAAAAGCAGAACCAAAATCTAAGATAAAGAGTTTTTTATGAGGGCGATAGTATTGCCACAGTCTTTTTAACATAAGATTTCCTTTCTAAGCTTTTAAAGAGTTAAGATAATTAGTTTTACCAATTTCATATAAGTCATTACCATAACTGTCAATTACAACTATAGATGGAAAATTTTCTACAGTTAGTTTTCTTATAGCCTCACTCCCAAGGTCTTCATAGGCAATAAGCTCACTCTTTTTAATACATTTACTAAGATAAGCCCCAGCGCCACCTATAGCTGCAAGGTATAAAGCTTTGTTTTTTACGATACTAGCTTTTACAGCTTCATTTCGTTTTCCTTTTCCAATCATAACTTTAACGCCTAAATCTAGTAATAGCGGAGAGTAGGCATCCATACGAGAACTTGTAGTAGGGCCGCATGAACCAATTGGAAGATCTTTTTTAGCAGGAGTTGGACCTACGTAATATATTGTAGTATTAACAAGTGAAAGCGGGAGTGGCTCAGAAGCATTAAAACTTTCTACAAGTCTTTTGTGAGCAGCATCACGCGCTGTATATATTTCTCCGCTGAGATAAACCATATCACCTGCTCTTAACATTGAAATCTCATTATCATTAAGAGGGATAGTTAATTTGTATTCCATAATAAGCTCCTTTTTATAAGCATAAAGAAACATGTCTAGTAGCATGACAGTTTATATTTACAGCAACTGGAAGTCCTGCTATATGAGTAGGCATAACTTCAATATTTACAGCAAGGGCAGTGGCTTTACCACCAAAACCTTGAGGCCCTATACCTAAAGCATTTATTTTTTCAAGCAAAAGTTTTTCTAAAGCGGAATAAAAACTATCTTCATTTCTGACATCAAGTTCACGCATAAGCGCTTTTTTTGCAAGAAGAGCGGCTTTATCAAAAGTGCCGCCGATGCCAACCCCAACTACTATAGGAGGACAAGGATTGGGACCGGCCTCTTCTACAACACTAATTACAAACTCAATCACGCCATCGATACCATCCGAAGGCTTAAGCATCTTAAGTTGACTCATATTTTCGCTACCAAAGCCTTTTGGAGCAACTGTTATTTTTAATTTTTCGCCGGGGACTATATCGTAATATATCATAGCAGGGGTATTGTCATTAGTATTTATGCGGCGAAGAGGGTCTTTTACACAAGATTTTCTAAGCAAACCAATTTCGTAACCCTGACGTACGCCTTCATTTATAGCATTCTCAAGATTGCCAATAATATGAACATCTTGACCAATTTCTAAAAATACACAAGCAAGGCCAGTGTCCTGACATATGGGAATGGATTCATTTTCGGCTAAAGTATAGTTTTCTACAATTATTCCAAGCGTATCCCTTGCAATTGGGAAAGGTTCTGTTTTAAATGCATTATTTATTGAAGATTTAACATCCTCAGGAAGATGATAATTAGCTTTTATGCACAAATCTCTTACAGATTCAGATATAGCTTCAGCGTTTATAGTTCTCATATAGTTTCTCCTAATCTATTTTATATACATAATAATATCATAAAAAATAATGGTTAAACAATTTTAAAGTGCAATTTGAATAGTATGAAGAATATGGTATAATGAATTTGTTGAAATTTTATATGTTAATAATAGAAGAAGAATAAACAAGATGGGAAAGAACGAAGGATTAATATGAATAATATAGACGCTGTAAATAATATAAAGCTATTTGAAAATAGAGTAAAAAGTTATCATATACCTAGATGGAATGAACTTCCGGACTTTGAATTATATATGGATCAAATATTAAGTTTTTTAGAAAAGCATACTGAAATATTTGGAGTAGCTGAAAAAGAAAAAATTATAACAAATTCTATGATAAATAATTATGTAAAATTAGGTTTGATAAAAGCACCTATAAAGAAAAAGTATAATAAAAATCATATAGCGAATTTAATTATCATAACTATATTGAAAAGAATATTATCTATGCATGAAATAAAAGAAGTTATACTTCAATATAATACAAAAATGGGAGAAGAGGGCGCATATAATTATTTTTGTGAGGAACTAGAATCATCATTACTTAGAGAATTAGAAGAACTGAAAACCCCAACCCCAATTATAAGATTAGCAACTAAAGCGTTATCTAGTAAAATAGCAGCGGAGTTATTAATTAAACAGAAAAAATAAAAAGTAAAAAAAGTATTGACTTTTATAGGACATCCTAGTATACTAATAAAAGTCGTCGGAAGACACCGATGACGCAAAACATATAACGCTCAACGCAGTCAAAACTCAATAAAAAATAAAAAATAAAAAAAGTGTTGACAAATAAAGCGAGATGAGATATACTAATAAAGTTGTCAAAAACGGCAGCTAAACAAAATATGAACCTTGAAAACTAAACAGTAGAATATACAACCATTTACAGATGAGAAATCATCTAAAAAAAGTAATAACCGTAATTTCAAGAAATTGAGATAACAAAAAGATATGTCGGATGTTTAATCCGAACCAGACAAACATTA
>JBGSPX010000025.1:0-14901 GCA_041738345.1 Proteocatella sp.
CGCTGTTCCTGTGTAAGCTTATCATTATCACTTACACATTCAAATATAGAGTCCCATGTCATCGTCATATTTAGTGCATAACTGTGCATTAACTGCTTAAGCCCCGGGCTATTTGCCGCTTCAAGCGTATTCCACTTAAGCCCCCTCTCCTGACACACCCTTTTCTCTATATTTCTCCACATACTATTCTTCATTTCAGCTCCAACTTTTGGGTCTATAGCTCCACTCATAGTCATCATGTGTATAGCTTTAGTCTTAGTTATAGGGTCATTTGAAGGATAACGTTTATTTATCTCACTCACTATCTCCTCATTGCTCATTCCCTTAAATCCCATTGCTTCATTATATACTTCATCTGTCCATTTTATACCTAAATTATCAGACTCCTTTCTATATTGTTTTACTATCGTATCATAATTTTCTGGGTCAAAATAAATCATTGCATCGAAATCAGGAAAAGCTTCATCATATTTTGTCCATACAAAATTTGCCTTTTGTGCCTGACTCATTCCTGTAAAATCAGTCTTTTCAAATTCTACTTTTAGGTCTTCTAATTTCTGTGAAATACTTCTATTAGCTATTTTTACACTGTCTTGCTTTGTACTGCTTTCTGCCGCTTTCATAGCTTGGCTAAAACTTGCTTGTTCTTTTTTAACACCCATTTTTGATGTTATTTCACCGCTTTTTATCGGTGCCATTGTTCTTATTTGCATTTTTCCTCCTTAACTCTGGGGGGCTTAGGAATACATGATAATTATATCACAGTGATTTTTTTGTACAATCAATTTTTAAACGTTTAATTTATTTGTTAATAAAAAGACATAAAAAAGACAAACCTAATTTGTATAAAATCATATGTATACTAAAAAATATAAAAGTATATTAAATAAAGAATGGGAGCGGATTCAAAAGAAATCACTCCCAATAATTTACATAGAACTGTTTATACTGTTGCTAAAATATTTTTAAAGTTAACCTCATTATTTTTAGAATCAGAATTTATGATTTCTTTTATCTCTGAAGCTGTATTTTTTATAGTATCCGCTATATATGTGCCTGATGCTTTTAATTCTTTTGCCACGCTAGTTATAGTCTCTTTTACTTCTTTGCTTGCTGAAATTACTGCACTTTTTATATTTTGAATATCATTTGATGAACTCTTAACCGCTTCTACTATTTTAGTAGCGGATTCTTTGATATCTCGATATCCATTTGCTATAGTATTTGGTATTCTAGTAACTGGTTCTTTTAGGTCTTGTACTGCATTTTTTATAGCATAAAATGTAGTTGTAGCTTTGCCTATTATTCCAACACTTGGATTATCAAAAGCTACTTTTATCTCAGTTGCAGCTTTTCCTACTACATATACTGAGGTAGCTACATCTTTTGAAACTGAAAGTGCTGTGCTAGAAACATTTTTAGCTATTGATAGTGCCTGCTCCTTTATCTCAAGGGCTGCCGCTTTTAAATCCGAGGCACTTGAAGTAACTTGTTTTATTGAGCTTGCTACTGAAGAAGCGGTTTTTGTTATCTGTCCCGAAACTGATTCAGCAGTAGTTTTTATGCTATTTGCCACAGCTGAAGCTGCATCTATTACTGATTTTGAAACTTTTGCAACCTTATTTACTACATCTTCCCCAACAGTTACAGCTGTTTTTACAACGTTTTTAACTTTATCAAATGATTTTGAAATAAAGTTGTATGCTGATTTTACTGAACCCGTTATATTGCTTTGAGTTGCATCTTGATTTTTTGCTTCAAATTGACTAAGTTTTTCTTCTATATTAGTATTTACGGTTTTAATTTCTGTATCTAGATTTTTAATTATACTATCAGATATTGTTACCCCATTTTTTACTTCTGAAGATTTTGCGCCTTCTGCCTTATTTTTGTTTACTGCGTTTAAATTGGTATACATTGCATTACTTACATTACTTATTCTCATAATGTCACTCCTTTAATGTTAAAAAAATAAAAAATTTATATCAGTTCACCTTTTGATGAATATGAACTTGCATTTGAAATACTAAATCTATCAGCTAGGATAAATTGACCATTTATAAATAATTTTATAGTCCAGTTCCCATACTCTAGTTTAACCTTATTTGCTTTAAGGTCTAGCCAAAACCACATAAATAATGGTTCTTTATCTTCTTCACCTTTAAATAAATTATTATCTGTATATTGAACAAGCTGTCCATGAGGGTTATACCATGCTACTGTTACTGTATGAATTCCAGTTACCTTAGTAAATCCATATCTTACTACTGCTTTTTCATCTACATTTGTATTGAATGCTTTCTTTAGCAGAATATCATCTGCTTCACTTACCATAGAATTCATATAGTATGAATCTATATTAACACTATATTCTTCATTGTTATAAAGTCTTATTCCCTCTTCATTTATAATTATAAGTGACCATAGCTCCTCATTGTCATCAGGCATATATAGATTTGCCTCGGGGTCATTAAGTCTTAGGTTTTGATTTATCAAAAACTTGTATTTGTATTCTCCAAAAGGAAGTTCTAAATCAAAATTCCATACATTGCCAGTTTTTTCCATAATCCCTTTATCTGGATTAAACTCATTAAATTCTCCTACAACTGATATGGAATCAATTCTAACATTTTCATCTTCTTCATATCTAAAATTTACTACCATAATAAACTTCCTTTCAATCCTTAAGCGTTTGTTTTTATTTGTTAATATATTATCGACCATTATCACGATTACTTAATAGCCAAAGTACGGAAAAAAAACAAAAAAATAATGAAACATATATGTCCCATTATTTTTTTTATTTTTATTCTGCCTCTAAAACTTCCTGTTGTATTTCTGCTTGAATATAATCCCCTTCATCTAAGAATACATGTCCTGACTCATACGGTTTCCCATCTATTGTCAGTCCTAATTTTTCAGCATAACAGTAACTACCAAAGGTTGTTGCCAAACACTGAAGTATCATACTTTCATATGATGAACCTGCATTCATATCTTGCAAAAAGGCCTCATTCATGTCCAGTTTTACAATTCCGTTTTCTGGCTCAAATGAAAATTTATTAATAGATGCATTTTCGCTCAAAACCACTTCTGCATTGTTTGGTTTATTTGCTTTGTATGAATTACCCAAAACAGCTTCTGGCTCATCGTTTGTAGAGAAGTTCAAAGTTACTTCTTTGTAGTAATACTTTTCTTCATCTACATTTGGATAATACATAAGGATTTCTTGTTCTAATTTTTTATCTTTTTCAATTTCAGATAAGGTTGAGTTAACTTCAAATCCATCGGTGCCCACAAATACTGATTTTACAAGCCCTATTCCTGAAACATAGTAATCTTTAGTGGTAGAATCTGAGTAAAGGGTTGTAACTTCTACTGCCTTATATTTTCCTGAGGGAGTTTCTATTTCAAACTCTGTATCAGTTATGGTTCTGTCCTCTCCACTTGCAAGTTTCCAAGTTGTTCCTTTTTGAATAGGTTCCATAAGAATAACTTCATTAGAGTTACTTTCTCTATCTAAAAAATTTTCTCTATGATAAGTCTCGCCTTGGCTAAAAGAAACTATAAGTTTACCGTCTTCTACTTTGTATACTTTAACTAGCTCTGTTCCAGAATTATTTGTTCTAAGCTGAACTTTTCCATCTTTTTTGTAGTCCACCCAAGAGTCAAAACTTGCATATTCTGAACCTTCACCATCGTAATTATATTTTGTATTTTCTGTAGACTGTATATAGTTTTCTAGGCTTTCCTTAGTATCTTCTTTGTTTTTGTCACTACTACACCCTGTCATAAGTAAGCTTATGCAAAGCATAATTGACAATAGCTTTGTAAATTTTTTCATTATATCTTCCTTATCTCAATAAAGTATTATGCAGCTTTTTGAGTAGATGCTACTGCTTCTTTTACTGGTTTTAAAGTAATTCTTGTTTCTAGTTTTCCTTTTACTTCTCCAGTTTTTTCAATGTATACAAGAAGTGTATCCATAAGTGTATTGTATTCTTTAACTACTGGATATGCTTTAAACATTTCGTAGCCATCTCCACCTGCTGACATAAAGTCATTTGTAACTACAGAGTATATCTTATCTTTATTTATAGCTTCTGTACCTACTTTAACATCACTTACACGTTTTCCTTTTTCTGCATTTGGGTCTACTGTAAAGGTAATTCCTGAAACATGTGGGAATGCACCTTTTTCAACTGGATAATCACCTGTGCCATGCTCAAGCGCAGCTACTATGTCGCTACCTTTCATATTTTTAACCATAACAGTGTTTCCAAATGGGAATACTGTTACTAAGTCCTTCATAGTTATATCGCCAGCTTTTATAGAAGTTCTTATTCCACCACCATTTGTTATTGCGATTTGTGCTTTTGTAAGGTCTCTCATAGAATCCGCTGCAAGCTGTCCAAGATTTGATTCTCCTGTTCTTACTACAGCTCTTTCTCCTACTAACTCAACTGCTGTTTTTCCTACAACTTTTGAAAGTGCTTTGTCTTGTTCTGCTGTTGTTTTTGCTATTTGATCTGCAATTGCTACATTTGGTTTTACATCTTTAAACGCATCATATGCTAAAAGACTTGATTGTTTATCTGTAACTTTACCATTTGCTAATTTAATTTCTACTTTTCCTACATTTTTAAGGTATGAGCCTGTACTTGCTATAAGTGTATTTTTTACTACTAGACCTTTGTCTAATTTTGTATGGCTATGTCCATCTATTATAACATCTATGCCTTCTACTGCCTGTGCTACTTTATCAGATGTGTAATCGCCCTCATATAGTCCTAAGTGAGCAAGCATAACTACTACATCTACTTTTTCTTTTTCTTTAAGGTCTTTAACTGCTTTTTTAGAAGTTTCTATCATATCTTTAAATTCACAGCCTACTATATTATCTGGATGAGTTTTGAACATAGTTTCTGGTGTTGTAACTCCAAATATACCTACTTTAACTCCATTTACTTCTTTTACTATATATGATGGGAATACTTGTTTTCCATCTTTATAAACGTTAGCTGAAAGCATTGGAAATTTAACTTTTTTAGATATATCTATAAGATTTGCTGCTCCAAAATCAAATTCATGATTTCCTACTGCCATCGCATCGTATCCTACAAGATTAGCTACTGGAACCACACTCTGTCCTTTTTCAATATTTGCAAAAGGAAGTCCTTGAAACATATCCCCTGCATCTAATAAAAGTACATTCTCTTTTTGCTTTAAATCTTGAACATATGTAGCTAGTTTTGCAAATCCTACTACATCTTTACCATTGTCTGATACATATGAATGTGTATCATTTGTGTGAATTATAGTGATTTTTTTCTGCTCGTCTGCGGCAAAGCTTGTTCCTGTAAGCATTGTAGTCATAAGCATAACTACCGCAAGTAATTTACTGATTTTCTTGTTCATAAAATCCTCCCGAAATTTTTAGTTTTTTATTTTATTAAAGTGCATCTATTGCCTTTTTTATAAGTGCTGGCGCTTTTGCACAATTTTCTTCAGATACAGCACAAACCGCAAATCTTACTCCCATTTTTAAAGGTACTGCAAATATATTATGTTCTGTAAGCTTTTCTACTACTGCCTTTGGATTTGCATGAGGAATAGATGTAAAGAAGCCATCTCTATATGGAAGAATTTCTAGTCCTACTTCTGCTGAAGCTTTTACAAAGGCTGCAGCTCTAGCTCTTAACATTTTTTTGTACATAAGCAGTTCTTTTTC
The DNA here is from genome assembly GCA_041738345.1 of Proteocatella sp. Taxonomy (GTDB): domain Bacteria; phylum Bacillota; class Clostridia; order Peptostreptococcales; family Filifactoraceae; genus Proteocatella. The sequence continues at coordinate 5,732 of JBGSPX010000025.1, forward strand.
ATATGCTTCTAGCTTTTCTGTATCAGATTCTATTTCTGTCATAACTTCCATAGCGCCTCTTGTTCCATTTGACCAGTTTGCTCTTCCTGCATGAAGGCATGCATAGTAGAAATCCTCTACCACATCTTCGTTTGATGATATCCCTATAGCGGCTCCTGATCTAAGACCATACATAGTGTAGCCCTTAGACATACTATAGCCTACTATAATAAGTATGTTTTCTGGAAGATTGGTAAACTTTTTAAAGAATTCTCTTCTTTCAAAGCCTTCTCCTGCAAAATCTATATATGCTGTATCTACAAATAAAATCAGCTTATTTTCTTTATTCTGAGCTTTTGCTTTCATTATATCCAGTACGCTATCCCACTCTTCATCAGAAAGGCTGTAGCCTGTAGGATTTTGTGCAGGTGAATTTATTATAGTAAGCACACGTTTTTGCTCATCTACAAGCGCCTCAAAATTTTCTTTAAATGATGCTGTGTTAAAGTTACCATTTTCATCAAAAAGTTTATGATGTGTAAGGCTTCTACCTACATCTCCTGCTATAGTTCCATATGCTGACCAATGCCAATCTGCAACTAAGATTTTATCTCCTGGGTTTGTATATCCCCATACTGCATGCTTTATAGAACCTGTTCCCCCTGGTGTTGCTACGGTTCTTATATATGCTTCTGGTCTAAATTCTCTAAAGCAAGCTTTTTCAACTGCCTTCAAAAAGTCTGGCTGACCTGCAAGTGCTGCATATGCTGCTATTCTTGCATTAGGAAGTGCTTTTAAAGTACTATAGACACTTTCCATGCAAATAAGTGCGCCCTCATCATCCACAAGAGCTCCTATGGTGGCATCTATTACATTTTCTCTACCAAATTTTGCCTGTGCATCCTTTGCTCTGCCTGCGATTTCAAAAATAGGGTCATTTTCTCTTGGCCACTGAGCATGTTTTGCTGTCATTCGAAATTCCATTTGTTACCTCCCATAAATATATTAAATTTTTATTTGTTAAAAAGCTTTATTCAGTAAAAACTCTAGCTTTTTCTTCTCCCACAAGCACTCTATATGCTCCAAAAACCAGTGATTCAAGTTCATTTTCTCCTGGAAGAATTTTAACTGGCGCTATGAATTTTACTTTCTTTGTAATATACTCTGTTATAAATTTAGAATATGCTATTCCGCCTGTTATAACAATTGCATCTACTTCTCCATCAAGCACTACTGACAGCTCTCCAATTGACTTTGCAATTTGATAAGCCATAGCTTCATAAACAAGTTTTGCGTACTCATCTCCATCATCTATCATCTTTTGTACATCTAGGGCGCTATTTGTTCCAAGTAGTGAAACAAGTCCCCCACTTCCTCTAACCATTTTGCCTAGCTCTTTAGCATCATATTTTGCACATAGCTTTATAAAGTTTTTGATAGGAAGTCTTCCTGATCTTTCTGGAGAAAATGGGCCTTCATCATCAGAAACTATTTCTAACATTCTTCCATGTTTATGTGCACTTAGCGAAATTCCTCCACCTAAATGTGCTACTACTGCATTTATTTCAGGATATGTTTTTCCCATTTCTTCAGCAGTTTTTATCGCTGCCGCTCTCATGTTTAGGCAGTGTGACTGACTACCTCTAACAATCTCTTTTAGTCCTGTAATTCTAGCTACATCTTGAAGCTCATCAACTGCAACTGAGTCATATATGTATGCAGGTATATTTACTGATTTTGCGATATCATGTGCAATTATTCCACCTAAGTTAGAAGCGTGCTCTACTACAGGTCTATTTTTAAGCACATCTACCATAAGCTCGTTTACTTCATACGCACCTGATTTTACTGGTGGAAGTAATCCGCCTCGTCCTACTACTGCACTTAAGTCTTCTACTTTATATCCATTTTGATTTAAAACGTTTAAAATACTTTCTTTTCTCATAGAAAATTGCTCGCCTATGCTTGCAAATTTAGAAAGTTCTTCATTTGAATGCTCTAATGATTCTTTAAATAAAAGTGTTTTGTCCTCGTATAATGCAATCTTCGTGGAAGTTGATCCCGGGTTTATTGCTAAAATTTTCATATTTAAGTTCTCCTTCAATAATAAGTTACCCTTATTCTATCATTACGGGAACTCGTTTTCAAGGAAAAAAAATCCATTTCAGGAGATATCCCAAAATGGATTTTAATCATTATTAATTTTTAACTTCGATTTTTTCTTATTTATATGAAATTTCGGCTCACATAATAGTAACTCAATATTCCTACGCTTGTTTTTTGTAAAGTCCCATTTTATAAGGTATAAATAATGCTATTGGTAAAATAATATATCCCACAAGCATTGCTCCAAGTGCATAGTAATTTAATACTGTTTCGCCTGTTTCCATAGTAATAGAGAATTGGCTTGCCCATGAGAACTTGTACATTAAGAATACAGATGCTATAAATGCTATTATAGGAATTATTACATCCGTGAAAAATACTTTTTTAGCAGTTTCTATTTTAGGCTGTTTATTCTTATCGTAGAAGAACAGAATAACTGCAATTGGCACTACTAAAAATTGAATAAATCTTGAAACTGAACTAATTATCATAATTCCACGCATATCATATTGAAATGCCATTGGTACAACTATTGCCATTGCTGCTGTAACTATAAAGGCAAAAAGCGGCACTCCTTTTTGAGTTTTTTTAGAAAGCATAGCTGGAAGTTGACCTTCTTCTGCCATCGCTTCAAAAATTCTTGGAGTTCCAAAAGCGGCTGCAATGTTTATTCCAAACATAGAAATTACCGCACCATAAATGATTATATTTTTAATTACTGCATTTTCAAACGCAGAAGCTAATATAACTGGTTCTGTAGAATTTAAAAGTGCCTCTGGATTTATTACCATTGCGATAGTTACCACACTAACATAAATTAAAGTAATTATTCCTATAGCAAGTGGAATTGCTTTTGGAAGATTTTTTTCTGGTGATTCCATTTCTGAAGCCGCTGATGCTACTGACTCAAATCCTGTAAACGCATAAAACGCTGATAGTATTGCACCTACAAATACTGTAACATCCATAGGTTTAATTGCTAATTCTCCTGCTGCATTTTTGATTGTATTTATCTCATGGAAGTGATTTTGACCTGTCTTAAAGAAAATAAAGAACCCTGCAATTACTGCAACCACAAGTGCCGTCACCTTACCTACAGTTGATACATTGCTTGCGATTTTAGTAATAAAAGACCCTGAAAATACAATGGTTAACAAAATAGCCATTAATACTAAAAATCCAACTGTGATATTGCCCATAGTTGCGGCTTCTGCACCTGCAAAGATTCCAATAGTTGTACGCACAACCGCCGTTGCCATTACTCCCCATGCAATAGAGCCTGCTACAAAACGAGTAATCCCTACATAATATCCTAGATTATCTCCAAATGCAGTTTTTGCATATGCATATGCTGACCCATTTTTATTTACATATTTTGCCGCCGAAGCAAATGTAATTGCTAGAATAATTGCAAAAAGCCCTGCTAAAATATAAATCAGTGGTGTATACGTTCCAGCTTCCTTTACAACTCCCGCTGGTGATAAAAATATTCCCGTTCCAATAATACTGTTTATGGTAAGAAGTACTATTGACCAAAATCCAAATTTATTTTTCATTTATTCCCTCCAAATTTTAACTCTTACTTGATTCTTCTACAAATTTTTTGAATAAATTTTTCATAGCTGCATTGTTGCCTGCCATCATCTCTGGATGAAATTGAAGCCCTATGCACCAATGCTCTCCGTTTTTCTCTATAGCTTCTATTATTCCGTCCTTCGCTCTTGCTGCTGCTAAAAAACCATCTGCTACTTTTTTTACTGATTGGTGATGGAATGAATTTACAAGTAACTGCTGTCCTATTATAATTGAAAGCTTTGTATTTTTTTCAACTTCAATAGTATGTGTAGCTAAATCAGGAGAATGTCCCTGCCAATGCTTTATATATGCCCCATCTTTGTAACAATTATCTTGGTAATTGCTTCCACCAAAATAAGTGTTCATTATCTGCATACCTCTACATACTCCCATAATAGGAATTTGCTTTTCAGTTGCACATTTTATTAGCTCAAAATCATAGGTATCTCTTTGTGGATATATCTCTGTAGTTTTGACATCTGGCTCTTCTTTGTAAAGCAGCGGATTTACATCATGCCCTCCTGAAAGCAATAGTCCATCAATTCTGCCTACAATTTCCTTTATTCTTTCTGCATCGTCCACCATAGGAAGTATTATAGGTATTCCACCTGCATTTAATACCGCCTGTATGTAGTCATCATTTACATATGCTCTCTTATATCCAGGAAACATTCCTCCTGAATCTTTCATTATACTTCCAGAAATTCCGATAATTGGTACTCTCATTTTAGACCTCCTTATATTTTCGATAATATATTAGCAAAGATTGTTCCAAGTTTAAAATTAATAAAAATAAAAAAACTAAAAAAAGAATGAATACGTTTGAAACACGTTCTTTTTTTAGTTTAAATTAATTTAAATTTCAATTTCAGATTAAGTTTTTTGTTATTATTATATCATTTGTTTTTAGGTTAAAACCTATGTTTAGGTTATTTGTTGCCTAAAAATTCACCTAAAAATACTCTACCTTTTTGGGTAAGTATAGCTCCAGAGCGTTTGGTTTCTATTTCTATAAAATTTTCCAACTTAAGTTTATCTAAAATACCTCTTACTTCGCCTTCTGAAATGCTAAAATTATTTTTAGAAAGATATCTACTAATACTGCCTCTACCTGAACTCTTTCCTATTTCTTCTAGCTTAACTATCGCCTTTAAAACCTCTACTTCCTTATCCACTTCATTTAAAAACTCTTTATTTTCTAAAAAATACTGTTTTATATAGTTTGGAAGATATTCTAGCGTAATAGTTTTTTGATTGCCTATCATAAGTTGTATATAGTTAGCTGCATTTTGAAGTTCTCTTACATTCCCATTCCAAGGATAGTTTTCTAGCATTTCATAACATTGCTGACTTACGCTAACTTCTTTTTCTACAAATAGTTTTAACAGATCTACAATATCTTCTCTTCGCTCTCTAAGTGCAGGTATTTCTACAGGAATTACATTTAGCCTATAATATAAATCTGCTCTAAATTGACCAAGTTCTATTTGCTGGGACAAATCTTTGTGAGTCGCTGCAATAAGTCTTACATCTATATCCATTACCTCATGGGAACCTAAGCGTGATATCTGCTTTTCTTGAATTACTCTAAGTAATTTACTTTGCAGATTTATTGGCATATCTCCTATTTCATCAAGAAATATAGTTCCATTATTAGCATTTTCAAACAATCCCTTTTTCCCCTCTTTTAATGCGCCTGTAAAGCTTCCACCCACATAGCCAAAGAGTTCACTCTCCAGAAGCTGTTCTGGTACAGCGGCACAATTTATAGCTAGAAAGGGTTGTGTTTTTCTATCTGAATAATTGTGAATTGCTTGTGCAAAAAGTTCTTTTCCTGTTCCACTTTCGCCTCTAACCATCACCGCATAATCACTTTTTGCTGCTTTTTTTGCAAGCTTAACGGCTTCTTTCATATTCTCAGATTTTATATATATATCATCAAAGCTATACCTAGCCACTTGCCCGCTCTGTATAAGCTTTCCACTTAAATTCTGCTCAATCTTTTTTATATAAGTTATTTCAGTTAAGGTGATTAGATATCCGTTTATTTTGCCAAATTCGATTATATTTTTTTTATTTACATTAAAATACCGCTCTTCCATTATCAATATCTCATTTTTAAATTCAGCTTCATGTTCTAATTTATTTACGATATCCTTATCTAAAAAATATTTTCTAATCACAGCTATTCCATCGGCTTTTTCAATATCTTCTTTTATTTTTAAGAATTTCTTTATTCGCTGGTTTGAGACTTTAATCTTCATATTGTTATCAAGTATCAAAATCCCATCGGCTGTATTATTGAGCAGTGCACTAAGTATAATTCCTTTATCTATAATTTCTATAAACTTATCATTTATGCCATTATTTATCGAAACAATTGTATTAAAATATTCTAAAAGTCTATTATTTATTTCAGTATTATTAATTTTTAAAATCGCCATTATTTGGATAAAGGTTGCACTGTCAATAACTCTATGTCCTGTATCAAAAACGGTTTCAATATTTTGTGGACAATGTTTTTGTTCATGAGGAGTTATCATTATTTTAAATTCGCCTATGTCCATACCTGCTGTGTAAGGCTCCAGTTTTACCCCTTTTAGTATGCTACTTAAATAAGTAGTAAATTCCACAGTTGTACTATAATTGTCATTTACAACAAGTACCTTTGATTCACTTGGAATAGACCTAAGCTTTAAAAAAGCTTCCATAGTTATCGTTCTTTCTATTACTACTATTTTTTCACGTTCATCTATATGCTCAAACAGTTCTATCGCTTTTTCCCTAGTCATAACAAGCACAACATCATCTCTAATTTTATCTGCGTTATCCATATGCTGTAATCTATAGATATTTATTTCAACAAAATCACTAAATACCCTTAAAAGATTGGATTTTAAAAGCTCCCCCAAACTCATATCTTCATTTATTACAATTCCTATAGTTTTCACCGCATTCTCCTTTAACCACTATTTGACTATTTTTGCAATATTACTCATTATTTCATCAAATTTTCCAATATCAATATTAAAAAAGTAAAGCATTATCATAGGTTTTTCTTCTTTTTTAAGCCCTTTTATATAATCATTGAACAACGTAGCTTTTACCCCTATCGCTTTAATATCGTTTACAATATTTATACCTGATTTTTTAGTATTAATCCTAAGAATAATATATAATCCAGAGCTATTACTTACCACTTCTATAGACTTACTATACTTATTTTTAATTAAAGCGGTTACATAACTGCTCTTTTCTGCATATAGTCTTCGTATGCGTCTTATATGTTTTTGGTAGTAACCTTCATTCATAAATTTACTAAGTATCAGTTGGTCAGTTTTTGAACAGCCTTGAGTATAATTATGCTTTATTTCATCGTAAATAAGTTTTATAGTTTTTGGCATCACCATGTAACTTATTCTTATTGAAGGCAGTAGCGTCGAAGAAAATGAACCTAAATATATTACTCTATCATTTTTATCAAGTCCCTTAAGTGCAGGTATCGGTTTTCCTGTGTATCTAAGTTCACTATCATAATCATCTTCTATTATATACTTATTATTTTCAGCTGCCCAGCTCAATACATGCATTCTTTTTGCAATTGGCATAACTGCACCTGTGGGGAATTGATGAGATGGACTTATATAGGCAATATCTGGATTTTGCTTTTGAAGCACCTCCATATCAATTCCATTATCCTGAAGATTTATGCTATATGTCTTATATGAATAATCCTTAAATATATTCTGACTAAGTATAAAACCAGGATTTTCAAAACTTATTCTAGTTTTTCCAAGTTTTCTAAGAATTACACATAAAAGTACTATAAGTTGCTGAACACCTGCACCTATTACAATTTCATCACTTTTACAATATACGCCTCTTGACTGATATACATATTTTGCGATTTCTTCTCTAAGTTCTAACTCGCCTTGAATATCTGATTCTGTAAGCAGTTCTTTGGTTTTATAGGTAAGCACATAGTTGCTACATTTTTTCCATTTTATAAAATCAAACGAAGTATCATCGTGAAAATTAAGCTGTGCTTCGCTTTCTGATTTATCCTTAGCTGATGAATACACCGAAATCACCTTGGTTTCATCTTCTTTATCTGCCATAATTATGTTACTTACATAGTATCCTGATTTTATTTTGCTATAGATATATCCCTCTATTAAAAGCTGGTCATACGCAGTTTGAACCGTCGTTTTGCTTACACCGATTTTATCCGATAGATTTCTTATTGAAGGCAATTTTTCATCTGGCAAAAGCCTGCCCTCTTCTATTTCAAGTTTTATATATCTGTATAACTGTAAATACAGTGGTTCCTCTTTGTTGTAATCCAATACTGGCAATATTTCTTTCATAATACCTCCAATCTGTACTCTTTATTTTTGTAAAAACTGACTCTTTTTAAATATACAATTTATTGTATAATATAATAGAAAGTATATATTGTCAATCTACATAGTTTAAACAAGATAATTTAATGAGAGGTGTTTTTATGGATAATGCTAGAATTTCAAGTGAAAAAACTAATAAATTAGTTTTAACGGGTCTTATGACCGCTTTAGTTACTGTGGCTACAATGTTTTTGATGGTGCCAGTTCCATTTACTGGAGGATATATTCACCTTGGCGATAGTATGATATTTTTATCAGTACTACTTCTAGGATGGAAACGAGGCGGTTTTGCTGCGGGCGTTGGCTCTATGATGGCTGATTTATTTGCAGGTTATGCTAACTGGGCGCCTTGGACACTTGTTATCAAGCTTCTTATGGCGGTAATAATGGGTATATGTATCGAGGCTTCTCAAAAGAATAAAAAAAATATAGTTGGGGTTAGTTTTGCAACGGCTATCTCGTGGGTGGGATTTAATATTGCGCTTGGAAATATCATATCTTCTCAAGCACTGTCTAACCCAGATGCACTCGTTTCTGGAGCAGAGCTTGCTTCAACTTCTGCGCTTCCAAGCTTTGTGGACACGGTTCAATCTCAAATAATGGTAGGTGCCCTTTTAATTCCTTTATTCTTAGTTATTTCGGCAGTTTATATGAAACGTAAAAATGATATCAAAATTCCTATCCATGTCGTAATCTCAATGACCTTTGCAGGACTTTGGATGGTATTTGCCTATTATATAGCGGGTGGCGTACTCTACGGAAATTTTGCAGTTTCAGCCTTTAGTGTCCCTTGGAATATGGTGCAGTTTTTACTAGGTTTTGTAATTGCTATGGTTATTTACTCGGCACTGCTTAGAACTCCAGCGAAAAAATTATTTAAAAATGTAATATAATATTTCTAAATCTTATTGCAAGTATTTTTAATAATTAACTAAAAAAAGCGACTAATAAATAGTTCGCTTTTTTAGTATTTAAATTTAACTGAAATTATTATTTTAGAAGTTTCACTATATCGTCTGAAGAAAGTACTTTTCCCATAGATTTTACAGTTTCATCTACTACAAGTGCCGGTGTTTTCATAACGCCATAAGCCATAATATCTTAGAT
>JBGSPX010000030.1:0-16434 GCA_041738345.1 Proteocatella sp.
ACCAGTAAGAGCTGTAGCTGAGCTACTTAAAGCAGAAGTAAACTATCAGCCCGATGGAAATAAAGGCCTTATCCAGATTTTAAAATCAGATAAAGAAATTTTGATGAAGCTAGGCTCAAATAAGATGTATAAAAATACAGAACTTTCGCAGATAGACCCTAGCAATAGTAAAATAGGCGCAGCCACAAACAACGGAGTAACTTATCTCCCACTTAGAGCAGTAGCAGAAGCCCTAGGAGTAAACGTGGACTATTCCAACGGCAAAGTTCTAATAACAACAGATGGCACCACTCCTATAGCACCACCAGTAACACCTCCTGTCGAAGAACAACAACCACCAGTAGTAGAGCAAGCAGGATTCGAACAAAAATCTACTAGTAGCGAAACAGTGTTACTAGATGGTAGAGTTGTAATCCCATCAGGCATATCATACAGGGCACCAAAAGGAATAAACCCTGGCGACACCCTAACAGTAGAACAAATAAAGCAGTACCTGCCAGAGTATGTGGAACTTGCAAAAGAGTTTAATGATGATGTAGCAAACTACAAAGTAATATTCACACCAGCAGGAACACATATCTACACAACCGGGGATTTTAAAGGATGTATTGTAAATACTTTCACTAAAAAAACCAGTGGTCATGCACTAGCTACATCTGAAAAATGTGTAATAGCAAATCCATTGAAATCTTGGTCAGGAAATGTATTTTTTGAAGATGGGACACGTAAAGGTTTGTCAAGCGGTTCATTACAAGAAACATTAAATAAAGATAAATTGAACAGCATGGACTATTCAATAATAACACATGAGGGGTATCTAGATGAAGGAAACATAGTATTCCTAACCTTCTACTAAAATATAACAATAAAATATAAATTCTGAAAAAGAGTACTTACATAAAAGGGTACTCTTTTATGTTTATAAACAAAAAGATAAAACAACTCATAAACTAAAATCACAAAACGAAAGGAGTAATAAATGAATTTTAAAAAATCAATATCAACACTACTTACGGCTTCACTTCTAATCACATCATTACCTATGTCAAGTTTTGCTGAAGAGATAAAAGAAAAACTAAGTAATCCAGAGAGATGGTCATTTAGGAATACTTACTCAAACGTAGTAAGAAAAGATGATGGAACATATCCAGATGGAACAACATTCCAAGACCCAGAGAAATCCCCACCTAAGTTATACCAAAATCTAGTAAATCTAAACCCAGAAGCAGGAGGAATACAACCAAATCCTTCAGACCCACTATATCCTAAAGGAGAAGGTAAGATAATTTATCAAACTCCTATGTTTGTCGATTTGCCTAAGGATATTGCTGAAACTGTAGGCCCAGAGGATATAGAGATATATACAATATTCTCAGAACCAGGAGAAAATATCACTGGCAAACTAACACTAGAAGAATTAAGAAACATTTACGAGAGAAGTGATACTCATAAGAGCACATCCGCCTCCGCAGAAGAGTATATAAAAGGGAATAAGGATGATCCAATATTAACGCCTAATAGAAGTAGATATTCAGCAAAGAAAATAAACGTGTCTAAGCCTATTCTGTATGACAAAAATCACAATGTAGTACCAGCAGGTCAAAAAGGTGGAGCCTACTTCACATTCACAGTAAATGGACCAAGAGAAACTATAAACCCTGGACCAGGAATGAATGATACAGGTGATATATCACCTAAAGGCTATGGTTTAAGAGTAGATAAAAGTAAAAAGGACGATATTGTAGATTCTTTGAAGGTTTTCATCAACGCAGGAGTCTTCGAAAGCGTCCAGCTAAAAAATGGAACTATGCCAAACTACGATGGTAAAAGACCGCCGTCAAACCCATTCACCTTTAGTGAAATAGATGCAAATGTCACCTCCGCAATAAAAGAGTGGGACATAGGTGGACTATTCACAGGTGTAGATGTCGATGTGAAAAAGCTAGGTCACGTCTTGGATGGAACATCATATTCTTTAGCTTACCAGTTGATGAAGATAGATGCCAACGCCTGTGTTCAAGCAGGAGGTAACAGAGAAGTTTACGAACAACTAGGAGCCTTCCAATCAGCGTGGGCAACTTCATCACCAGAGGAGTTCATACCCTACTTCAATCAAGTCTTAATGGTATAGAAAATCTTTTTGAAAAAGAAAAATATATCTGTTCGACCGAAGGTCATATTAGTCATATACTATCAAGTCGATTGAGCAGTAGACCAATGGGATGGAGCATGATAGGTGCAGATGAAATGGCTAGAATGAGAACCTTTATAGAAAATGGTGGAAATATATCAAATTATTACAGTTTTATAAGATTAGATAAAAAGAAAAAATCTGGAATAAAAAAGATAGACAAGAAAACTATACAAAAACAGAAAAAAATATGTTTTGGAGTATTAATTTTCAACAAAGTAATTTTATTTTTTTCCAACAAAAAGTTGACAACATCATAATCATAATATAAGATGTATTATATTAATAGTAATTGTTTTATTAAGACTTAGATAATAGACATATATTTTATGTTTTGTTTTTTTGATTAAAAAAAGTTTGAATAGTTACCGGATGATTTTTAACTAATAATTTGGGGGTTTTTATGAAAAATATTGTAAGAAGTTTTTTACCAACTGAAAGTTCAAAAGAATTATTTGAAAATGGTAAAATTGTTTTAGATACAAATGTTTTACTGAATTTGTACTCGTTAAAAAAAGAGAATGCTCTAGAAATTTTATCGCAAATGGAAACGATACAAAATAAATTATGGCTTCCATACCATACTGTACTAGAATTTATGAAAATTAAAAATCAAATAATTTCAAAAGAGTTAAGTGAATTAGATGAAAGAAATAGAATAATTTCAAAACAATTAAAAATACAAAATTTGGATAATTTAATTAAAGAAATAAAAGAAACACTGAATAAAAATTTTTGTAAAAAATATATAGGTGATGAAAAATTCAACAAGATTCAAACTCTAGTGGAAGAACTAAGCATAGTTACAGAACCTCTAAAGGAAAAGTTGAAAAATATTAGCGACGAAAAGAATAAAATATATGAGGAAATTAAACGTGAAAAAAATGGAACTAATGAAAATGACGAGATTTTAAATAAATTACTAGAAATATATGATGGGAGAATTGGAGAAAAATATATTCATGATAAGTTAGTTGATATTTCAAGAGAATGTATAGAAAAAACTTATTATACATTATTACCTGGGCATAGCAAAAAAGATTTAAGTAAAGGCACAAATACTTATGGAGATTATATAAATTATTATTCTATTAGGGAATATAGTGAAAAAGAATCAAAAGATATAATTTATGTTACAAATGATAAGAAAGATGATTGGGGAAAATTAATAATTAAAGGTACTTCATACGATGGAAAAAATGAATTTTCATACAATACCACAATATATGAAGATTTTGCTTTTCATACAAATCACCAAATTTTAATAATGGATTATAAAAAGCTTGGTGACGAACTAATAAACCATAACATTACGGAAACAGAGTTAAGCCAAAATACAAAGGATGATATTAATTATTTATATTCAAAAATTAACTCTAATGATTCATATGAAGAACGATTAATGGAAATATTAAGTAACTATTTTCATGATTTTAAATGTGAAAAATTAGATGAAAAAATTTTTGAATTAGAGCCTTATAATACTAAAATCAAAGAGTTAAAAAAAGAGTTAAAAAAAATTACAGAAAAGTTAGCCGATATTTATAGTTCTCTAGATGAAAATGCACATAATTTTAACAAGGAAGAACAAATTAAATTAATTCAAAGGTTAGAAGATCCTACTTGTGAAAAACATGGAGAATATGAAATTTTACGTAAAAAGATTAGTCGTATAAACGAAGAAATAAAAAATCATAAAGAAGAAAAAGAGATAATTTTAAATAATTATATAGGATATGGATTAGAATTGGATGCGTTTGATAGTTCGAATTTATCAGAAATATCAGAAATATTAGATGAGTATTCTGACGAAGAAATGCGTAAAGGAATTATTAATGATTTAGAATATGAAGTTGGAAAAAATGGATATAATAAAAATTTTAAAGATTTAATCGATTTTTTTGCTAAGTAAAAAAATGTAAATTATAAAAAAGCTTTCTATGAAAAAATGAAAATATCATAGAAAGCTTTTTTTGTGGCAAAGAAAAATGTATATAAGGCTAGTAGGTTTTAACAGCGGAAAAAGATATAGTGTTAAATATTTTGTGCATACTACCTCTTTTTATTAATACTAACGACTTAAACAATAAAATTTTATCTGTAGATTTAAACATCTTAAGGAACTTACCAATATATAATTTTAACTTCCTGTTATTTTTTAGTAATATAAATAAATTTTAATATATTCACTTGAAATAAAACTCAATAATATTGATAATAAAAAAACAAAGAACTATTACGTGTATAATAAGTTCTTTTTTTGGTAATTTCTGCACTTAATATATTGACACTTATGTTTTTTTATGATAAATTATCGTTAACGAAAATATTATTCTAAAATAAAAAGGAGAAAAAATGAAATATTCAATCACGTTAGATAATCAGAGTACAAAAACAATATATTTTGTAATTATAGGTGCTGCTTATTATGAAATTAGTCTTAGTAAATCTCAGATTATTAATAGAGTTATTGGTTCAAATTATAAATCAAAAGAGGCAACCTTTAACATTGGTAGTAAGTTGTATAGTTTTTCAGAGCTAGCATGTAAGGGCGAAGAGGTATTAGATGGGAAAATTGAAAGGTTCTTAAATGATGACTTGGCTGCTTATAAAATTTTAGTTAAAAAAGAGGGCGAATTTATTGATGCGAAGGATAATGAAGATAAATGTCGCAAAATTATGGAATCTTTACTTAAAGAATTTATAATTACTGGTATGAATAAATTTGATTTCGATTGTTTTATTTCTACTTTTTTTCCAACTGATTCAGATGAAAGAGAATTTCGTGATGAAGAATATGGAAACTTGTGTTCATATTTCTTTTCTAAAAGAGTTATGGAAGGAAATGAACTACAGGAAAAATTGATAAAAAGGTATAAGTATATAGAATCAAAGTATAAATTTTATAGCGTTATTGTAAATAGTTTCTATGATACTAAAATGATTAGAGCTTTTAATGATTACGAGAACATAGAAAATTTAAAAGAAGATATAAAAAAAGCAAAAAATAAATTATTGGAATTTGATAATATTAAAAATATAAAAAATAAAGTATGCCAATATAAAAGTAAGCCTTATGAAATAAACTATTACTGTATTATTTCAGAAATTGATAAATTAGAGAAAGTTCAAGATGTCCAAGAAATTGAGTTATTTGAAACTACTATAGAAATGATAATCAAAAATAGTATTGAAAAAGTGGCAAGAATTTTTTTGAAAAATAATTACCTATTAATGACTTTTTTTAAAGTAGATACTATATTATATGGAATAGAAAGATGTTATTGTGAAGATGATAAATTGATAAACAAAATTATAGATAATCATAAAAAAGTAAATGGAAGTACAAAAAAATAAAAAATAAAGAATGGAGTGAAAATTATGATTTATGACAGAATAAAAGACTCTTACTATGGAGAAGATAAAAAAAATGGTCTAAAAGGATATTTTAGATATTATGATTATGATCCCTCAAAAATATATTCATTTAAAGGAACTACATTCGATGAAAAGATTTCTTTGAAAATAAAACGAATGTGTGTAGAAGGATTTGCTAATGATTGTTTTTATGAAAATGATAAACCAATCTATACTTGGAACAATAATTTGATTGAATTTGTAGAAAGTATTGGAAAAAATGAAACTTATCCTCTACTTTCTAACTATCATAAAATCGGGAAAAAAAGAATCGAGATACAAAAGGTAGTAGATAAAAAAAATTTTAAAATTAGAGGTAAATATTATGATGAGGAAGGCGTATTAAGATTTACAGGTTTGATGAAATTAGAAGGTTCCAATATTAATTATATAGAAGGAAAAGGCTATTCTGAAAATGGAGTTAAAGGAAATATTTTAAATGATGAGATAATATCTACGGATTTTGTATTATTTGAAAATGATAAATTTGATATAATGGTAAAAGGAGAACCTTATGCTATAAATAAGGTTGGTAGAGTTATAAATATTCAAACTGGAGAGGATAATCGTAGTATCCATACATTAGGAAGTAATAAATTATTTAAATATGGAAATTATACAGTAGAATTACTAGAAAACAACAATGCACTTATTAATGACTCAATAAAAGCTAAAAATGAAAACTACAAAATAGAATCAATAATATATGATCAAGTAACTCCAAGTGGAGTGTTTTGTAAAGTATTAAATAATGGGAATATAATGAATTCTGATGGTGAAATTTTAGTTGAAAAATTAGGAGATCTTCAATTTAAAGTTTATCACAAAGATTTTATGCCAGATTTTTTTAAAGAAGGCGTAAGTTGCATAGAATTTAAACTAGAAGCAGATTATACTATCATAGGGGATATAATTATTAATAATAGTGAAATTTTAACATTTGACTCTAGTTTAAAAACAAAAGAAGTTGAACATTGTTACGAAGAAACAGAAAGAATAGAAAAAGAGTACTGGTGGCAAAGCGATTATGAAAAACCAACTGGAAAAAAAATATTTGAAAAAAGAATAGAAGTTGTACAGGAAAAGAAAACATATTTCCCATATCACAAACTTAGCGGTTTTACAATAAACTTATTAGAAGGGGGATTTAAAAATGATAGTTTCAGATATTAATTTAAATGAATTAAAACAATATAATATAATTATTGATGTTGTATCTAGTAAATCAATGGATGTTGTAAAAAATGGGGTGTATATATATAATCAACTTAATTGTCATGATTGGAATATATATAAAAATAAACTATTTTTAAAGTGTAATATGTATAATAGAAGAAATAATATTGATACGGTTGTTTTTATCAAAAAGGATATAAAATGTGGACGTGAATTATATTCTTTTCAAGATATTAATGTTTTTACAATTGATAGTGTCAGTGAATTTTATTATATGGAAGGAGATTTATACTCGCTTAAAGGAATAAATAAAAAACCGGATATAGATGAAATGATTTGTTTTTTGAAAATAACAAAAACAGATATACTAAAAAAGTTAGAACATCATATAAATCTTTTAGCAACAAAAACTTATTCTAAGCGTTATTCAGGAACTAAGTTGCCAATGGATACGATTATTGAATTTGCATTTAATTATAAGTTGCAGTATCCAGAAACAGATATATTAAATTATGATTTTTGGGTAGCGTGCGCTTTATCTGTTACAAAAAATTATGATTCTGCAAGAGATTATAGAAGAGATGGTATTTATGCAATACCAATTGGATTAAGTTCTAGAATTCCAAAAGATTTTAAAAAAGAAGTTACATTTCCGTATGAAAGGTTAAAGTTGTGATATTAAAAACAACTACCGTGTATTTTTATAGAGTATAGTTTAAACGGATATGCATGGGTGTTAGCAAAATCAGCATTACCACTAGGATTTATTCCAGCATATATTGGACTAGGATTTAATCTAGACATAAATATAGGAACTACCTATGATGCCTTTTATGACTGGTTTAGAGTTACGCAGTTATAAAGCTATCTACTAGAGCGCTATGCTCTTTTTTTATTTAATGGAGGTGAAACAATGAAAGATTTAATGAATGCAGTCCAATTTACAATTGCGGCAATTGGCGGATATGTAGGTTATTTTTTAGGAGGCTGCGATGGTTTTCTTTATGCACTTTTAGCATTTATTACCCTTGATTATATAACAGGAGTAATGCTTGCAATTGTTGAAAGAAAGCTATCAAGTGAAATTGGGTTTAAAGGTATTTTTAAAAAGGTATTAATACTTGTCATGGTTGCTGTAGGATACATCCTAGACTCTAAGATTATTGGAAACGGTAGTGCAATACGCACAGCCGTTATTTTTTTCTATATTTCTAATGAAGGTATCAGTATTTTGGAGAACTCTTCAAAGCTAGGACTCCCTATTCCAGAAAAGTTAAAGCAAATTTTAAATCAAGTAGGTGATGAGGATGAAAAAATTAAATAAACTATGTTTTGACTATGGCCATGGAGGAACTGATCCTGGAGCAGTATATAATGGAAGAAAAGAATCACAAGACAATCTTAATATCGGAATGGCGGTTGCAAGAGAACTTAGAAAACAAGGGATAAGCGTTGATGAAATAAGAAAATATGATACTACAATTTCACTTACGCAAAGAAGTAATTTTGCAAACAGATCCGACTACGATTTTATTATATCTTTTCATAGGAATGCTTTTAAGCCAGAAAAGGCAAACGGGGCAGAAACATATATCTATATTAACGAAGCTTCTAAATCAAGGATGATAGCTGAAAAATTACAGAAAGTACTTGTAGATGCTGGTTATGCGAATAGAGGAGTTAAGTACGCAAATTATCATGTACTAAGAGAAACTAAAGCACCGGCAATATTGCTTGAAATAGGCTTTATAGATAACACTGTAGATAATTCTATATTTGATAACAAACGCACAGAATTAGTAAATGGCATAGCGAAGGCAATAACAATTCATTTAGGTATGGAATATAAGCTACCATTATCAGATTTAAATGAAAAGCAAAAGATATATAAAGTTCAAGTTGGAGCATACACATCAAAGATTGCAGCAGAAGAGGTGCGGGTTAAACTAAAAAAAGCAGGCTTTGATGCTTATATTAAGCAAGAATAATTATTCAGTTTATTATGAGAGTAGAGAAAATTCTGCTCTCATTCTTCTTTTTAGGAGGGATTGATAGTGAATATAATGCAGAAAGATACCATACAAAAGATGAGATCCGAGGGTTATAGTTATTCAGAAATAGCTAATGCACTTACAATTTCTGTAAATACTATAAAATCATTTTGTCAAAGAAATAAGATAAAGGCTCCTGAACCTGCTATACAAGCCAAAAACGATGAATCAAAAGATATAGCTCTTTGTAAATGTTGTGGGAAAAACTTAGTACAAATACCAAAGCAAAAGCCTAAAAAGTTTTGTACAGATAAATGCAGGCTTGATTGGTGGAACAAAAACAAAGACAAGGTTAACAAGCAAGCTATTTACAAAAAAACTTGTATTTATTGCAATAAAGAGTTTGAAAGCTACGGCAACAGTAAAAGAAAATATTGCTCACATGCCTGTTATATAGAAGCTAGATTTGTGAAAGGTGGTATTGAAAATGACAAAAGAACAGTTTAATAAAGAAAAAAACTATTATATAGCTATAGCCATAGCAAAGGCCATGCTTATACATCAGCTAATAGATGATGCAGACTACAAAGAAATAGAAAAAATGTTCATAGAAAAATACAACCCTATCGTTGGGATGCTTAAATTATAAAACTTTAATATATTAAAAAAACAGCTTGATACAATAGCTACTTAGAGTTAATATGTGTACTGTAAGGAGGGATTGCCATGAAAAGAAATATAATAAAGGTAGATAAGAAACCCGAAATCTTGAGGAAAAAGCGAGTAGCAGCATATGCGAGAGTATCTAGTGGAAAAGATGCTATGCTCCATTCCTTATCAGCACAAGTTAGCTATTACAGTGAAATGATACAGTCACATATAAGCTGGGAATATGTTGGAGTTTATGCAGATGAGGCATTAACCGGAACCAAAGACAATCGTACTCAGTTTCAGCAGATGTTAGAAGACTGCAGGAAGGGTAAAGTTGATATGATAATAACTAAATCCATATCACGTTTTGCAAGAAATACTGTAACTATGCTTGAAACTGTAAGAGAACTAAAAACATATAATGTTGAAGTATATTTTGAAAAGGAAAATATATATTCTCTCAGTGGGGATGGCGAGCTTATGCTTACCATCCTTTCTTCTTTTGCTCAAGAAGAAAGTCTATCAGTAAGCGAGAATTGCAAATGGAGAATAAGAAACCAGTTTAAGGAAGGAAGGCCAAGCAGCACAACTATATTAGGATACAAGCTTGTTGATGGAAAACTAGAGATTGTACCTGAAGAGGCTAATGTAGTAAAGATGATATTTTTAGATTATCTTTCAGGTATGGGAAAGACAGCCATAATGAAAAAGTTAATTGAAAAATCTGTACCTACAAAATTAGGTGGAGCGTGGAGTGATGGAGCTATATACACTATATTGAGAAATGAAAAATATGCAGGAAACCTGCTTTTACAAAAAACATTCAATCAAAATCATATGAACAAGAAGAAGTGCAAAAACAACGGAGAACTAGCAAAGTATTATGTAAAAAGCAGTCATGAAGCTATTATTGAATCTGAGATGTTTGAAAAAGTACAAGAAGAAATAAAAAGAAGAGCAGATTATAAAGAGAGTAATAAAGGTTCAAAACAAGAATATCCTTTTACAGGTAAGTTAACCTGCATGGGATGTGGTAAGACATACCGAAGAAAAATAAACAACTCAGGAACAAAATATGCAAAACCTGTATGGATTTGTACAACTTTCAACAATTTTGGTAAAGAAAACTGTGATTCAAAGCATGTGCCTGAAAGTGTGCTTCTAAATATTACAGCAGAAGTTCTTAATTTACAGGAATTTGATAATGATGCTTTTAAAGAGCAGATAAAAGAAATAAGAATTTCATCACCAAATACACTAGTATATATTTTTAAAGATGGACATATAATAACAAGAACTTGGGAGCATAAATCTAGAAAAAATAGTTGGAGTGAAGAGAAAAAAAAAGAGGCTAGAGAGCGTGAGTTAAAAAGGAGGGAAGCTTTATGCAAAAAGCAGTAAGAGAAGTAACTGTTATTCCACCAACGATTTCAAAAAAAGTTTTTACAAATAATGGAATAGCTGCTAAAAAGAAAGTAGCAGCATATGCGAGAGTATCCACTGATAATGACGAACAGTTATCAAGCTTTGAAGCTCAAAGAGACTACTATTTAAAATATATAAAAGCCAAAGAAGAATGGGATTTTGTGGATATTTATACGGATGAAGGGATCTCTGGAACTAGTACAAAAAATAGAGATGGTTTTAATAGGATGATAAGCGATGCATTAAATGGAAATATAGACCTTATAATCACCAAGTCAGTTTCAAGATTTGCTAGAAATACAGTAGACAGCTTAAGTACCGTAAGACTTCTCAAAGAAAAAGGCGTTGAGATATATTTCGAGAAAGAGAACATTTATACCATGGATAGTAAGGGAGAACTGCTTATTACCATAATGTCAAGTTTAGCCCAAGAAGAATCTAGAAACCTAAGTGAAAATGTAACATGGGGCCAACGGAAACGCTTTGCTGATGGTAAAATAAGCCTTCCTTATAAACAGTTTCTAGGTTACGAGAAAGGTGAGGATGGACTTCCAAAAATTGTAGAAAAAGAAGCCAAGGTCATTAGACAAATATATAAAGCTTTTTTGGATGGAAAAACGCCATCTCTAATTGCAAAAAGTCTAACAGTTAAAGGCATATTAACTCCTTCAGGAAAACAAAAATGGCAATCAAGTACAGTTGAGAGTATTTTGACTAATGAGAAGTATAAAGGAGATGCACTTCTTCAAAAGACATTTACAACAGACTTTCTTACAAAGAAAAAGAAGTTAAACCAGGGAGAAGTTCCACAGTATTATTGAAAATAGCCATCCTGCAATTATTAGTCCTGAAGTATTTGACCTAGTCCAAGAAGAGATGCAGAAGCGAAAAGCATCAGGTAAACAAAGAGGATATACGAATTGCTTTTCAAATAAGATTGTATGCGGAGAGTGCGGAAGCTTTTATGGTTGCAAAATATGGCATTCCAATAGCAAGTACCGAAGGATAATATGGCAGTGCAACCATAAATACAAAAACAAAGAAAAATGCAAAACGCCACATTTGTATGAAGATGAATTGAAGAAAGCCTTTGTGGGAGCCTTTAACAGTATTGTGAATAATAAGGAAAGTATAATAGCAAGTTACGGTGTTATAATTGAAAAACTTACAAATAATAAAGAACTTGATTTGAAACAGAATAAACTTCAAGATGAGCTTGATGAAGTGGTAGATATTATTCGAAAGTGTGTAGAAGAAAATTCGAATACAGCTATAGAACAGCAGGATTACAATAAAAAATACAGTACTTTAGTTGAAAACTATAACGATATAAAGAAAAAACTTGAAGCTATTGAAGTAAAAAAGATAGAAAGAGCAGCCAAGAAACAGAAAATTTTAAGATTCATAGAAACCTTGAGACAATCTAATGAAATATTTTTAGCGTTTGAAGAAACTATCTGGAACGCTACGATTGAATTAGTAAAGGTAAATAGCCATGAAAGCATAACTTTCATATTTAAAGATGGAACTGAGATAGATTGGGAAATTTGAAGGTAATATATGTGCCCACAGTATTAGCATGAAATTTTGCTGATGATGTGGGTTGTTTTTTTATTTTAAATAAAATATTGGTATTTAATATATATATAGTTTGTTTACTTATTTATATTACTAGAGTATAATTAAAGTCTATTGAGTAAGGTATTAGTGAATTTCAGAAATTATATATTGTGAATAATTAAGGAGATTAACTTGTGAGTGATTTATTCGTCTATAAATATCCATTTGTCTATATAAATAATTTTGAAATCAGATATTCGTTAATTATGTTTTATATTTTTTTAATAGTAGGGGGTGTTATATATTGTAGGGATAAGAAAAAGAATTTATATGAAATAAATCCAAAGCTAAACTTTAAAAATTTAAAATTATGGACTAAAGCTTTTAAAATTCTTGCCTTTTATTGGATGTTTATGTTATTTTTTTCGATGAGCTATTTTGGAATCAGATATTCATTAATTATATTTTATATTTTTTTAATAGTATGGGGTGTTATATATTGTAGGGATAAGAAAAAGAATTTATATGAAATAAATCCAAAGCTAAATTTTGAAAATTTAAAATTGTGTTTTAAAAATTCAAAATATGTTGTTCCTTACTTAGCATTGATACCAATATATTATTTGAATAAAGTTTCTAATTCAAATGATAGTATTATATTTTTATTTACTAAAAAATTTTTAGAATTAGAATTTGTAATTTATATTTTGTTATTTGTGGCTCTATTTTATGGCATAAACATTACTGGAAACAGATATAAGTATTTTAATATTCTAAAATGCTTTTTTAGTGCTGTGTTGTATATATCTGTTGCATGTACTCTTATTACTAGGCAAATAGATCTGTTTCGATGGTACAATATAGCTTGGTTTTTATTTACAGGATGTTTTTTTATAATAGCAAATTATTTTGAGTTTATTTGCCCTCCGAATAATATGTGTACCGACCCTTTATATAGTCCAATAGTTGAATTTGAAGATTTATTTGATACGAGAAAGCATCAAGCAGCTGAGCTTATAAGTCTAATAGAACATTCTGAGCAAGGAAAGATGTCTATTTGTATTTCTGGAGAATGGGGGCTAGGTAAAACATCTTTTGTAAATTCGGTTATTAATAAGATTAGCAAGGAGCACAATTACGAAATAATAAGAATTAATGCACTGGAAATTGATGATACAGCTTCATTATTTATATATTTTTTCAGTCAAATAAAATCTTGTCTAAAAAGACGTGGTGTATACGTTGGAATATCAAGTGAATATGAAGATTATATATCATCCGCCCTTGGTGTTGTTACAAATGAAACTTTAGTAACAATAATTAAGAAAAAAATATTTCAATCAAATAAGGATTATAGGGATAGCAAAGATAACCTTGAGAGAATTTTAGAGACGGCTCTAGGCGAAGATAAAATAATAGTAGTTCTTGATGATATTGAAAGATGTTCTAAAGAAAAAATAAAAGAATTCATCTTTTTTACAAAAGAAATTGCAACTATGCAAAATTGTATTTCTCTTTTTTTGACAGATTACGCTATTCTTTCAAAATGTGTCAGTGAATATGAAATAGACCCAAATAAGTTCTTTGATAAATTTTTTAATTGCAAAATAATCCTTAATAATATTTCATTTGAGGAGAGCATGAAATCTATTGAAGAAAATTTTGATTTGAAACTTACATGTTACGCATCAAATCAAAGCCCTTTTTATGATATCTTCTTATTTTTTAAAAATAGATTTGATTTAGCGGTTGAAAAAAAGGAACAGAAAGAAATCGTCGGTAGCGAAAATTATAAAGAAAGGATTGAGGCAAAAAAAACCGAGATAGAATGTTTAAAACAAAGAAGAGACCAATTTGTGAAATTAATAGAAAATCCTAGAACAATAGTTAAATTTTACAACTCAATATCTTTAAATGTAAGAAAAGTTAACAGTATATTTACAAGTGAATATATACAAAAAAACAAAGATTTAATCGAAAAATATATTAATAAAATTAGTCTGGCAGAATCATTATTTATTTTATCTTATATAGAGGCATGTGTTCCTTTAGAATTTGAAAAAATTAGAATTGAAGGAATTTGGAAATATATAGATAAATTAAATATTGAATGTAATTCTGATGAAAGATTGATTATGGAGATAATTCGAAAATATTGGATTAAGGAAGGTCTAGTTTCTAAAAAACAAGAGTATTTAACTTTTGAAACGACAAAATTTATTGATATTTTTTTAAATAATCCAGAAGAATGTATTAATATTGTAGATGGTTATACAACTCAAGAAGAAGAATATATTTCGATTATAGATAACTATGAATTTAGTAAGATTGAAAATATATGGGACACTATAGTTAAAATGATTTTTCTAAATTTTTCAAATGAAAATCATGAAGTCGGAGAGAATTATTTAGATAAAATATTTAAGTATGTCAAAAGTAAAATTGATGATGGCTATTTTACTCAAAATGAAGCATATAATATATTTCAAATAGGATCTGGATCGATAAGATTTACTGTATTTAAACTAAATATAATGAAAAATTTTTATAATATTTTTTGCAAGAACAAGGGGTATCTTGAAAATAATAAAGAAATTAGAAAAATCTTAAATCATTTTACCTATGAATATTTAAATTCTAAAATTATGAATATCTCATCACTGATATACTATAATATTGAATATTCTCAAGACCATTTGTTGACCAGTTTTGTAATCGAAAGCATTGATGTTATAATAGTTTTAGAAATGTATTTAAAAAGGGTATCTGAAATAAGTGGATTCGATATCGAAGGAACAGATATATTTGATAAAATTAATAATCTGATTAATGTTTGTGAAAAATCGCTTGTGAATTATGGATATGATAAATATGAGGATGTATCTTTAGCTATTAAGAGTGCAAGAAAATCATTAGAAGATATGTGTTACTTTTATAAAATAGTAGAATTTGTAAGTCAAAATGAAATAGTAGATTCGTTTGATTTTAACAAAATAAACGCAGAAGATATCTCAAAAGAAATTGAGTATTTTGAAGAAAAATTCGATAAATTTGATGAATTGGATTTCAAAAATACAATTCTAGAATTTTCTGACTTTTTCAATTCTTTAAAGGAAAATACTGATAATATAATAATAAATGATATACAAATTCAGCGGCTCAATAAGTTAGTTAACATATGTGGAACTATTCCTAATCTAAATCGTTTATTTTATAGAAGGGTGCTTCTGAATTTGGAGAAAAAATAATATATTGATTAATAGATATGTACAAAATTTAATGTTGAATTTGTAATTGGGATTTTCTTTTATTGCATTTAAATCTTTTAAAGATTCGTACCAATAATTAAATTGTATCAATATATAAGTTCTTAGACAATAAATCAATCAAGTATTGATACAATCCCAAAGCCCTTGATTTCAGGGGCTTTTTTGTTGCATGGAAATAAAAATAGGCAGAATTTAGAAGAAAAATAGTCAAAAAATACACCTATCGTTATTTTGTATGCACCCAAATGCACCCAGCTAGAAAAATTCCTAAAATCTGAGTTTTAAATCCATCTCTAATATATACTAATTATGCTCTATATAAGTTATTAAGCATAATAACTTATATAAGCCAAATTGAAAAGCAGGAGGTTATAGGGGAACAGCTGAAACTATTAAAGTTGCAATAATTTTAAATATCAGCTATAATTTAGCTAATAAAATAAATATTATCAAAAAGGGGAACATACCTATGAAACTAAGAAAAGTAAGTGCTGTAACGCTAGCGGCTATTACAGCTATGACACCTATAAATGCTATGGCATATACAGATGCTCAAGTAAAAGAATTTCAATCAGGAGCAGTTTTAGAAAGTAAGCTTAAATTTAATGCAAAGGATGCTGTAGATATATATCTAAACGGTAAAAAGGCGAACTTATCAAATCCAGCTTATGTATCTGGTGGAAGAACGTTATTACCAGTAAGAGCTGTAGCTGAGCTACTTAAAGCAGAAGTAAACTATCAGCCCGATGGAAAT
>JBGSPX010000031.1:0-64140 GCA_041738345.1 Proteocatella sp.
CTAGATGTCATTTTGATGGAAAATATTGGTATCTTACATTTGGATTTGAACAAGGTGAAAACAAAACCGAACTAAATCAAAATCTTAGTATTGGAATCGACTTAGGAGTTAGCGATTTAGCTACAATAAGTTGTTTAGAAAATCCAATAAAAAACATTAATAAAACAAAAAAAGTTAGGAAGTTAAAGAAGCGACTGAAAAGATTACAAAGACAGGTTTCAAGAAAATATGAAGCAAATAAAGACGGAAACAAATTTGTTAAAACTAAGAATATAATTAAATTAGAAAAACAAATTAAACTTCTTTACAGAAAATTATCAAATATAAGAGACAATCACATACATCAAACCACAGCAAGTGTAATTAAATTAAAACCATATAGAGTAGTTATGGAAGATTTAAATGTAAGAGGAATGATGAAAAACAAACACTTATCTAAAGCGATACAAGAACAAAAATTCTATGAATTTATACGTCAGATGAAGTATAAATGCGAGTTTAATGAAATTGAATTTGTTCAAGCAGATAGGTTTTATCCATCATCAAAAACTTGTAGCTGTTGTGGAAACATTAAGAAGAATTTAAAACTTAAAGACAGAGTGTATAAATGTGAAAAATGTAATTTGATAATAGATAGAGATAAGAATGCTTCAATTAATCTTGGAAACTATAAAATAGTATAACTTGGTAATGTAGAAAAAGTATACTATGTGTATCCTGCGTTGTGGGAGAATTTAAGTCCTTGGAGAGTTACCAAGCTAAAGTAGAATAAGAAATTATTCCAAATAGAACTCGATGAATAGGAAATATTATTTAGTAATAAATAACAAAAGTAAAATTTATATGTTTATAACTTTTTATAAGTTTTATGCAACGGAACCTATAATAGATGCAGAAGCACATTTACCTAAAAATATATGCCCCTTGATTAAATCAAGCTATGGCTTTGCCATAACAGATACCTGTCCATATACTTATTTTTCAGACATTATAATCGGAGAAACGACATGTGATGCTAAAAAGAAGATGTTTGAGCTTCTTGGACAAACTAAAAATGTCCATGTTATGCAATTGCCACAATCCATAGATAGAGATTATTCTTGGGATATATGGGCAAAAGAGGTTCAACTGTTAAGAGAAAGATTAGAGAAAGAAACTGGAAAAATAATTACAGATGAAATGATAAGAGATAGTGTAAGAAAACGTAATGAATATAGAAAGCTTCATGTTGAATTTTTGGAACTTGGAAAATTAGTACCACCACCACTTACAGGATTTGAAATGGGTACTGTGATAGATGGGCTTAACTATGAGTTTGACCTTGATGGAAAATGTGAAAAAATGAGAAAACTTATAGATAAAACGCTGGATGAATATAATAATGGAGAAGAAAGGGTAAGTAAAGAGGCAAAAAGAATATTAATAACAGGATGTCCAATGGGTGGTGTGATTAATAAAACCATAAAGGTAATAGATCAAGAAGGTGGCGTAGTTGTCTGTTTTGAAAACTGCGGAGGTATAAAAAATGCAGGGAAGATGATAGATGAAAATGCAGAAGATATTATAAAAGCTATATCAGATAAATACCTGTCTATAGGTTGCTCTGTAATAAGTCCAAATGAAAATAGATTTGAGCATATAAAAGAATTACTTGAGGAATATAAAATAGATGGGGTTGTGGAAATAATACTTCAAGCATGTCATACTTATAATGTAGAATCTAAATTGATAAAAGATATTTCAAATGAAAACGGAATTCCTTATATTAGAATAGAGACTGATTACAGTACTTCTGATGAGGGGCAACTTAGAACTAGACTTGCAGCTTTTATAGAGATGCTTTAAAATTAAAAAACAAAATTGGCATTTGACAATAACGCCCAAGTGGTGTAATATATTATTGTTAAATGCTATTTTTATGAGCGAAATAAATGATATAAAGTGATATAATATAAAATAATATATAGTAAAAGAGGAGTTTTATGGCAGACGTACTAAAGTTTTATAAAGAAGGATATAATTGTGCAGAATCATTGGTAAAAGCGTTTAATGAAGATAATAATTGTCAAATACCAATAGCGTTAGCAAGTCCATTTGGTTCAGGAATGGCATCAGGAGCAACTTGTGGTGCTATAACAGGTGCGATAATAGCACTTGGTGCAGCAAAAGGAAGAGAATGCGCTAGTGAAAAAAATGAATCTAGAAAATATGCAAAGCTTATGATGGGAAAATTAAAAGAAAAATATGGAACCTTTGAATGTATAGCGTTAAAATCAAATGGAGTAACTTGCAATGAAATAATAGAATACACATATAGTATATTAAATGAATGTTTAGAAAATGAACAGTTAAAATAGGAGAATCGATGTGCCAAGACCAACAAAATTTAGAAGAGTGGATTTTTTTCCAGATGAAACCTACTTTGTCCCTCTAGGAAAACCTAAGTGTGATATTGAGGAAGTGAACTTAAAAGTAGAAGAGTTAGAAGCAATGAGATTGAAAGATATAGAAGGGTTAAATCAAGAAGAATGTGCAGAAAAGATGGAAATATCTAGGCAAACTTTTCAAAATATAATAGATAGTGCAAGGCAAAAAGTTGCAGAAGCACTTACACAGGGAAAAGCGATAAAAATTGGTGGAGGACATTATACATCTAAACACTGTAAACTTAAATGTATGGATTGTAACACTGTGTATGAAATTAATTCTGAAGATGACCGAAATACATGTCCTTCATGTAATTCTAAAAATGTAGGTTGTATAAAACGCATGGAATCTTGTGAAAAATGGTGTAGAAAAAAATAATCAATCAAAATTCCCTTAATTATTTCTTGAGGGAATTTTTGTTTTTGAGGTATAATATAAATAGGATACAATTTATTAAACGATATAGAAAGTAGGAAAATGGTGAATAGATACGATAACTGCAAAGCATATCATGGAAATATAATTTATAGTAAAAGTAAGGATGCGCTAATCTGTGAAGCCAATTCATATGTTTTAGTGGAAGGAAACAGAGTGAAAAAAGTAGTAAAAGACATTCCTGCTGAATTTCCAAAAAATAATATAATTGAATGGGGAAATTCTCTTATAATTCCAGGGTTTTGCGATATGCATGTTCATGCGCCGCAGTTCTTACAAAGAGGAATGGGGATGGACAAGGAACTGCTTGATTGGCTAAATACATACACTTTCCCAAATGAAGCTTTGTTTCAAGATGAAAATCATGCAAAAAAAGTGTACTCTATGTTTGTAAAAGAACTTTTGAAGCAAGGAACGCTTCATGTAAACTGTTTTCCATCTATTCATTACAAAGCTTCTCAAATTCTACTAGACATTTTAAAAGAAAACAAACTATTTGCATTTACAGGCAAATTAAATATGGACCAAAATAGTCCTGATTATTACATCGAAAGTACTGAAAAATCATTAGAAGAGACTGAAAAATTTCTAATGTCAAATAATAAAGCTGAGAATGTAAGACCGTCAATAATACCGAGATTTACTATAACTTGTAGTGAGAGTCTTTTGTCAGGACTTGGGAAATTATCTCAAAAATATGAAGCTCCAATTCATTCTCATATGTGCGAAGCTGTAAATGAGATGAAAGTAGTAAGTGAACTTTTTCCAAATTATAAAAATGGAGCAGAAATTTTTTATAAGAACAATTTGTTAGGGCAAAGACCTACGATAATGGCACATTGTATTTTTATGGATGATGATGTTTTAGCACTTATGAAAAATGAAAACTGTATGGCAGTACATTGTCCCGATGCAACTGCAAATGTAAATTCTGGAGGAATAATGCCGGTTAAAAAGCTATTAGATATGGGTATTAATTTAGCGCTAGGAAGTGATATAGGAGCAGGGGTAAGTGCGGGGATATATAGGGCTATAGCGACAACTATACAGCATTCTAAAATAAGAAATATGTATGATGATTCATGGGAAGCAGTAAAGCTATCAGAAGCTTTTTATATGGCTACAAAATCAGGTGGAAGATATTTTGACAAAGTAGGTTCATTTGAAGAAGGGTATTGTTTTAATGCGCTAGTTATAAATGATGATAATTTTGGAAATGAAAACTTGAGCCCAATCGAGAGATTAGAGCGTTTTTGCTATTTAGGCGATGATAGAAATATAGTAGCAAGATATATTTTAGCGGAAGAAATTAGCTTATAGTTTTGGGGAGGTGTTTTTTTGAAAACATTAGTATTATACAAATCCAAATATGGGGCAACAAAACAGTATGCACAATGGATAGCGGAAAGCTTAAATGCAGATATATTTGAAGTAGCAGAGCTTAAAAATATTGATTTTAGCATATATGATAAGCTTGTATACGGTGGAGGGCTGTATGCAGGAGGAATAAATGGAATTGATAGTATAGTGAAAAATTTTGACAAAATAAGAGATAAAAAAATCATTATTTTTACAGTAGGGCTTGCAGATACTAAAAATCAAGACAATATAAATAGTATAAAAAATAGTATAAATAAAACCCTGCCCGCTGAACTTGTTGAAAAATCTCAAATTTTCCATCTTAGAGGAGCAATGGATTATAGTAAATTAGGAACTATCCATAAAGGGATGATGGCTATGATGAAAAAGTCAGTAAGTAAAAAAGCACAAGACAAGCTTACGCAAGAAGATAGAGAAATGCTAGAAACTTATGGTAAACAAGTTAGCTTTGTATCACGTGAAAACATAGATGAAATAATAAATACACTAAAAGGAGATAAATAGCATGAAAACAGTTCTTACAATAGCAGGCTCGGATTGTAGTGGAGGAGCAGGTATTCAGGCTGATATAAAGACGATTACTGCACATAATGCATATGCTATGAGTGCAATAACTGCGCTTACGGCACAAAATACAATGGGAGTAACAGGCGTAAGTGATGTGTCACCAGAATTCTTAAAAATGCAATTAGATGCAATCTTTGAAGATATACATCCTGATGCAGTAAAAATAGGAATGGTTTCGAACATAGAGATAATAGATATTATAGTAGAAAGATTAAAATATTACAAAGCCAAAAATATAGTAGTTGATCCAGTTATGGTAGCTACAAGTGGGAGTAAGTTACTTAAAGAAGAAGCCATAGAAGCAGTAAAAAAGAAACTTATACCTATTGCAGATATAATAACACCTAATATTTCAGAGGCAGAGGTACTTTCTGGAATAAAAATAGAAACTATAGAAGATATGGAAAAAAGTGCAATAATTATATCAGAAATGCTTCAAGGTGCAGTTTTAGTAAAAGGTGGCCATATCGGTGAATCAGCTAATGATTTAATTTTATATGAAAATAATTTTCATTGGATTGATGGAAAGCGAATAAAAACACAAAATACTCATGGAACAGGCTGTACGCTTTCTTCTGCAATAGCTTGTAATTTAGCACAGGGATTTTCTATTAAGGAAAGTGTAATTAATGCTAAAAAATATATAACAGGAGCGTTAAACGCTGGTTTAGATTTAGGAAAGGGAAGTGGCCCGTTAAACCATATGTATAGTATAAATTTGTAAAAGATAGGATGGCATTATATGAATGATATTCAAGCAATAGAAAATAGAGTATCTAGAAGACTTTATTTAGAAAAAGAAATAGATATTAAAAAAATGATAAAGCTAAAAAAGCTTATAAATCAAATTAATGAAGAACATAATTTAAGAATATCCCTTATAGACGATGCAAGAGAAGCTTTTTGGGGATTTAGAAAAAGCTATGGTTTTTTTAAAGGGGTACGAAGTGTGATTGCATTAAAGGGTTTACAAGGCGATTCAAATTTAAAGGAAAAGCTTGGATATTATGGAGAAAAAATTGTCTTAGAAGCTACTAAATTAGGGCTTGGAACCTGTTGGGTAGGCGGAACCTTTGATGCAGATGACCCCAGCTTTAACACTCAAGCAGAAGAGGAGTTAGTATGTGTGTTAACAATTGGATACTCTCAGTTAGATAAATCCTTGAGAGAAAAATTTATTCATTCATTTACGCATAGAACAAGAAAGAGCTCAGATAAGTTTTATTCATCAGATAAGAATTCACTGCCAAAATGGTTTTTGTTTGGAATAGAGTTAGCAGCAAAAGCGCCTTCGGCAAAAAATAAACAACCTGTAAAGTTTGAATATAAAAATAATATAGTAAGAGCTTCTGTAGATGAAAAAGGAGAGTTTGATTTAGTTGATCTTGGAATCGCAAAGCTTCATTTTGAAATAGGCTCAAAAGGGAAATTCGAATGGGGAAATGGAGCAGCCTTTATTCCAAAATAAATGATAGATAGTATGGCATAAATCCATTTATATGTATAAAAACAGACCTCACAAATAATATTGAAGGTCTGTTTCTATAATATATTTTTGCAATTTAGTTCTTATTATACTTATTACTTATATTACAAATATGTTCATGTAAAATATTCATTTGAGAATGATTATTTTTATAAAAATTAGTAATATCATCAGAAGAAATATTATTTTTAGGATTTGATATTGGATTTATCTTACCTAAAAAAGAATAAAATTCCTCCGAAATTTCAGGTAAGAAGCCTATTTCAACACATTTTTTTAAACTTACAGCATATAGACTTTCATTAAAAGGTTCGCATACCGTAGTTAGACATTTTCCCATATATCTTCCAAGTAATAATCTAAATTTCTCAAATTCAAGCTCAAATAGATTTTGAGAAGCGGTACTTTTTTCATCATTATCTATTATGTTGTCAAGATTTTCAAAAACTCCATACATTTCACTTGTGATATTTAAAAGACTTTTTGAATCAAATTCAAATTTTTTCATAAAAACACACTCCTATCTCTCGTAGAATCATGATTAGATAATTTAGGCAGTTCTTCTGGTTTAAGAATCAACATTTTTTTCAGCCTTCCCGTTTCCAGTGGCATAATTTGAAAAAAACTACTCTATTACAGCGGCGGGACCACGCAGGATTTTCACCTGACTTCTCTTTTAATTAAAAATAAACCTAAATAAATATTTATAAATACATTATATCATTATAAAATATTATGTCAAATACAATACTTTGCTTATATTTGCTTTTTGAAATTCATGTACTTGTTTACTAAAGTAGCGACAGCAATACCTATAAAGGTTTCAACAACTCGGCTTATAGGGTATATGTCGTTGTCTCCATATATTCTATGAGTAGTTTGCATACTTATAAAAACCACGCAGCATATAGATACAGATGAAGGAACTTTTAATAGTACACATAGTTTAATCAGAAATATTATTCCAAGCGGAACTAAAAATAAATAACTTTTAGGTCCAAGTAAATTTTCTCCAATATAATATACAAAAAAACCTACTACACCAGCAATCGCAGTTCCAATTATACGATGTTTTCCTGATTTTATAGTGTCTTCAACAGTGGGCTGCATACATATAACTGAGGCAATGCATGCATAAAATGGATTTTCTAGCTTCAATAGTTCAAAAATTAGTAAATCTATAAATACAGCAGTGGCGGTTTTTATATTTCTCATACCTATTTTTAATATTTTTTTTTGCATAAAATCTCCAGACTAAATAAAATAATTAACTTTATAAATATTCTAAGATATATTGTAGAAAAAGTAAATAATTATATATTGAGGTTTAAAAATAACAAAATGTAATATATAATTATACTTAATTAGCTGTGATAAAATAAATAAATTTAAATTAATATGGGAGGGAAGTGTAATGAGAACTAAGGTAAAAACTAATGAATGTATAAGTTCAAAAACATTTTTAGATTCCATAATACATTCTACAAACGAAATGGTGGTACTTGTAAATATAGAGGGCTACATAGAAGAAATAAGTGAAGCCTATGCAGATTTCTTAGGAATAAGAAGAGAAGTAGCGATAGGAAGACCTGTTGGTGAAGTTATAGAAAATACAAGGCTTATAGATGTAGTTAATACAGGGGTGCCAGAAATAGAATCGACGCAAAAGATAAATGGAAAAAATATGATAGCAACTAGAATGCCTATAAAAGAAGATGGGAGAGTTGTAGGTGCATTTGGAAGAGTTTTATTTAAAGATATAGATGATTTAAAAAAACTATATGAAAAAATAAATAAAATGACTACAGAGTTAAATCTTTACAAGAGCCGATTCATAAAAATGAATTCATCAAAATATAATTTAGAAAATATAATTGGTACGAGTAAAAGTATTAAAAATCTTAAAAAAACTATAAATATCATAGCGAAAACAAATTCCAATGTATTAATACTTGGAGAAAGTGGTACCGGAAAGGAACTTTTTGCACATTCAGTACATAGCTCAAGTAAAAGAAAAGATAAACCATTTATTTGCATAAATTGTGGCTCTATACCACCAGAGCTTATAGAATCGGAACTTTTTGGGTATGAAGAAGGGGCATTTACTGGAGCTAAAAAAGGTGGGAAAATAGGTCTTTTTCAAGCTGCAAATTCGGGAACTATATTTTTAGATGAAATAGGAGACCTTCCTATGGCGATGCAGGTCAAATTGCTTAGATTTTTGCAAGATAGAGAAATTCAAAAAGTGGGTTCAAATGTCAGAGAACAAGTAGATGTTAGAATCGTTGCAGCAACTAATAAAAATTTAGAAAATATGGTTAGAAATGGTGAATTTAGAGCAGATTTATATTACAGGTTAAATGTTATAACCATTGAAATACCTCCGCTTAGAGTAAGAAAAGAAGATATCTCGCCGCTTGCAGAATTTTTAATAACAAAACTTTCAAATAAAGAGGAATTAAAAACTAAAAAAATCTCCGATAAAGCTTTGGACTGCTTAAAAACATATGATTGGCCTGGAAACGTAAGAGAATTAGAAAATGTACTTGAAAGAGCTATAAATTTTTTAGGAGAAGACCATATTATACTTCCAGAACATCTTCCTAAATTTTTAACAGGAATAGATTCTTCTCAAGACTGTTCAAAAAAATTAAAAGATATAGTTGATGATGCCGAAAAAAATGCTATAGTAAATTCACTTATACATAATAATAACAACAAGAGTAGTGCCGCCAATGCTTTAGGAATAAGTAGAACAAGTCTTTATGAAAAAATGAAAAAATATGGAATTAATGAATGAAAATACAAAATTGTACGAATAATTTGACAGTTTTTACGCTAATAATGGAATATGTAAGCAAAAGCGTACACATTCCATTGATGAAATTACACTTTTGTAAACATATCCTTACACTTTTTAGTGAAATGTACTAAAAAGTTCTGAGGATATGTTTTTTTTAATGAAGACTATTGTAATAAGTAACTAAAACCAAGCTTTTTAAAAATGAATTTAAAATTGGCAAGGAATTTGCTTATATTAAGAATCAAGATATTATTTACATATATAGAAAGGTGGATTTTTATGTTAAATTCAAAAGTAAGTATAGTCACAGGTGGAGCCAGCGGAATAGGCCTTGCTATAGCTAAAATGCTTTCAAAAGAAGGCTCAAAAGTAGTTATTGCAGATATAAGTGAAGCACAATTAGTAGAGGTATCAAAAGAATTAAATTGTGATTACTATGTATCAGATCTTAGTAAGAGAGCTGCTTGCAAGGCACTTGTAGACTATACCATAGAAAAATATTCAAAGGTAGACATCCTTGTAAATGTGGCAGGCGTTCAAAATGTAAGCAGTATAGAGGATTTTTCGGAAGATAAGTGGGATTTTATGATTAGTTTAATGCTGACTGCACCATTCCTACTGACTAAATATGTATGGTCATCAATGAAGTCTCAGGGCTGGGGAAGAATAATAAATCTGGATTCAATACATGGTCTTGTAGCATCAGAATATAAATCGGCATACGTATCAGCTAAGCATGGACTTATTGGACTTACAAAGACAGCTGCATTAGAAGGTGGGGCAGATGGAATAACAGTAAATGCTATATGCCCAGCCTATGTAAGAACGCCTCTTGTAGATAATCAGATAGAAGCTCAAGCTAAAAATCATGGTATCAGTAAGGATGAGGTGGTAAGTAAGATAATGCTTCAAAAATCAGCAATTAAGACTTTAATAGAACCAGACTCAGTAGCACAAACGGTAAAATTTCTTTGTTCAGATGCCGCAAGTCATATAACAGGTTCAGCGCTTACTATGGATGGCGGTTGGACTGCGGGTTAATAAAATAAGAGGAGGAATATTTTATGATAGGTGTATTAGGTATTGTTTTATCACTAGGCTTGTTGATGTTTTTGGCGTATAGAGGGATTTCAGTTATACTTCTAGCTCCAATTTTAGCACTTTTTGCGGTGTTTTTAGGAAGCTTTGCATCAGGAGATGCACATTTGATGGCTACATATACAGAAGTGTTTATGGTGAGTTTAGGGGGATATGTAAAATCTTATTTTCCAGTATTCTTACTAGGCGCACTTTTTGGAAAACTTATGGATGATTCAGGGTCTGCGCAAGCAATATCTGAATTTATAGTTAAAAAAATAGGTAAAAAAAGAGAAGTGCTAGCAATTGTACTTTCTTGTGCAGTACTTACTTATGGAGGAGTATCTTTATTCGTAGTGGCATTTGCAGCATATCCTATAGCAGCCGCATTATTTAGAGAGTCAAATCTTCCAAAAAGATTTATACCAGCTTGTATTGCACTTGGAGCATTTACATTTACTATGACAGGACTTCCAGGAACCCCTCAAATTCAAAATGCAATTCCAATGCAATTTTTTGGGACAGATGCATATGCAGCCCCTATACTTGGAATTGTAGCATCTGCAATAATGTTTGGAGGCGGTTTATTTTGGATTACTTCTAGAATAAAAAAAGCGGTAGAAAAAGGTGAAGGTTATGGTGAACATAAAAATGAAAACATTGTGGTAGTAAATAAAGCAAATATTCCAAGCTTTATTTCAGCTATAGCACCAATACTTATAGTACTTGTAGCGAATTTTGTTATCTCAAGATATATAATTCCTATGAGAGATAGTAGTTATTTAGAAGCATATGGAACTGTTATAGGAAAAGTTAGTGGAAACTGGTCACTTATAATAGCCTTAATATTAGCAATTCTAGCTACTATGGCAATTAATTATAAACGTTTTGACAATCTTCTTGCATCAATAAATAATGGAGTTCAAGGCTCGTTTTTGGCTATAATGAACACCGCTTCAGAGGTTGGATATGGAAATGTAATATCAGGACTGGCAGCATTTGGTATGGTAAAAATGTTCTTACTT
Source organism: Proteocatella sp. (assembly GCA_041738345.1). Taxonomy (GTDB): domain Bacteria; phylum Bacillota; class Clostridia; order Peptostreptococcales; family Filifactoraceae; genus Proteocatella. Next base: position 11,201 of record JBGSPX010000031.1, read on the forward strand.
GGAATATCAAATAATCCCCTAATATCAGAAGCTATTTCAGTTTCGGTGCTTGCGGGAATAACTGGCTCTGCTTCAGGAGGACTTAGTATCGCACTTTCTACACTTGGAGATACGTTTCTTGCAACAGCAAAGGAAATTGGCCTAAATCCGCAGGTACTTCATAGAGTAGCATCTATAGCTTGTGGAGGGCTTGATACTCTTCCTCATAACGGCGCGGTAATCACGCTACTTGGGATAACAGGACTTACGCATAGACAGTCATATGCGGATATAGGAATGTGTACGGTTGTAATACCTACGATTGCAGTTATTGTTATAATTATATTGGGCTCATTAGGAATAGTATAGGAGGCAGTTATGAAATTAGAAGACATTAAAAAAGTTGCAATTGCAGGCGCTGGAGTTATGGGTTCATCTATGGCACAGAGTTTTGCACAATATGGATATGAGGTAATGCTTTATGATTTGAAAAATGAATTTCTAGATAGGAGTAAAAATCTTATAGAGATAAATCAAAAAACTTCTGTGGAAAAAGAAATTCTTACCTCAAAAGAGTCTGAGGAATTGATTAATAGGATAAGTTTTACTTGTGAAAAAGCAGACTTTAAAAATGCTGATTTAGTAGTAGAGGCTATAGTGGAAAATTTAGACATAAAGCATAAGTTTTGGGGGGAGATTTCTGAAATTGTATCTGAAAAGGCAGTGCTTACTACAAATACATCAGGACTATCTATAAGTAAAATTGCAGAAGCTGTAAAGCTACCAGAAAGATTTTGTGGGATGCACTGGATAAATCCGCCACACATAATTCCACTTATAGAAGTTATAAATGGAGATAAAACTGAAGCTAAAACTTCACAGCTTGTGTATGATATATCAAATCATATTGGAAAGAAACCTATAATGATAAACAAGGATGCAGCTGGATTTGTTTTAAATAGATTTCAATTTGCAATATTAAGAGAAGCTATGCATATAATAGAGCAGGGAATTGCAAGCAAAGAAGATATAGATAATGTATTTAAATATGGACTGGGCTTAAGATACGCTTGTCTTGGACCTCTTGAAATAGCAGATTTAGGAGGGCTCGATACCTTCTATAATATATCATCGTATCTTTTCAAAGACCTTAGCGACAGTAAGGAAGTGTCTGATATACTTTCAAACCTTGCAGAAAATGGAGATTATGGGGTAAAAAGTGGACGTGGATTTTACGATTATTCAAATGGCAGAGATAAAGAAGTTATAAAAAAACGAGATGAAGATTTTTATAAAGTATCCCAATGTTTGTTTGGAAAAGCATAGAGAATATTAAATATAAGAATTTTGAGGAAGCTGAGAAAAAGGCTTCCTTTTTCTGTACTCTATAAATTAAAAAAATCTGACCATTTGCAAGAGTGCAGTTTGAGAGTAATATTATATTACAGCGCTGAAAATAATAATATAGGATAGGTGATTTTATGGAAACTAATAAGGGAAGTATTAGAAATACAACAAATACAAAAAATATTATAATTAATGGTTTATTTATAGCGCTTACATTAGTAGCAACTATGTTTATTAATGTGAGATTGCCACTTATGGGAAGTGGAGGGTTAATTCATTTAGGAAATGTACCTCTTTTTATAGCAGCAATTGTTTATGGCAAAAAAACGGGAGCTATAGCAGGGGCTTTTGGAATGGGGCTTTTTGATATAATATCTGGGTGGACGCTTTGGGCACCATTTACTTTTGTAATATGTGGAGCAATAGGATATACTGTGGGACTTATAGTTGAAAAAAGTGAAAAATGTAATTACATAAATTATATATTAGCTATTGTAGTAGCTTGTACTATAAAGGTAGTGGGATATTATTTTGCAGAAGTGATGCTTTATGGAAACTGGGTAGCACCTTTTGGTTCAGTACCTGGAAATATAATGCAGATTACAGCCGCAGGTATATTGGTTATGCCTATTGCGCAAAAACTAAAAAATATACTTGGAAATGGAGGACGATAAAATGCTTAAAATTATGACTCCAGGACCTACGCAGGTAAGAGAAAATGTAAGATTAAAGCGAAGTTTAGAAACGACAAATCCAGATTTGGATTTAAGGTTTTATGACTTTTATAAAAATACTTGTGAGAAGATAAGCAGTATACTAGGTACTGAAAATCGTTCATTTATAATGAGTGGAGAGGCTATTTTAGGGCTTGAAGCAGCTTGTGCGTCTTTGACTGAAAAAGAAGATAGAGTTCTAGTTATAGACAATGGAATATTTGGAAGAGGCTTTGGAGAGTTTGTAGAGCTTTATGGCGGGAATCCAATTTATTTTGAAAGTGATTATACTAAACCTGTAGATATACTAAAACTAGAAGCATATTTAAAAACAGATTCAAATTTCAAATATGCTACAGTAGTTCATTGCGATACTCCTAGTGGGGTCATAAATGATATTGAAAGCATATGTAACTTACTCAACAAATACAATATAATATCTGTTGTAGATTCGGTATCTGGGATGTTTGGGGAAAAAATAAATATTGATAAAAGTAAGATTGATATATTATGTGGAGGATCTCAAAAAGCCCTTTCTGCACCAGTAGGATTAACGTTTATAACCGTAAGTGATAAAGCGTTAGATTATATGAAAAATAGAAGTAGTAAAATATCATCATTTTATGCTAATATATTAAATTTTGAAAATTACTATGAGACAAAATGGTTTCCATACTCAATGCCTATAAGTGATATAGTTGGATTAGACCAAGCACTAGATAATGTAATTCAAGATGAAGATTTTTGTAAAAGACATCAAAAAATTGCAGAGGCTACAAGGTCTGCTATAATGAAATCAGGATTAGAATTATATTTAGAAAGTGGATTTTCAAATACCGTTACAGTAATAAGTGTTCCAGAAACTTTAAGGGACTTTGACATTCTAAATATTATGAAAGAAAAATATAATGTTATGATTGCAGGTTGCTTTGGGTACTTAGCTGGAAAAGTTTTTAGAATAGGGCATATGGGCGAAAATGCAAATATAAAAGATATGTGTCTTACTTTTGAAGCTCTTCAGAATACCTTTAAAGATTTAAATTATGATTTGGAATGTAACTTAAAAGAAGAATTTTTAAAAAATTTATAATAAATCTAAAAAACATATACTTTTTTAAGGTGTATGTTTTTTGTTTACCAAAGTAAGATAGTAGGGTATAATTATTCTAAAGCTTTAAGTTAGGATTTTAGAGGAGAAAATAGTATGAATTTCATTAGAAAAAAAATTAGTGTATGGCTTTGTTTGATTTTGTGTCTTAACCCAATTATAGGGCATGCGGATTCTGAGTTTCCAGTTTATACTGTAGATCAAACTAGAGATGTATTTTTAGGAGAGCTCTCATCTAAAATAAATAGCCAGGAAAAAAATGAGATTACAGATATAGTCAAAAATTGGAAAAGCTATTATGATTTAAGACTAAAAGCAGATGTTGGAATACCGTCAGAAAAAGAAATATTACTGATGGAAAATCTAAATTCAAAACTGGATAAGTATACTGAAAAATATTTATTAGAAGAGTCAGAGTATGATTACGAAGAAGAGAATGAAAAATATAAAAACTATGTAGTTGAAAGACTAAAGAGTATAGTTTCGCTAGAGGACTATAACAAACTATATGAGCTTTGTTCAAAATATGAAGCATATGATACGGAAGAAGATGATTTAGATAAAGTTGTAAGTAGCATAGAATCTATTTTGAAAAAATATAGTAAGCTTAATTCTGAGGAAATAATGCAGTATATTCTAAGTGGCTCTGAAAACATTTTGGCTATATATGAAATTGATGGAATCAATTTAATAAATAAACCAATTCCATTTGTAACTCTTGAGAAAAGTGATTCAAGAGTTATAAACGACTACCCTAAGTTATGGAAAGAAGTTACAAACATAATCCCTCCGAATTATTTTCAAAATTTTGATAGGCTAATTATAAGTAGTGATGGGAAATATGATGATTTAGCTTATGTTATGGCAACTGATGCCATTGGTTCAAGATGGGATATAAGTATTGACCCAGCTGATGTAGAAGATAAAGAATTTTTTTATGAAACAATAATACATGAGTATTTTCATTATATAACTTTAAATGAAACTCAAGGCTCGTATTTTAAAACGCCAAGAGTTCAAACTTATTCGGATTATGATATAGTGACAAATAGTGATTCGTATCTTAATAAATTTAATCAAAAATTTTGGGGAATTCTAAGTGAAGAGTCACCGTATGTAAATGATGGATATTTATTTTATCTTAGACATCAAGAGGAGTTCGTAAATTCATATTCATCTACAGTAGTATCAGAAGATATATGTGAGAGCTTTGCATTTTTCGTATTAAGAGATAAACCAAAAACAGATACAAAAATAGATAAAAAGCTATTATTTTTCTATGAGTATCCAGAGTTTGTAAAGTTTAGGAATGTGATTAGAGAAAATATTAAAAAAATAAATTCAGATTTGCGAATAGCAGCTTAAAAAAATAACAGGATATATCCTGTTATTTTTTTAATACATCATGAAATTCAGGGTGATTTTCAAACCACTTTACCGCATAAGAGCATGTTAATACCGCCTTTTTTTCATCTTTACGAAGTTTAAGTGCTAAAGCTTCAATTAATTCAGCCGCAATACCTTTACCGGACAATGAAGAATCTACGAAGGTATGGTCAATATTTACAACGTTGTCAGTAACTGTAGGATAAGTAACCTCTGCAAGAAGTTCTCCGGATTCATCTTTTAAATATATTCGATCATTATCAGTAATAAAATTCATACAGTTTCCTCACTTTCTAAATCTAAAAATGCAATTTATTAAATAATACCCATTATTATTTTAAAAAATCGGTTGACATATATATTATTTGTGGTAATATTTTCATATAGACACCCCCCGGGGGTATAGTATGGAGGATAATATGAATAAAGAAAAACAAAATGCACTTAAGATGTTAAAAATAGCTAGAGGTCAAATAGAAGGAACGATAAAAATGCTTGAAGAGGACAGATATTGCATAGATATATCAAATCAGATAATGGCATCTCAGTCTTTATTAAAAAAGGCGAACCTTCAAGTTTTAAAACAACATATGGAACATTGCGTTTCAGAAGCATTTAAAGACGGTGATGGTGAGCAAAAAATAGATGAATTAATTATGGTGTTGTCTAAAATTATGGACAAATAATTTAAGGAGCGTGATTTAATGACAAAAATGTTTAGAATCCAAGGAATGAGTTGTGTGGCCTGTGCAAAATCGATAGAAAGAGTTACCTCAAGGTTAGAGGGAGTTGAAAGTTCAAATGTTAATTTAGCTACAGAAAAACTTGTTATAAGCTTTGAACCTAAATTAATAGAAGAGAATAAAATAATATCAGCAATTGAAAAAGCAGGCTTTAAAGTATTTGAAGAAGCTGAGGATTCTTCAGAAAATGAATTTTCAAAGGAAGAAGAGATATCGGCGTTAAAACATAGATTTATAATATCTGCATTCTTTGCAGTTCCATTATTATATATCTCTATGGGATTTATGATAGGGCTTCCAGTTCCTAAAGTTATAAATCCAGATTATAATCCACTTAACTTTGCACTTGTTCAAATCTTATTAACGCTCCCTATAATTATTTTAGGAAGAAAATTTTATTTAGTAGGGATAAAATCGCTTATTAAAAAAAATCCTAATATGGATTCCCTTATAGCAATAGGAACTTCAGCGGCATTTTTGTATGGGATATATGGAACTATAATGATTTATAAAGGAGCTCATATGTATGCTCATCATCTATATTTCGAATCCGCTGCAGTAATAATAACGTTAATTACGCTTGGAAAATATTTAGAGAGTATATCTAAAGGGAAAACTTCAGAAGCTATAAAGAAACTTATAGCGCTTGCACCTAAAACGGCTAAAATATTAGTAGATGGAGTAGAAAAAGAAGTAGCTGTAGAAACCGTCAAGGTGGGAGATATAGTTTTAGTAAGACCTGGTGAAAAAATGCCAGTAGATGGAGAAGTGTTTGAAGGAAGCACATCGGTAGATGAAGCTATGCTCACAGGCGAAAGTATACCTGTTGAAAAAACAATAGGAGATAAAATTTTTGCAGCAAGTATAAATAAAAATGGAGCAATAAAATATAGGGCTACGAAGGTAGGAAAAGATACGGCTATATCGCAGATAATACACTTAGTTGAAGAAGCACAAGGTTCAAAAGCCCCTATAGCGAGATTAGCAGATACTATTTCAGGTTATTTTGTACCTATAGTAATAGCGCTTTCTATATTATCCGCTTTAGCGTGGTATATTTCAGGAGAAACTGTGATATTCTCACTTACTATATTTATTGCAGTGCTTGTAATCGCTTGTCCATGTGCTCTTGGGTTAGCTACGCCAACTGCAATAATGGTAGGAACGGGGAAGGGTGCAGAAAATGGAGTGCTTATAAAAAGTGGAGAGGCACTTGAAACGGCGTATAAAATAAATACTATAGTATTTGATAAAACTGGCACAATTACAGAGGGCAAACCTCAAGTCACAGATGTTGTAACTTTTTCTAAGTTTGATAAAAATAAGGTGATTGAAGTTGCTTCAGCAGCTGAAAACAATTCAGAACATCCTCTTGGAGAAGCTATAATAAGATTAGCAATTGAGAATAATATCAAAATTAAATCGGTAGACTTTTTTAAAGCGATTTCAGGCAAAGGAATACATGTCAAACTAGAAGGCAATGATATTTTATTAGGAAATCAAAAGCTTATGGAAGAAAATAATATTGATATAAGTATGGCGCTAGAAATTTCAGATACGCTTTCAAAAGAAGGTAAAACCCCAATGTATATAGCAATCGAAGGAGAGTTGTCTGGAATAATAGCAGTGGCAGATGTTATAAAAGCCACAAGTAAGAATGCAATTAAAAAACTAAAAGAAATGGGAATTGAAATTGCAATGATAACTGGTGATAATAAAAATACTGCACAGGCAATAGCAAATCAAGTAGGAATAGAAACGGTTCTATCGGAGGTACTACCAGGAGATAAAGCAAGTGAAATAAAAAAACTCCAAGCTCAAAATAAAATTGTAGCAATGGTAGGGGATGGAATAAATGATGCTCCGGCACTTGTACAGGCTGATGTAGGAATTGCTATAGGTACAGGTACAGATGTAGCGATAGAGTCTGCGGATATAGTGCTTATGAGAAGTGATTTGATAGATGTAATAGCAGCGGTTCAGCTTAGTAGAAGTACTATAAATAATATTAAACAGAATTTATTTTGGGCATTTGCGTATAATGTAGTTGGGATTCCTATAGCTATGGGTATTTTGCATATATTTGGAGGGCCACTTTTAAATCCAATGATTGCAGGCGCTGCAATGAGCCTAAGTTCTGTATCGGTGGTTACAAATGCACTTAGACTTAAAAATTTTAAAGTACAAATTTAAAATAGTATACAATAAAATACTATTGCGTTTTTTGGAAAAATGTGGTATCTTTATAGAGTATGCAAATTTAATATAATCCTTTGATGAGAAAAGTAGAAATACAATAGCCTTTATAGAGAACCAAGAATGGTGGAAGCTTGGTATGGTTTGATTTCGAATAGAAACTTTGAGGATGCTTTAAAAAAATAAAAAGTACGGGTCATTCACGTTATAGAATATAGAGTGGGCATTATGCCAAAAAGAGTGGTAACACGGGAAGATCTCGTCTCTTTATTATAAAGAGACGAGTTTTTTTATTCATAAAAACAGATAGATTTTGTATAGGAGGTTAATATGGATTTTAAAAAAGAAATTGCCATTATATTAAAACAGCAGCTAGAAAATCTTGAACTAGAAGATATAATTTCATTATTAGAAATCCCGCCAAATGTGGATATGGGAGATTATGCATTTCCTTGTTTCAGATTAGCAAAAGAGTTTAGAAAAGCTCCAAATCAAATTGCATTAGATTTAGCTGAAAAAATGGAAACGCCAGATAGTGTAAAAGAGATAAAAAGCCTTGGAGGATATGTGAATTTCTTCTTAAATAAAGACATTTGGGTAAAAGATGTAATAGGAAAATGTCTTACAGAAAGTGAAAATTTTGGAAAGAATGGCTATGGACAAAATAGAACGACTATAGTAGAATATTCTTCTCCTAATATAGCAAAACCATTTCACATAGGCCATATTAGAACGACTGTTATAGGTCATGCGCTTCATAGATTGTACAAATTTTTAGGATTTAATACTATAGCTATAAATCATTTAGGTGATTATGGTACTCAGTTCGGAAAGCTTATAGTTGCATATAAAGCTTGGGGAGATAGAGAAATTATAGAAAAAGATCCTATAAATGAACTTTTGAAGCTTTATATAGAATTTCATGAAAAAGCAGAACAAAATCCAGAAATGGAAGACGCAGCCAGAGAATGGTTTAAAAAGCTTGAAGATCAAGATGAAGAAGCTAAAGAACTATGGCAGTGGATAAGAGATGTTTCGCTTAAAGAATTTAATAAAGTATATGAAATGCTTGGCATAGAATATGATTCATTCGCAGGAGAAAGTTTTTATTCAGATAAAATGCCTAGAGTCATAGAAATGATGGAAAATAAAGGTATTCTTCAGGATTCTCAAGGTGCTAAGATTGTAGACCTAGAAGAATATAATATGCCGCCAGCACTTATAATGAAAAAAGACGGCTCAACACTTTATATAACAAGAGATATAGCGGCAGCTATATACAGAAAAGAAACATATGATTTTTATAAAAATATATATGTTGTAGGTACACCGCAGGAACTTCACTTTAGACAGTGGAAAAAAGTGGTAGAACTTATGGGCAATGAGTGGGCAAAAGATTGTGTACATGTTCAATTTGGAACTGTTTCACTTGAAGAAGGAACACTTTCTACAAGAAAAGGAAGAGTGGTATTTTTAGAGGATGTATTGAACAGAGCTATAGAAAAAACTAAAGAAATAATAGTTCAAAAAAATCCTGACCTAGAGAACTTGGATTTAGTAGCAAAACAAGTAGGAGTAGGCGCTATAGTCTTCCAAGAACTTTCAAATAGCAGAATAAAAGATTATCAATTCTCTTGGGAAAGAACACTTAGCTTTGAAGGAGAAACTGGTCCTTATGTTCAGTATACTCATACAAGATGTTGTTCACTTCTTAGAAAAGTAGAAATAACACCTCAGATTGATATAGACTATACTATACTTTCTCAGAATGAAGATGTTATGGATATTGTAAGAGTATTAGATTCTTTTGAAGATGTACTTTTAAGAGCTCAGTCAAAAAATGAGCCACATCATGTAGCTAGATTTGCACTTGATTTAGCACAAGCCTTTAATAAATTCTATCATGATAACCACATAATAAATAGTGAGGAGAGTCATAAGAAAGCTTATATTTCAGTTGTGGAGTCTACAAGAGTTGCACTTAAAAATGCACTGTGGATACTTGGAATGGAAGCTCCAGAAAAAATGTAATTATGAAAGTTAAGGGGATTTACAAAAATATTGCCATATTTGGAAATAAAAATATTGTTTATCTTACCACGAGGTGTTTATTTCCAATAGAGCAAGCGCTTGAGGTTAAAATAGACTATAAAAGGCTTAATGATGAATTAGAGCTTTACAAATGTTTTTTTAATAAAGGAAAAGGAAGTATGATATCTTCTTTGGCTCCAGTTATATTAGCAAATACAGAATTTAATAAATCTGTTAATAATTCATATGAACTATACCAAAATATAAGGAGAACTATATCTATAAAAAATAAAATAGGCATAAATTTACTTACCTATTATATTTATAAAAAACTTAATAAAGATATAGACTTTTCAGACCTAATAATGTTTGAAGGTTCCAAAGAGGAGCAAATTGAATTTCAAAAGAACAAGATTGATATCATATTAAATAAATGTTCTATAGAAGAAAAAATTGTAGAATTGCTAGAAGAAACACAGAAAGAGTATAATATAGAGTTGTTAAAAAATATAGATGTAGATGATTCAAGTAATCATGATGAATATTTAGAAAAAATAACTATATACTTTCAAAAGGTATGCCTTTTCCAAATAAATAAAAAGCCGTATTGCGGGAAGCTAGATATAAGTAAAATATTTAGTGCAGAAGTAAGTCAGAAAAACAGAGATCCCCTTATTGGAGACTATTATGTAGTAAGTCGTAAAAGTGTAGAAAATATGTTGGTAATAAACCTAGAAGCTAAGATGGGAAAATTAGAACTCTTTAAGGAAAATATTTCTAAAAATTTAAATCTAGACTTTGAAAAAAGTTTTGGTTTAAATGGAATAAAACCTCATTGGAAGGATATTTTTAGAGATGAATTTAAAAAAGATTACTTTATGAAATTGTTAGATATACTAAGTGAAGAGTATAAAAATGAAGTAATATATCCTCCTAAAAATGATGTCTTTGAAATATTTAGACGAATAGATTATTCTGATGTAAAGGTTGTGATAATAGGACAAGATCCATATCATGGTCAAGGTCAGGCTAATGGAATGTGTTTTAGTGTAAATAGTGGTATTAAAAATCCACCATCACTAAAAAATATGTTTCAGGAGTTAAATTCGGAATATGGAGTTCTAAGAGAAGATGGGGATCTTACAGATTGGGTAGATCAAGGTGTGCTTCTTTTAAATAGCATACTTACTGTAAGAAAATCATCACCAGGTTCTCATAAAAAATTAGGCTGGGAGCAGTTTACTGATATGGTAATCTATAAAATGAACCAAAGAAAAGATCCGATAGTATTTATACTATGGGGAAATTATGCGATAGAGAAAGCTAAGCTAGTTGATAAGGAAAAGCACTATGTGCTAACATCTAATCATCCGAGTCCTTTTTCGTGTCATAAAGGATTTTTTGGGAATAATCACTTTAGACTAACCAACGAGTATCTCAAAAAAAATGGAAAGCAAGAAATTGTTTGGTTAAAGCCAAATACCTAAATTTGAAAGGATATATAATGAATAATATGAAATTTGAAGATTTAAATTTGTCACCAGAAATATTAAAGTCAATAAAAGATAGAGGGTTTGAAAATCCTACTACTATACAGGAGCAAGCAATCCCACTAGGATTATCTGGAAAAGACTTTATTGGGCAGTCGCAAACTGGAACTGGAAAAACTATGGCATTTTCAATACCGATAGTTGAACAAATAGATAAATCTTTAGCAAAACCACAAGCAATAATACTTTGTCCTACTAGAGAGCTGGCAGTTCAGGTTTCTGATGAGATAAACAAAATTTGCAAATACAGTAAGGTAAAAGTTACCGCTGTATATGGTGGGGAAAGCATAGATAGACAGATAAAAAATATAAAACAGGGCGCTCAGATAATTGTAGGAACGCCAGGTAGAGTTTTAGATCATATAAAAAGAAAAACGTTAAAGCTTGGAGAAGTTAAATTTGCAGTACTTGATGAAGCTGATGAAATGCTAGATATGGGATTCATTGAAGATATTGAAGAAATCCTAAAGCAGACAGATGAGAATAGACAGACAATGTTATTTTCAGCGACTATGCCTAAAGAAATAGCAAATTTAGCGAAAAGATACCTTACGGAGCCAGAAATTATAAGAGTGGCAAGTAAGCAAGTAACTGTAGATAGAATAGTTCAAAAATATGTAAGAGTTAGAAATACAGATAAAGCAGAAGTTCTTTCAAGAATTGTTCAGCTTGAAGATGCTAGAAAATCGATTGTTTTCTGTAATACAAAGAGAATGGTAGATGAACTGACTTATGACATGCAAGCAAGAGGATACTCAGTAGAAGGACTTCATGGCGATATGAAGCAGCAAAAAAGAGACTATGTTATGGACAGATTCAAAAAAGGTAATGTAGATATGCTTATTGCTACAGATGTAGCAGCAAGAGGTCTTGATATAAAAAATGTTGATATAGTATTCAACTATGATTTACCACAAGAAGATGAGCAATATGTGCATAGAATAGGAAGAACTGGAAGAGCTGGAAAAACAGGAAAATCATATTCGTTTGTTTTTGGAAGAGATGTAGACAGATTAAAAAATATCCAAAAATATGCTAAATGTGAAATGGAAGAAATCAAAATTCCTAGATATGCTGAAATAAAAGATAAAGTTTTAAATAATTATATAGCAAATGTAAATTCTAGAAATCTTCCAGAAGATATAGATTCATATTATGAAGTTATAGAAAAAATAAAAGAGTCAGGTATAGAACTTGAGACATTCTTAGCGCTTGTATTAAAAGAAAACTTACAACTTCAAGAAAAAGAAAATATTAATTTTGGAGATTATGATAAAAAACAATCTGACAGATCAGGAAAAAGAACTCGTTCAGATAAAGCGGAAAAAGGAATGGTAAGATTCCATATAAACGTAGGTAAGAAAAGCAAAGTTAGAGTAGCAGATATTGTTGGTGCAGTAGCGGGTGAATGTGATATCCAGGGAAAACATATAGGCTCAATAGATCTTTTTGATAACTATAGCTTCTTTGAAATACCTTCAAAGTATGAAAATACAGTGCTTTCAAAAATGAAAAATGTAAAGATTAAAGGTAAAAAAATAACTGCGCAACTAAGTAAATAAATTTAAAAATGAAATTGAAAAGGTCAAGATAATAACTATATCTTGGCTTTTTTTTAAGAAAATAAAATTTAGTAATTAAATTGTAACGATTTAATTACAAAATAGGGTATAATTGAAATACGATAGGAGGTATAATTTATGTATAGTTTGTTTTTGGCCATTGGAGTAGCACTTATATTTGCGGAGCTTTTTGTGCCGGGGGGTATTTTAGGAACTGTTGGGGCTATAGTGGTTATTTGGTCGTTATCACTGATGACTGATACATTTTTAGGACTTATGCTAGCTATATTTGTAAGTTTTGCAATAATAGCTATATTGCTTTATATAATGATTAAGCTAATTCCTAATGACAAAATGAAAAAAACTTTAATATTATCTTCAGCTTTAAAGAAAGAGGATGGATATATTAGTAGTCAAGATTTGAAATCCTATATAGGAAAAGTGGGAGTTGCAGAAAGTACTTTAAGACCTACTGGTAAAGCCAAAATAGAAGGAAGAGTATTGGATGTGGTTTCAGAAGACAAACTCATAGAAAAAGGAAAATTTGTTAAAGTGACTTATGTTGATGGAACAAAAATTTTAGTTAGGGAAATGGAAGGAGATCTATAATGTTTGATTTCGGTTTTTTATTTATGTTTTTAATAATTCTACTGCTTATAGTAGCATTTTTTAGATTTATACCAGTGGGGCTTTGGATTACTGCAATATTTTCAGGTGTAAAGATATCTATACTTACACTAGTTGGAATGAATATAAGAAGAGTTAAACCTTCTAATATAGTTAATCCGATGATAAAAGCGACTAAAGCAGGACTTGACTTAACAATCGATAAATTAGAAGCACACTACCTTGCCGGTGGAGATGTTAATATGGTAGTAAATGCACTTATTGCAGCACAAAGGGCAAATATAATGCTTGAATTTGAACAAGCTGCAGCAATAGACCTTGCGGGAAGAGACGTGCTAGAGGCGGTTAAAGTATCCGTAAACCCTAAAGTTATAGAAACACCAATTATCTCAGCAGTAGCAAAAGATGGAATAGAAGTTAAAGTAAAAGCTAGAGTAACTGTTAGAGCAAATATAGAGCGTTTAGTTGGAGGAGCAGGAGAAGAAACTATAATTGCCAGAGTTGGTGAAGGGGTAGTTACTACGGTAGGTAGTGCAGAACAACATAAGGATGTGCTTGAAAATCCAGACAGAATATCAAAAGTAGTTTTATCGAAAGGTCTAGATTCAGGAACTGCATTTGAGATATTATCTATAGATATAGCGGATATAGATATCGGAAGAAATATAGGTGCACAGCTTCAAACAGATCAAGCCGAAGCGGATAAGAAAATTGCACAGGCAAAAGCTGAAGAAAAAAGAGCTATGGCGATAGCGCAGGAACAAGAAATGAAAGCGCTTGTTGTGGAGATGCAAGCTAAGCTTGTAGAAGCAGAATCTAAGATACCTCAAGCAATTGCAAATGCATTTGAAAATGGAAACCTTGGAATTATGGACTACTACAATATGAAGAATATAATGGCAGACACAAAAATGAGAGAGAGCATATCAGGAACTGAAGAAAAATAAGAAGGTGAATAAATGGATATATTAATATTTATTGCTATATTTTATGCTTTACCTCAGATATTTAAAAAAATCAATGAAAATAACAAGACTAAAAGTGGATTTAATTTTGAGGATATCGATACGATAAAAAGAGAATTAGCTAAGCTTAAAACAAGTGCAGAGGCTAAAATTAAAGATACTAAACCTAAATCATCTAATATAAAAATAGAAAAAGCTGAAGTAGTTCAAAATGAGACAATCAATTCAGAAGAAACTATACCTAAAAAAATCAGCGAATTCCATAAAAAGGAAGCAGCTGCGTATAATTTAGATGAAAAGCATATGGAAAATTCAAATAAGAACAAAGTGAAAGTTAAGGAAAAAATTAATTTAGAGCTGAATGATAAAAAAGAATTGAGACGAGCTATAGTTATGAGTGAAGTACTAGGAAAACCTAGAGCGCTTAAAAAATTCTTATAGAAACACAAAAAAGAGGGTTTAAAACCCTCTTTTTTGATCTGTTGAATTAATCTATACTAAGTTACTTTATAATATTCTAATTATAAAAAGCTATGTAAAAATTTTAAAACAAATTTTCGAAGCCTAAAACTTTCGGTATACATTAAAAGAATCAGATAAATACTGACAAATTAGATTCTAGTTACGTTAGCAGCTTGAGGTCCTCTAGCGCCTTGTACTATTTCAAATTCTACGTTTTGTCCTTCTTCTAAAGTTTTGAATCCGTCTGTTTGGATTGAAGAGAAGTGTACAAATACATCATTTTCTCCTTCTACAGATATAAATCCAAATCCTTTTTCAGCGTTAAACCATTTTACGATACCTTGTTTCATTTCGTGTCCTCCAAAAATCTATTAAAAATTAAAATTTAGTAGAATATCTACTTCCTTTATGATAACATGGATAAGACATAATGTCAATGGCTTTAAGATATTTAAAATACTTGATATGTTAATGCTTTAAGCCGATAATGATAATTAAAAATAATGTATATAATTAAGTATTAATATATCGAAAATATGAATTGAATTAAATAGGAGTTTAAATGTGAAAGCTTATAGTGAAAAAATAAAAATATATTTACCAATATCAAATAATTTATTTTCTTATGAAAAAAGATGGTGTAAAGATATTGTGGTTCCAAAACTAAAAGAAGGCTGTCTAAATGATATTAAAGAATCAAATTGCGCTGCATTTATAGAACTTGATGAAAATGATATTGAAAATAAATGTTTGGGATTAGAACATTTTATAAAACTCAAAGATAAAGAAGTATATATATTTGATAATCATAATCACTCATTTTATTTCTCCTATGAATTATTTTTAAGAACTAATAAAAAATATGATTTTATTCATATAGATCAACATAAAGATCTTAGAAGTCCTAATGTTTCGTTTGATGAATATAAAGAAGTTTTGAATAGTAATAATAAAATTTTAAAATCTGAATTTGAAAAGCTTAATTTAGATTACAAGGATTATAGCTATAAAAATGAAATAGAACTTGAAAATCTTATAGCTTATTTATATACGAATACACAACTAAATGTAGGTGATTTTATAAAACCCTTGATGGATGTAGGCGTTATAAATGAATTTTACTGTATAGATTCACTTTATAAAATTGAAGAATTTAATAATTATGATTATGAAAGAGATTATATATTAGATTTAGATTTAGATTTTTTTTCAAAAGATATGGATTATATAAAATATGATCAAAAATTGGCACTTATAAAGACTGCTATAAAAAATGCAAAACTTGTATTAATAGCAACTAGTCCTTATTTTATAGAATTTGATAGATGTATAGCAGTTCTAGCTAAAATATTTGAATAATAACTTTTAAAAATATAGAGCATGTGATATAATGTAAAAGTTGAATTATATTTAAAACAAGAAAATAAAATTATTAATATATATTTAGGAGGAAAAATGAACCAGATTTTAAAACAAGAAAATAATGTAGTTACACTGAAAATAACAGTAGGAAGCGATGCTTTTGAGGCAGCTTGTCAAAAGGCATATAATCAGAACAAATCAAAATTCAATATTCCGGGATTTAGAAAAGGTAAAGCTACAAGAGCGGTAATTGAAAAAATGTATGGAGAAGGTGTTTTCTTTGAAGATGCTATCGATGTAGTATTTCCAGAAAACTATAAAAAAGCTGTAGAAGAGCTAAATCTTGATGTAATAGATAGACCATCTCTTGATGTAGAAGAAATCGGAAAAGGAAAAGACTTAGTAATGGTAGTTACTGTTGAAGTAAAGCCAGAAGTAAAGCTAGGTGAATATAAAGGCTTAGAAGTTAAAAAAATAGAATCAGAAGTAACAGAAGAAGATGTTGATGCTGAATTAAAGCAAATGCAAGAGCAAAATGCTAGACTTATAGCAGTAGAAGATAGAGCAATAATAGCACAAGACAATATATCTTTAGATTTCTGTGGAAGCGTTGATGGAGTTGAATTTCCAGGCGGAAAAGCTGAAAATTATAGCTTAGTAGTAGGTTCTAATACTTTTATACCAGGTTTTGAAGACCAACTTTTGGGTATGAAAATAGGAGAAGAAAAAGACGTTACAGTAACTTTCCCAGAAGATTACAATTCAGACGAGCTAAAAGGCAAAGAAGCTGTATTTGCAGTTAAAATTAACGAAATAAAAGAAAAACAACTTCCAGCTATAGACGATGAGTTTGTAAAAGATACTACTGAATTCGATACATTAGAAGAACTTAAATCAGATATAAAAGTAAAACTTGCAGATAAAAAGAAAAAATATGCAGAAGATACAATGAAAAATGAACTTGTTGAAAAACTTGCTGAAAAAATGGAAGTTGAAATTCCAGAAGCGATGATTAAAAGTGAAATAGAAAATATGATGAAAGATTTCGAATACAACCTAAGCTACCAAGGAATGGATCTAAAAACATACTTCCAGTATACAGGCACAAATAAAGAAATGCTTGCAGAGCAAATGAAAGAAGATGCTAAGAAGAGAGTAGAAATAAGCTTAGCGGTAGAGGCTGTATCAAAAGCAGAAAATATAGAAGCTACAGATGCAGATCTTGAAACAGAATATGTAAAAATGGCTGAAATATACAAAATAGAAGTTGATAAAGTAAAAGAAATTTTCCATAACTCACAAGAAACAGGAATAAAAAGTACAATAGTAGCTAGAAAAACTGTAGATTTACTATTAGAAAGCGCAAAACTAGTATAGAAAAATTTTCAAAATACAGTAGCTCTTGCTACTGTATTTTGAATAATTAACGAAAAACAAGAGGAGGGAAATTTATGTCTTATGTACCAGTGGTAGTCGAACAAACAGGAAGAGGCGAAAGAAGTTATGACATATACTCAAGACTTCTAAAAGACAGGATAATATTTTTAAGTGATGAAGTAAATGATGTTACGGCATCTTTGGTTGTAGCACAAATGCTTTTTTTAGAAGCGGAAGATCCAGATAAAGATATATTTTTATATATAAACAGTCCAGGTGGATCGATAACGTCAGGTATGGCAATATATGATACTATGCAATATATAAAACCTGATGTTTCAACGATATGTATAGGAATGGCAGCTTCTATGGGAGCGTTTTTACTAAATGCGGGGGCAAAGGGAAAAAGATTTGCACTTCCAAATGCAGAAATAATGATTCATCAACCTAGTGGTGGAGCCAGAGGACAAGCTTCAGATATAAAAATTCAAGCTGAAAGAATTCTTAAAATGAGAGAAAGTTTGAATAAAATATTATCAGAAAGAACTGGACAATCGATAGAAGTAATAGAAAAAGATACAGAAAGAGATACTTTTATGTCATCGTATGAAGCGGTAGAATATGGATTGATTGATAAAGTGTTTGAAAAAAGGCCATAAAAAAGGAGAAAAAAATGAAATCAAATGACGATAGATCATCAGTTAAATGTTCATTTTGCGGAAAAACACAAGATCAAGTAAAAAGACTTGTAGCAGGTCCAAATGATATTTATATATGCAATGAATGCATAAAGTTGTGTGAGTCAATAATAAGCGAAGAGATAAAAATAGAAGAAGTAAATGATTTTTCTGAGCTTCCAAAACCACATGAGATAAAAAAAATATTGGATGAATATGTTATAGGGCAAAATGAAGCGAAAAGAACACTTTCTGTAGCAGTCTATAATCACTATAAAAGAATAAATTCAACAAACGCACCTGGTGATGTAGAACTTCAAAAGAGTAATGTACTTTTACTAGGACCTACAGGGTCAGGAAAGACACTTTTAGCACAGACTTTAGCTAAAATACTAAATGTGCCATTTGCTATAGCGGATGCAACTGCACTTACAGAAGCAGGCTATGTAGGAGAAGATGTTGAAAATATACTTTTAAAGCTAATACAATCAGCAAATTATGATGTTGAAAAAGCACAAAAAGGTATAATTTATATAGACGAGATAGACAAGATTGCTAGAAAATCAGAAAATACATCTATAACAAGAGATGTTTCAGGAGAAGGTGTTCAGCAAGCACTTCTTAAAATAATAGAATCGACAAAAGCAAATGTTCCGCCACAAGGTGGAAGAAAACATCCGCATCAAGAATTTATCCAAATAGATACCACTAATATATTATTTATACTAGGGGGAGCTTTTGATGGAATGGAAGAGATTATAAAACGAAGAATGGGCGACAAAACTCTTGGATTTGGAGCTAAAATATCTTCAAATAAAGAGATTGAAAACAGTGCTATACTTGAAAAGATAGAAACACAAGATCTTATAAAATACGGTATAATTCCGGAGTTTGTAAGCCGTGTACCTATACTAGTTTCATTAAAGCAACTTGATGAAGATGCCTTGATAAAAATTCTTAAAGAACCTAAAAATGCGTTAGTTAAACAGTATATACGTCTTTTTGAAATGGATGGCGTAGAACTTGAAATTGAAGATGATGCTTTAGTGTCAGTTGCATCAAGAGCACTTCAAAGAAAAACTGGGGCTAGAGGGTTAAGAAGTATTCTTGAAAAAGTAATGCTGGATGTAATGTTTGAGACACCGTCTAGAAAAGATATAAAGAAAGTTATAGTTACAAAAGCGTGCATAGAAAATGGAGAACCACCTACAATGATTACTGAAGATGGTCAGCTTTTAGAACTCAACTCAGAAACAGCTTAAAATTAAAATATGTAAAATATAAACCTGAATTTTATATGAAGGTTTATATTTTTTTTAAAATTTCTTTAAAGTTCTTGATAGTAATAGAGTTATAATCTATAATTATACAGAGGAAATAGAGAAAGGAAAAAGTTATGGCAGCGAGAAGAAAAAAAGAAATATATAAATTACCGATTTTACCTCTAAGAGGATTAGCAATATTTCCATCTACTATAACGCATTTTGAAGTTGCAAGAGAGAAGTCTATAAAAGCACTTGAGGAAGCAATGGAGAATGAACAGATTATATTTCTAACTACTCAAAAAAATGTTGATATAGAACTTCCTGTAGAAGACGATTTTTATAAATACGGAACTATATGTAAAATAAAACAAATGCTTAAAATTCCAGGCAGTAATGTTAGAGTTTTAGTAGAAGGTTTAAGTCGAGGGAAAATATCCAAAATAGATGCAAGTGAGCCTTTTTTTATAGGAGATATAGAAGGGGTGAATGACAGGGTAATAAGAAGCGAGAAAAAAGTATTTGCATTAATGGATATGATTTTTGAGGCTTTTGATGAATTGATGAAAGAAACTGGGAAAAATTCTCAAGTGATTTTTGAACAGCTTACAGATTTAGAACAACCTTCTGTGTTTGCGGATACTGTAGCAAGTTATATAACACTAAAACCTGAGTTACTTCAAAGCTTAATAGAACAAGTAGATGTTGAAAAAAGGCTTCAGGCTATATATTTAGCTATAAAAGAGGAACTAGAAACTGTAGAAATAAGAAAAAAGGTTGATAAGAGAGTAAAAAATCAAGTATCGAAAATTCAAAAAGATTATTATCTTAGAGAACAGATAAAGGCAATACAAAAAGAATTAGGTGAGGACGACAACATCTTAGAAGATATTGAAAGCTTCAAAGAGAGATTAAAGAAATTAGAACTTTCAGATACGATTACAAAGAAAATTGAAAAAGAAATAGACAGACTTTCTAGAATGAATTCTGCATCTTCTGATTATAGCGTTACAAGAAATTATATAGAAACGATATTAGATTTACCTTGGAGAGAATTTACAGTTGATAATAAAGACTTAAACAAGTCTATCGAAGTGTTAGAAGAAGATCATTATGGTCTAGAAAAGGTAAAGGAAAGAATTATAGAATTTTTGGCGATTAGACAGCTTAGCGATAAAATGAAAGCTCCGATAATATGTTTAGTTGGACCTCCAGGAGTTGGAAAAACTTCAATTGCAAAATCTCTAGCAAAAGCTATGGATAGAAAATTTGTGAGAATTTCATTAGGTGGACTTAGAGATGAGGCTGAAATAAGAGGCCATAGAAGAACTTATGTAGGCGCGATTCCAGGAAGAATAATAAATTCAATAAAAGATATAAAAGTTGCTAATCCAGTATTTTTATTTGACGAAATAGACAAAATGGCATCTGATTTTAGGGGAGATCCAGCTTCAGCACTTTTAGAAGTGCTTGACCCTGAACAGAATAAAGATTTTGTAGACCACTATTTAGAAGTCCCTTTTGATTTATCTAAAGTTATGTTTATAACTACGGCAAATTCATTGTCAACTATACCAGGACCGCTTTTAGACAGAATGGAAGTTATTGAAATTTCAGGATATACAGAACTTGAAAAACTAGAAATTTCTAAAAAATACCTTATAAAGAAACAATTAGAAGAGAATGGCTTAGCTGAAGAGTTTATAAAATTAGATGATGAATCTATAAAATTCTTAATAAATAGCTATACAAGAGAATCTGGAGTAAGAAAACTTGAAAGACAAATTGGAAAAATTTGTAGAAAAGTAGCCGTTCAAAAAGTAAAAAATCCAGAACTATCCGCATTAGAACTTACTAAAAATGACATAAAAACATATTTAGGTAAGGAACTTGTAAAAAGAGATATGGTTTCACAAGGTAGTAAAATTGGTGAAGTCACAGGTATGGCTTGGACTCAAGTTGGTGGAGAAACTTTAAATATAGAAGTTTCTGTTATGGATGGTAATGGAAAAATTGAACTTACAGGAAAGCTTGGAGATGTTATGAAAGAATCAGCAAGAGCTGGTATAACATATATAAGAACAATTGCTAAAGATTATGAAATATCACCAGATTTCTACTCTAAAAAGGATATTCATATCCATATTCCAGAAGGTGCAATTCCAAAAGATGGTCCTTCAGCGGGAATAACTATGGTTACAGCTGTTCTTTCTGCGCTTTCAAATATTCCAGTAAAATCCAATATAGCTATGACTGGAGAAATTACACTTCGCGGTAAAGTTTTAGCAGTAGGAGGAATTAAGGAAAAAGTACTTGCTGCTTTTAGAGCAGGTGTAGATACCATTATAATGCCTAAGGACTGTGAAGCAGATTATGAAGAAATACCAGAAGAAGTAAAATCTAAAATGAAATTTCACTTTGTTACACACATGAATGAAGTTTTAGAACTTGCTTTAGACAGAGGAGAAAAATGAAAATAAGAGATATTCAAATGAATATGAGTGCTGTAAAAAAAGAACAGTACCCAGATGATGGCCTTCCACAAATTGCGTTTGTAGGACGCTCTAATGTAGGAAAATCATCATCTATAAATACTTTATTAAATAGAAAAAGAATGGCGAGAGTAAGCCAGACTCCTGGAAAAACTAGAACCATAAATTTTTATAAGATAAATAGAGAGTTTTATCTTGTAGATCTTCCAGGATATGGATATGCAAAGCTTTCAAAAGAAGAAAAAGCTTCTTGGGGCAAGGTTATGGAAGAGTATTTTATAAATTCTAAAAATCTTGTACACGTGTTCATTTTAGTTGACATAAGACATGAACCGAAGGAAGAAGATGTAATGATGATTGAATTTGTAAGACATTACGATATACCTGTTTCTATAATTGCGACAAAATCAGATAAGGTAACAAGAAATGATGCTGCGAAATCTAAATTAGCTATTAAAAAGAAGCTAAATCTTGTAGGGGAACAAATATTTCCTATAAGTGCACTTAAGAAGATAGGTGCAGAAGAGATTTGGGCACATATATTAGAAATATATAAAGAGAACGGTTTTGAAATAACTGAGTAACGATTATGAAAAGCATATAGCAGAGGGAGGATTTTAATATGAATAAAAGAACAATTTCTTTTGAATATTTTATCCTCTCTTTATTTTTAGGAATATTACTTATAATACAAATGAAAAGTCCTATCCAGTATAATGCATACACCTCATTTGTATCTAGAGAAATAATATCTCAAATAAATAAAGAAAAAAAGGATATGTATGATTTAGAAGATAAATTAAGTTCTTTAAATCGTCAGTATACAAAGCTTCAGAAGCAATATGAAAAAGAAAATATGGGATTAAAAGGTGAAGAAAAACAAAAATATGAAAGCTACAGAATATCACTTGGACTAGAAAAAATTTCAGGTGAAGGAATCATAATAAAATTAGAACCAATGGATTCAAATAAAAATATAGCTTTTGATATAGAGTCAAATCGGATACTCTTAAAACTAGTAAATAATATAAAAAAGGCTAGTGGTGAGGTTATTGCAGTTAACAATCAAATATTGACCGCAAATTCAGAAATCACTTTGGCTGGAAACCACATAAATATAAACAGTGTACCTATAAGTCAACCATACGAAATAAAAGTCATAGGTAATGAAAAAGCGCTGTATAGATATTTTGTAGAAAAAGATTATTTATTGAATGCTTTAGAAAAAAATTTAGATATAAAAACAGAAGTCTCAAAATCTAGGAAAATTAGTATACCGTCATTAAGCGGGCAAAAAGAATTTGAATATATGGAAATGGTGGAATAACTATGTTTGTTTTGGTAGAACAAATAAGCCCTTTTAAAGGGGTATATGATTATGATGTATTTGAGGAAGATATAGAGATTAATTACAGTAATATTTTATTTAAAATAAGAGCCTATTACTTAAAAAGCACTTATAGTAAAATAGAAGATGAATTAGATTTAATTGTTTTTGATAATAGTTATTTTTTTAAGAAGACGACAGAATTATCAATTATGATAGAAGTGCTAAAAAAAACCATTTTAGCAGAACTTTGTGAACTAGGATTGGATGAATATACAAAAATAAATATAAATATAGTAGAGGGTTAAATGATACAAATTTCGAATATAAAAGTAGGATTAGATGAAGAAAAACATGATATTATAAGAAGGCATATCTCGAGGAAATTGAGAATTAGCGATTTTGAATATAGAATTACAAGAGAATCTATAGATGCAAGGAAAAAGCCTATAAATTTTGTATATCAGGTATATGTAGATACTAAAGAAAAGAATGTAAATATAGAGAACAATAAAGATATTTTGAGTATAGATAAATATATTCCAGAAAAAATAAAGTTTGGAGATAAAAAAATATTAAATAGGGTTGCCGTGGTAGGACTTGGACCAGCGGGACTTTTTGCTGCGCTAGAACTTGCTAGAAACGGTTATAAACCAGTTGTTTTTGAAAGAGGGAAGTCAGTTGATTTTAGAAAGCAGGACGTAGAATTATTTTGGGAAAAAGGAATTTTTAATAAAGATTCTAATGTTCAATTTGGAGAAGGTGGAGCAGGTACATTCTCTGATGGAAAACTTACAACTAGAATAAAAGACAAAAGAGTAAATCTGATTTTAGAAGATTTACATCATTTTGGAGCTTCTGAAGAAATTATATATTCGCATAAGCCTCATGTAGGAACAGATATCTTAATAGATGTAGTAAAAAATATAAGAAATGAAATTATAAACTTAGGTGGAGAAGTTCATTTTGAGAGTAAAGTAGAAGATTTAATTATAAATAATGGAGAACTAGAAGGATTCATTGTAAATGGTAAACCGTTTTACACAAATGCGGCTATATTATCAATAGGTCATAGTGCAAGAGACACCTTTGAGATGCTCGCAAACAACGAAATAAAAATGGAACAAAAGCCATTTGCAGTAGGTTTTAGAATAGAACATCCTCAGATAATGATAGATAAAAGTCAGTATAAGGAATTATATGATCATCCAAAGCTTAAATCAGCCGAATACCATCTTACACATCAAAGTAGTACGGGAAGATCTTGTTATACATTTTGTATGTGTCCAGGAGGCAAGGTCATAGCATCTTCATCAGAGCCAGAGATGGTAGTTGTTAATGGCATGAGTTATAATGCAAGAGATTTAGAAAATGCTAATAGTGCAATTCTGTGTAATGTTGATAAAGTAGATTTTTCAGAAGGGATATTAGGCGGAATCGAATTTCAAAGAAAAATAGAGAAAGATGCATTTGAATTAGGTGGAAAAAATTATTTCGCACCAGTTCAAAAAGTTTCAGACTTTATAAACAAAAGAGAAACCATAGAACTTGGAAGTGTAACGCCATCATATATGCCTGGATACAAATTTGCAAGACTTGATAAACTTTATCCAGAAATTATAACAAGATCTATTTCAGAAGCTATAATTGGGATGGGGAAAAAATTAAAAGGTTTTGATATGGAAGATGCAATCCTAACGGGTGTCGAAACAAGAAGCTCTTCACCAGTAAGAATTTTAAGAACAGAAGATGGTGAATCGCTTAATTTAGCAGGGCTTTATCCAACCGGCGAAGGGGCAGGATACGCTGGTGGAATTATGAGCGCTTCGGTAGATGGACTCAAAATGGCACAGCTATTAATGATGAAATTTACAAACTAATCAAAAATATTTTAAATTTATACTATCATAAAGTCACTTTTTTTGTTAAAATAGACAAGGAATTTCTTTATATAATTTTTGGAGGTCATAAATGTACTTTACAATCTTTTTAGAAGTAGTTGCAGGATTAGGGCTATTCCTTTACGGAATGAATCTTATGGGGTCTGGACTACAAAAAGCAGCAGGAGATAAATTGAAATCTATAATAGGTCTACTTACGAAAAATAGACTTGTAGCAGTTTTTGTAGGTATTTTTGTTACGGGAATTATCCAGAGCTCTTCTGCGACTACGGTAATGGTTGTAGGCTTTGTAAATGCTGGAATAATGCAACTATCTCAAGCGATTGGGGTAATAATGGGGGCAAATGTTGGAACTACGGTTACAGCGCAGCTTGTTTCATTTAATTTAGAGCAAATAGCGCCAGTAGCAGTAGGAATTGGTATGATTATTTTAATAACTAAAAAAAATGCAAAGAGTAAGCATTATGCAGATATACTTATAGGTTTTGGGATACTCTTTGTAGGAATGGTTTATATGAAAGATGCCGTAAAGCCTTTGAAAGAGGTAGAAGGTTTCAGACATATGCTTGTAACCTTTGGAAGTAATCCATTTTTAGGAATATTAATGGGATTTGGAATAACATTACTTCTTCAAAGTTCTTCAGCATCTATTGGAATTCTTTTGGCTCTTGCATCAGAAGGTATGCTTCCTTTGGCGGCAGCGCTTCCTATACTTTATGGAGATAATATAGGAACTTGTACTACTGCACTTATTTCAAGTATAGGAGCTAGCAAAAATGCACAACGTGCAGCTGTAATGCACCTTACATTTAATGTAATAGGGACAATTTTATTTGCGTTTCTGCTTCATATTCCAATAACTTATATTGTTACACAGTTAGATCCAAATGATATAGGTAGACAAATAGCAAATGCACATACATTATTTAATGTAGTAAATGTCGTAATACAATTTCCAATAGCTGGATTTATAGTTAAGTTTGCAGAAACTGTAATTCCGCTTAAAGAAGAAATCGGCCCAGGAATGGTTACTCACCTTGATAAACGTATGCTTGGAACTCCTTCGATTGCACTTGAAAGTGCATTTAAAGAATGTATAAATATGGGGACTATAGCTAAGGAAAATGTTCAAAGATCTGTAGATGCTTTTATAGATAAAGATTCAAATAAAGTTCAAGAAGTTTTTAGAATCGAAAAAGATATAAATAAGATGGAAAGAGAAATAATAGACTATCTTATAAGTCTTTCGAATTCAGAAATTTCATTAGAAGATCGTATTGTGGTAGATGGACTGTTTAATACAGTGAATGATATAGAACGAATAGGTGATCATGCAGATAATATTGCAGAATTAGCACAGAATTCTATAGAAAATGATTTACCTTATTCATCGGAATCAAAAGAAGAACTGATTGATATGCTGGATAAAGTAATCTATGCAGTCGAATCATCACTTGATGCAATGAGAACTGGAGATATAGAAATCGCAAGAAGAGTTAGAGTTACAGAAGATAAAGTCGATGCAATGGAAAAAGCTTGTAGATCAGGACACATATACAGACTTAACAATAGTATGTGTAATCCAGAATCGGGAATAATGTTCCTTGACGTTATAAGTAACTTAGAGCGAATAGCAGACCATGCAACAAATATTGCGGATGCAGTAGTAGATTCTATAGTATAAATTCTAAGGCTGAGGCGTTTCGCTTCAGCCTTTTAAATATTATTAAGGAGAAGATAATGAAAAAGGGAGATGTAGCAATAATATTGGTAGTTTTCATGATTGCAAATATTTTTGGCTATATGGTTAGTGTAAATAAAGAAAAAACCGCTAAAACGGTAATAATAGTAAAAGATGGAGAAATTATTCATAAATATAAAATCAATGATACATATGAAAAGACAATAAAATTGGATTTTTCTCAGGAGCATAATGTTGTAGAGATAAAGAATGGAAAAGTAACAATGACAGAATCCAGTTGCCATGACAAAATATGTGTTAAAACAAAACCGATTTCAAAGAGTGGAGAAATGATTGTATGTCTACCACATAAACTATATGTGAAAATCGAAGGAGAAGAATCAAATAAAAATAATGACATAGATATAGTGGTCAATTAAAGGAGAAATTATGGGAAGGACTAAAAAAACTGTTTTTTTAGCGCTTATGATAGCATATTCGCTAGTACTTTATATAATAGAGTCTATGTTACCAACACTTTACTTTATAGCTCCAGGCGCAAAGCTAGGACTTACTAATATGGTGACGTTATCTCTAATTTATATAGTTGGAGCAAAGGATGCATTTATTGTGATGACTATAAGAATTATAATGTCCTCAATATTTGGAGGAGGTATGTCTGCATTTATGTATAGTTTTTCTGGAGGGATATTTAGTCTTTTAGCAATGTATATAGTTAAGAAAATGGACTTTAAAACAGTGTCTATAATAGGCGTAAGTGTTATAGGGGCTATGTTTTTTAATATAGGTCAGCTCCTTGTAAGCGCAGCCGTAATAAAAAATATATCTATATTTGTATACCTTCCAATACTAACATATGTTTCATTAGGTACAGGGATATTAGTAGGGTATGCATCTAAATTTATGGTAGAAAGAACTAAATTTGTAAAATATTTGACATGATTATATTGACTTTATAGCGGATATAGTATTATAATTAAAACATAGTAAATTACTAGGAATTGATAATATACCAGAAGGGGATGAAATTTTGAAATTATCCACTAAAGGAAGATATGGGCTTAAGGCGATATATGAATTGGCATTAAAAGTTAATGATAATACACCACTGCCTATAAAAACAATAGCTGAAAAAATAGGAGTATCAGAACTTTATCTTGAACAAATTTTTTCGGTTTTGAAAAAAAGTGAACTGGTAAAGAGTGTAAGAGGAGCTCAAGGGGGCTATCTTCTTGCAAAACAGGCTTCAGACATAACCGTTGGAGATGTTATAAGAGCCCTAGAAGGACCTGTGGCACCTGCAAGCTGTGTTTCTGGAGAGCAGAACCCATGTATGAATGCAGAAGAATGTGTTACTAAAATAGTTTGGGAAAAGATGAAGAGCAGTATGGATGAATGTATGGATGCAATAACATTACAGGATATGCTCGACAAAAATATATAATATAAGGAGAATACATTATGGAATTTAGAAGAGTATATTTAGATAACTCAGCAACAACTCCGGTGAAAAAAGAAGTTATAGAAGCAATGCTAGATGTTTTGGAAAATAAACATGGAAATCCATCAAGTGTACATCAGTTTGGACAAGATGCAAAACCAGTGGTAGAAAAAGCTAGACAAAGCGTAGCAAAACTACTTGGGGCAAATAGCAATGAAATTTATTTTACTGCAGGCGGTTCTGAATCAGATAACTGGGCAATAAAAGGAACTGCATTTGCACTTAGAGATAAGGGAAATCATATAATAACTACAAATATAGAGCATCATGCAGTACTTCATACTTGTGAATATCTTGAGAAATTCCATGGTTTTGAGGTGACATATTTAGATGTAAAAGAAAATGGAATCATAGATTTAGAACAGTTAAAAGAAGCCATAAGACCAACGACAATATTGATAACTGTAATGTTTGCAAATAATGAAATTGGTTCTGTACAACCTATAAAAGAAATTGGAGCAATTGCAAAAGAACATAAAATACTGTTCCACACAGATGCAGTGCAAGCGTTGGGGAATATAGCAATAGATGTAAATGAATTAAATATAGATATGCTTTCACTTTCGGGACATAAGATATATGCGCCTAAAGGCGTAGGGGCACTTTATATAAGAAAAGGCGTTAAACTTCACAACTTGGTTCATGGTGGAGGGCAAGAAAGAAAAATGAGAGCTGGTACAGAAAATACATCTGGAATAGCAGCTTTAGGTAAAGCTTGTGAACTAGCTTATGAAGGACTTGAAGCACATGTCCGTCATACCATGAAGTTAAGAGAAAAACTTATAAATGGAGTTTTAGAAAAAATACCTTATACTATAGTTACAGGAGATAGAAAAGAAAGACTTTCTACAATAGCAAGTTTTTGTTTTAGATTTATAGAAGGCGAAGCGCTTCTTTTAAGTTTAGATATGGTAGGTATAGCAGGCTCTAGTGGTTCAGCATGTACTTCAGGCGCACTTGACCCATCGCATGTGTTGATGGCATTAGGTCTTACTCATGAAATAGCACATGGTTCATTAAGACTTAGTCTATCAGATTTCACAACGGAAGAAGATATAGATTATGTATTAGAAAAATTACCTGAGATTGTGGATAGACTTAGAAAAATGTCTCCACTGTATGAAGATTTCTTGAAAGGAGAAAGTAAATAAATGTATACTAAAGAAGTAATGGATCATTTTTCAAATCCTAGAAATGTAGGTGAAATCGAAAATCCAGATGGAGTAGGAGAAGTAGGAAATCCTAAATGTGGGGATATAATGAAAATATATCTTAAAATAGAAAATGATATAATAGTAGATGTTAAGTTTAAAACTTTTGGTTGCGGTTCAGCGATTGCAAGTTCAAGTATGTCTACGGAGATGATTAAGGGTAAGACTATATTTGAAGCACTTGCACTTACTAACAAAGAAGTAGCTAATGCACTTGGTGGACTTCCTCCTGTAAAGATGCATTGTTCAGTACTTGCAGAGCAGGCTATAAAAAAGGCTATAAGAGATTATGCTATTCAGCATAAAATCGATATTCCTGGACTTACAGATACAGAAATAGTTGAAGATCACGATCATGGGCATGACGAAGAAGAATTTTAAAAAAACTATTGAAAAATCAGCATATTTATTATATGATTAATAAGAATATAATAAATTGCAGTGAAGAGGATGAGTAGTTTTATAATTTGCTTACAGAAAAGAGATGGTTGATGAGAATCTCTACAAAATATAAAGTGAAGCTACCTTGGAGTTTATCTGAAAAAGAGATACGTTGATTACGTTATAATCTTGAGATGTTCAGTTTGGACAAGTAAGGTGGTACCGCGAAAATTCGCCCTTATGAGGTTTTTCTCATAAGGGTTTTTATATATTTATATAAAATATAGGAGGAATAAAAATGAAAGTAAATGAAATAAGAAAAGCATATTTGGATTTTTTTAAAATGAAAGAGCATTATATACAAGAGAGTTTTCCGCTTGTACCTATAAATGATAAGAGTTTATTACTTATAAATGCAGGGATGGCGCCTTTGAAAAATTACTTTATAGGAATAGAAACTCCACCAAGTAATAGAATGGCGAGCTGTCAAAAGTGTATAAGAACTGGTGATATAGAAAACGTAGGAAGAACTGCAAGACATGCTACATTTTTTGAAATGCTAGGCAACTTTTCTTTTGGAGATTATTTCAAAAAAGAAGCTACGGCTTGGGCATGGGAATTTGTAACAGAATATCTTAAACTCGATAAGAACTTACTTTGGGTTACAGTTTATGAGGAAGATGATGAAGCGCTTGAAATATGGGCAAACGAAGTAGGTGTAGATAGAAATAGAATTGTAAAGCTTGGAAAAGCAGATAATTTCTGGGAAATTGGTACAGGTACAGGCCCATGTGGACCATGTTCAGAAATCTATATAGACAGAGGTTTAAAGTTCGGTTGCGGAAGCGAAGACTGTAAGCCAGGCTGCGATTGTGATAGATTCTTAGAGTTTTGGAATCTTGTATTTACTCAATTTGATAAGGATGAAGAAGGTAACTATAATAGACTAAAAAATCCTAATATAGATACTGGAATGGGACTTGAAAGAATAGCGTGTATAATGCAGGGTGTAGATAGTATATTTGACATAGATACTATGAAAAATATAAGAGATGCGGTTTGTAGAATATCAGGTAAAATTTACAATGAGTCTGCAAAAACTGATGTTTCAATAAGAATAATTACAGACCATATAAGAGCAGTTACTTTCATGATGTGTGATGGCGTACTTCCATCAAATGAAGGTAGAGGATATATTTTAAGAAGACTTTTAAGAAGAGCTGCAAGACATGGAAAACTGCTTGGAATAAACAATGAATTTCTTTGCGAACTTTGTGATATAGTAATAACACAATTCAAAGAAGCATATCCTCAGCTAGTTGAAAAACAAAGCTATATAAAGAAATTGATTCTTATAGAAGAACAAAAATTTATAGAAACTATAGACCAAGGGCTTAATATACTGGAATCTTTAATGATAACGCTTAATGAAAATAATAAAGATACACTGGCAGCAGAAGATGCATTTAAACTTTACGATACTTTCGGATTCCCAATAGAGATGACTGAGGAAATATTAGAAGAAAATTCTAAAAAAGTAGACAAAGCTGGGTTTGATAAGCTTATGGATGTCCAAAGAGAGATGGCAAGAACTGCAAGAAGCAATCAAGACAATGAAGGTTGGAAGAAAGATGATATAGATATTCCTTCAAATATAGAAATTGAATTTGTGGGTTATGAGAGCTTAACATCAGAAGCAAAAGCTGTTTTTGTAAAAAATGAAGAAGGCATGGAGTATATCGCTGAAGGTCAAAAAGGAATTGTTGTACTTGACAAAACGCCTTTTTATGCAGAAGGTGGAGGCCAAGTAGGCGATAAAGGACAGCTGCTTGCAAATGGCTTAGAGGCTAAAATAATAGATACTAAAAAAAGTGCAGGAAATATAATTCATATTGTTGAAGTGATTTCAGGAGAAATAAGCAAAGATGATTTAGTTACAGCAAGTGTAATGCAAGAAAAGCGAAAAAGTACACAAAGCAATCATAGTGCAACGCATCTTCTTCACAAAGCTTTAAAAACTGTATTAGGAGAGCATGTAGGCCAAGCAGGTTCATATGTAAATGAAAATAGATTGAGATTTGACTTTACTCATTTTGAAGCTCTTACGGAATCAGAAATAAAGCAAGTTTCTGATATAGTAAACGATGCTATTGCAGAAGCATATAGTGTGAAAAAAGAGTATATGACAATAGAAGAGGCTAAAAAATCTGGCGCTACAGCACAATTTGATGAGAAATATGCAGATACTGTAAGAGTTGTAAGCATGGGAGATTTTTCAAAAGAGCTTTGTGGAGGAACTCATGTAGATAATACAGCAGAAATAATGTCATTTAAAATAATTTCAGAAACGGGCGTAGCTTCTGGTACTAGAAGGATAGAAGCGATTACTGGAAGAGAAGTGATGAAATATCTTGAAGAAAAAGAATTGAAAATTAAGGCTATCACTGATATACTAAAGTGTAAAGAGATGTCTGTTATTTCAAGATTAGAGCAACTTGTAGAAGAAAATAGAGATATGAAAAAAGAAATAGAAGCCCTAAAACTTCAAATGGCATTATCAAATGTAGATAGCATACTTTCAGAATCAAAGCCTGTAAAAGGTTTGAAGCTTGTTAACAAACAAATGGATGAGATGTTACCAGAAGATTTAAGAAATATGGCAGAAGTTTTAGTAGATAAAGATCAAGATTTAGTGGTTTTACTAGCAAGTGGTTTAGATGGGAAAATAAACTATGTTTGTGCAGTAGGAAAAGCCGCTCAAGCTAAAGGAGCTCATGCAGGGAAAATTATAAAAGAAGTAGCTACAATCTCAGGAGGCGGAGGTGGCGGAAAGCCTAACTTTGCTCAAGCGGGAGGCAAGAATATAGATAAACTAGAGGAATCTGTTGAAGCGGTAGAAAATATATTAAATAATATGATAGCAGATTAGGGAGGTGTTTTTATGGACAATAACATGGATTACACTATGAAGTTTGAAGCACAAAAGGATAATGAATACTCAGAAAGAGAAGTGATGGAACAGGTTTACAATGCTCTTTTAGAAAAAGGATATAACCCAGTAAATCAGCTTGTAGGATACTTTCTGTCAGGAGATCCAAGCTATATAACAAGCCATAATAATGCAAGAAGCATAATAAGAAAATTTGAAAGAGATGAGCTTTTAGAAGAAATCATAAGAGCTTATGTAGAAGATAAGTAATGATTTATAATGAACTTGGTAATACAGGAATTACGGTTTCAAAGCTTTGCTATGGGTCCCTTACCTTGGGACCCCTTCAAGCTAATCTAGATTTAAGTATGGGGGCAGAACTTATTAGGCATGCGTATCTAAATGGTATAAATTTTATAGATACAGCGCAAAGTTACCAAACTTATAAATATATAAAAGAAGCCTTGAAAACGATACCCAGAGAAAAGTTTATTATATTTACGAAGACATATGCCTATACAGAAGCACTTGCAAAAGAAGCATTTGAAGAAGCGCTCGAAGAATTAGGAACTGATTATATAGATGGATTTTTACTTCATGAACAGGAAAGCGAACATACCTTAAGAGGGCATTATGAAGCCACTGAATATTTTTTAAAAATGAAAGAAAAAGGACATTTAAGGGCGTTTGGGATATCTACTCATAATATTGCTGGCGTAGAAGGTGCTGTAAAATCAGGGTATGTTGACGTAATTCATCCACTTTATAATAAAGCTTCACTTGGAATTGGGGACGGAACCCATGAACAAATGTATGAAGCTATAAAAAAAGCAAAAGAAAAAGGTTTAGGAATATATTCGATGAAACCTCTAGGTGGTGGAAATCTTATAGATTCTTATGAAAATGCACTTGGATTTGTATTGGAAAAACCGCATATTGATTCAACTGCGATAGGTATGCAGTCTATAAATGAGATAGAAGCAAATCTTCAAATGTTGAGTAAAGGATATGTAGATAGTAAAATAAAAGCAAATCTAAAAAAAACTAATAGAAAATTATTGATAAGTGATTGGTGTATTGGTTGTGGAAATTGTGCCTCGAGATGCAATTATGGGGCTATAACTATAGTTAATAAAAGAGCTGTAGTTGATTACAGCAAATGCATATTATGTTCTTATTGCGCAAAAGAATGTAAAGAATTTTGTATAAAGGTAATATAGGTGAAAATTTGAGAATATTAGCATTGGATGTTGGAAATAAACGTATAGGAGTGGCACTTAGCGATGAGCTTAATATTTTAGCTCAGCCATTATATACTATTCATAGAAAAGGTTTAGAAAGAGATATACAAGAAATTGTAAACATAATAAAAGAAAAAAACGTAGGCACTGTAATTGTGGGTCTCCCTAAAAATATGGATGGTACAGTAGGTTTTCAAGGTGAAAAAACACAGAAATTTGCAGAAATTTTAATGCAAAATATAGAAATACCTTTAATTATGTGGGATGAAAGGCTTACAACTATATCAGCTAGAAGAATAATGATTGAAAATGATGTAAAACAAAAAGATAAAAAAAACCTAGTGGATACAGTGGCAGCGGTTGTTATATTAGAAAATTATTTAAATAGTAGAAAATAAAGTGAGGATAAAATGGAAAATTTTGAAGAAATAATAACACTTGTAGATGAAAATGGTTCAGAAGTAGAATTTGAATTAGTGATGACTATAGAGGCTAATGACAATAACTATGCTATTTTAGCTCCATTAGAGCCTTCTGAGGATGAAGATGAAGATGAGGCATTCATATTCCGTGTAGAGGAAGATGAAAATGGCGAAATGGTATTAGAGCCTATAGAAGATGAAGAAGAATATGCTATGGTCGTAGCAGTATATGAAACTTTAGTTGAAGAATAAAATATAGTTATTGATTTAATTCACAAAAGAGAAATAGTTGGTGACCAATGGATAAAGATTTAGAACTGTTGCTGGACAACATAAAAAAAAGTGGTTATAAGTTGACCCCACAAAGAAGAGAAATATTAAAAACACTTGTTGAGTCCAAAGGGAAACATCTGAGTTGTGATGAAATTTATGAAACGGTAAGAACTGATTGTCCCGATATAGGAATAGCAACAGTTTATAGAACTTTGCAAATTTTAGAAAATACACAAAACGTAAATAGACTAAATCTAGATGATGGATGTATACGATATGAACTTGATTTTGATGAAGAAAATCATAGTCATCATCATTTGATTTGTAAGTCATGCGGAAGTGTCTATGAAGTTAGAATAGATCTTTTAGAAAATCTTGAAAATAATATAGAAAAAAACTATGATTTTAAAATAATAGATCATGATTTAAAATTTTTTGGAATATGCAAAAAATGTAGAGAAGAAAAATAAACATAAAAGGAATAAGTCACTAATTACCAATTATAGTTTAGGTGATTAGTGATTTTTTAAGATATAGGAGGAAAGAATGGCAAAGAAAACCGCAAAGCTTAAAGTAATACCTTTGGGCGGAATGCAAGAAATTGGAAAAAATATGACGGTGATAGAATATAAAAATGAAATATTGCTTATAGATTGTGGAATGGGTTTTCCCGAAGATGAGATGCTTGGAATAGATATAGTAATCCCAGATATAACTTATCTTGTAAAAAATGCTGCTATGGTTAAGGGTATTTTAATAACTCATGGTCATGAGGATCATATAGGAGCGATACCGTATGTATTAAAGAAAATAAATGTACCTATATATGCTTCGAAACTGGCAATAGGGCTTATAGCTAATAAACTTAAGGAACATAGAATAACAGATGCTCAACTTATTGAAGTCGAAATTGGCGAAAAGGTAAAAGTTGGAAATTTTGGGGTAGATTTTATAAGAGTTAATCACAGTATTCCAGATGCATGTGCATTAGCAATACACACAGCTGCAGGGGTGATATTTCACTCGGGAGATTTCAAAGTAGATTATACTCCTATAGATGGAAATTTAATGGATTTTCATAAACTTGCAGAACTTGGTAAAAATGGTGTAGCGCTTATGCTTTGTGAGAGTACAAATGTAGAGAGAGAAGGCCATACTGTATCAGAAAAGGTGGTTGGAAAAACTTTTGATAACATATTTTCTGAGATAAAGAAAAATAGAATTTTAGTAGCTACGTTTTCTTCTAATGTACACAGAGTACAGCAGATTGTAGATTCAGCAGCCAAATATAACCGAAAAGTTGTTATATCAGGAAGATCAATGTTAAATACAATAGGTATAGCTCAAGCGTTGGGATATATACAGATTCCAAAGGGGACGTTAATCGATATAAATGAAATGAATAGATATGGAGATCATGAACTTCTTATATTAACAACGGGCTCTCAAGGAGAACCAATGGCTGCGCTTTCAAGAATAGCAGCAAAAGAACATAAAAAGATAATGATAAAAAAAGGTGATGTGGTAATAATGTCAGCTCACCCAATTCCTGGAAATGAAAAAGGCGTATCAAAAGTAATAAACCAGTTATTTGAAAATGGAGCAGAAGTAATATATGAAAGTCTTTCAGAAATTCATGTTTCTGGACATGCTTGTAGAGAAGAATTAAAACTTATGCATAGACTTATAAATCCTAAATATTTTATGCCAGTTCATGGAGAATATAGACATTTAGAGCAACATGCAAGACTTGCTGTAGAACTTGGAATGGAAGAACAGGATATATTTAAGCTTTCAAATGGACAAATATTAGAATTAGATAAAAAAGGCTGTGCAATTACAGGAAGAGTACCATCAGGCAATATATTGGTAGACGGTCTTGGGGTTGGAGATGTTGGAAACATTGTGCTTAGAGACAGAAAACATCTTTCTGAGGATGGACTTATTGTAGTAGTAGTTTCTATGTCTGGGGAAGATGGAGCTGTAGTTTCAGGTCCAGATATAATTTCAAGAGGCTTTGTATATGTAAGAGAGTCTGAAGATTTAATAGATGAATGTAAAGCTATTGTAAAAAAATGTTTAACTAGATGTGAAGAGAAAAATATAAGAGAGTGGTCTTATATTAAAAATATGATAAGAGAAGATCTTAAAAAATATCTTTATGAGAAAACGAAAAGAAATCCAATGATTCTTCCTATAATAATGGAAGTTTAAAAAAGGAGTATTTATGCTTAATAATTATTTGATAGAATTTTTGATTATATTACCTGGAGTATTAATGGCAATATCTTTTCATGAATTTGCACATGCAGCAGTAGCTTATATAATGGGAGATTCTACAGCTAAGAATGAAGGAAGAATGAGTATAAATCCTTCTAAGCATTTAGATCCAATTGGCTTTATGATGCTTATGATAGCAAGATTTGGCTGGGCAAAACCAGTTCCTGTAAATGAAAATAACTTTAAAAATAGAGCATTAGGGAGTTTTTTGGTTTCTATAGCTGGGATAAGCATGAATATATTAATTGCTATCGTGACTATAATAATTGTTCATTTTACACAAGGTTTATTTTCCAATTATGCTTACTATCAAGTTATGTCTAGTATAATACAAATAAATATATCTTTTGCGGCATTTAATCTTTTACCAGTACCGCCACTAGATGGTTCAAAATTATTACTTTCATTGCTACCTGCAAAATATAGGCATTTTGTGTATAAGTATGAAAATTATGGAACATTAGTACTGATTTTACTGCTTATAACAGGAACTATTGGAATCGTTTTGAGTCCTATAGTAAATTTGATAATTGCATTTATAACTACTATTATAAATATAATATTATAGAGGGAAAATGGAATATAAAATCGATAACATAAGCTTTTCAGGTCCGCTAGACTTGTTGTTAGATTTGGTTAAAAAGAATAAATGTGAAATAAAAGATATAATAATTCTAGATATAATAAATCAATATCTGAAAATAATAGAGACTATGAGTAAATCAAAGCTTGAAATTGGATCGGAATTTATTGTAATGGCAGCATCGTTGATGGAAATTAAATCGAAGTATTTTATTTTCCTAAATGACGAAGTAAGCGAAGGCGACCCAAGCAAAGATTTGATTAAAATGCTTGAGATTTATAGCTACTATAAAAACATGGCGGAAGAACTTAAACAAAACTATGAAGAAACGCCTGTTATTTATACAAATAAACCTTATGAGGTGCTTACGCAAGAAATATTAGATCTTACTAAATATAATTCAGAAGATTTATTAAAATCTTTTTTGGGAACGTTAAAAGTGACTCAAAAACCAAAGCCGCAGATAATAAGTTTTAAGAAGGTATCTATAGATGAAAAAATAAGAGACATTGAAAGTTTATTACAAAAAAATTCCAATATATATTTTACAAATATACTAAATACAACAGATAAAGATGAAGTAGTGGCTTCATTACTTGGAGTTTTAGAACTTACAAAAGAACAAAAAGTTGAAATATATCAAAAGCAGGTATTTAAAGATATATTGATTGAGAGGCTGTATTAGAATGAATATTGATAAAATAGTAAGTGTTTTAGAATCTATACTTTTTGTATCATCAGAGCCGTTAAGTATAAAGGATTTTCAAAAAATATTTTTAGAATCAGGAGAAGCGTTAGTATCAATAAAGGATATTAAGCTTGCGATGGATAAGCTTGAAAAGAAGTATCAAAAAAAAGACTCAGGCTTATCACTTCTTAAAATTGAAACTAGCTATCAGCTTATTTCAAGAATAGATAATAACTTTTATGTAGAAAAAATATTAATAAAAAAACGAAAAAAATCTTTATCTCAAGCAGCACTTGAGGTGTTGAGTATAATTGCATATAAGCAACCTATAACCAAAATAGAAATTGAAGAAATACGCGGAGTAAAGTCTGATAGTGTACTTTCAGGTTTATTAGAAAATGAGCTTATATATGAAAGTGGAAGACTTGAAAAGATAGGAAAACCAATTTTGTATTCTACTACAGATAAATTTCTTGTAGAATTTGGGCTAAAAAGCTTAAAAGATTTACCCACAAATATATCTGAGAGTACAGAGCCTGTTCAGATAAATATAGGAGAAGAATATGGGAAATAATACGGGGAATAGTTATTTTTTTATAATTATATATATTTTTTCGGCATACCTATTAGTAAAGGCAATTTATACAGCATTTTTCACAAAATTAGTTACCTTTGAAGATTATCAAAGGCGTTCAGCGCACTATGTATCATATTTTAAAGCAAGACAAAAAGCTATAGAGGTTATGGAGAGAGCGCTAACAGAGCTAGACCTAAACAATGAGGAAAAGACATCAGCTGTTTTTCAAATTGGAGTACAATATCATTACAAAAGAGATTATAAAAAAGCGGTAGAATATTTTGATAAAGTATGGAATTATATAAAGAAGTCAAAAGTGCCATATGAAAAAATGTTAGCCTGCATAGTTGTAGCTAATTACAATGTGGGCAATAAAGATAAGGCAAGAGAAATTTATCATGTTTTAAGGACTAAGGAAAAATATGATCCAAGATATAGCCAATTAGATTATCTTGAGGGGACTATTTTTAAATAATGGAGGAAAGATGAAGGAAATATATAGTTTTTTAGGTGAAGTAGAAAAACCAGGGAGATATATAGGAAATGAGCTTAATATCATAAGAAAAAATCCAGACGATAAAATGATAAGATTTGGATTTATATTCCCTGATGTGTATGAGATAGGTATGAGTCACCTAGGACTGCATATACTCCACGGAGCTTTGAATGAATCAGATAATGTTTGGTGTGAAAGAGCGTTTTCTGTAGGTACAGACATGGAAGAGAAGCTTAGAGAACACAAATTGCCGATATTTACTTTAGAAAGTAAAACTCCAATAAATGAACTTGATTTTGTAGGATTTACGCTTCAATATGAGATGTCTTATACTAATATATTAAATATTCTTGATATAAGTAGTATACCTGCATTTTCAAAAGATAGAACAACAGAATATCCACTAATAATATTTGGTGGTCCATGTGCATATAATGTAGAACCAATTGCGGATTTTGCAGATATAGTGCTACTTGGTGAAGGCGAAGAATCACTTCCTGAAATCATGAAAGTTTATGAAAAATATAAAGCTGAGCTTACAGATGAAACCAAAAAAGAATTTTTACTTGAAGTAGCAAGAACTGTAGAAGGGGCATATATACCTGCTTTTTATGAACCACAGTATGATGAGAACGGCAAATTCTCAAGCATTAAATTATTGGAATCAAATATTCCTTCGATAATAAAAAAACGAATAATGAGAGATATGGATAGTTCATACTTTCCAGAAAAGCTATTAGTTCCGAATATAGATGTAGTTCACTCTAGAATAATGTTAGAGCTTTTTAGGGGATGCACAAGAGGCTGTAGATTTTGTCAAGCGGGCATAGTGTATAGACCTATACGAGAAAAAAGTACGCCAAGACTTATGGAAATCGCAGAGAAACTGATTCGTACAACAGGATATGAAGAGGTTTCACTTACATCACTTAGTAGTAGTGACTATTCACAGATAGAGTCACTTTTAGAGCAGATGGACAACAAATATTCATGTGAAAATCTAAGTTTATCACTGCCTTCTTTAAGATTAGATAATTTTTCAATTGAAATGGCTGAGAAAGTTCAAAAAGCAAGACGTTCAGGGCTTACATTTGCGCCAGAGGCAGGCACACAAAGGCTTAGGGATGTAATAAACAAAGGGGTAACTAAAGACGATTTAATAAATACTTGTAGAAAAGCGTTTGAAAGTGGATGGAGTAACATAAAGCTTTACTTCATGACAGGACTTCCAACAGAAACCTATGAAGATTTAGATGGTATCGTGGATTTAGCACATGCTGTTCTAGACGTAAATAGAGAAGTCAACGGAGGCAGATTGGCTCCACGCTTTAATGTTACCGTAAGTACTTCAGTGTTTGTTCCAAAACCTAACACACCTTTTCAGTGGTTTTCGCAAGATACTAAAGAAATTATGGAAGAAAAACAGCGTTATTTAAAACAAAAGCTAAGACATAAAAATATAAGTTATGATTACCATGATGCAGATTTAAGCTTTTTAGAGGCAGTAATTGCAAGAGGTGATAGAGGAGTTTCTAAAGCAATTTATGCTGCATTTAAAAAAGGTTGTAGATTTGATAGCTGGGGAGAACATTTTAAATATGATTTATGGATGGAAGCTTTTGAAGAAAATGGAATAAATCCATATGAAATAGCAAGTGGAACATGGAATATAGAAGATGCACTTCCGTGGGATCATTTAGATACAGGGGTTTTAAAATCATATTTAGTAAGAGAATGGAATGCAGCAGTGAATGAAAAAACTACCGGAGATTGCAGAGGGAACTGCCTTGGTTGTGGAATAAATACTGGTATAGGAAAGGGACTTTGCTAATGATTTTAAGATGTAAATTTACTAAAATAGGAGATATTGCTTATATATCACATTTAGACCTTTTAAAAATATTTATAAGAGCACTTAGACGTTCACAAATAGAAGTTAATTATAGCGAAGGATTTCATCCTCATCCGAAAATAAGTTTTTCTTCGGCGCTAAGTTTGGGAATCCAGAGTTATTCTGAATTTCTAGATATCGATATAAAAAATCCAAGCGATGAAAAAGATTTTATGAAAAGAATAAATGATTCGCTTCCAGAAGGAATTGATATAGTAGAGTATAAAGTGGTGGAAAAACCACAGGTGCTTACAAAAACTATGAGCCATAGTTTGTATGAATTTTATTTTGAAGAAGAGGTTTCGTTTTTAGAGCCAATCATAGAAACAGTAATGAAGTCTGAAAATTTGACAATTCAAAAGAAAAACAAGAAAAAACAGCTTAAAGAAGTTAATGTTAGAGAAAAAATTTATGAGTTAGAAGTAAATCTTGAAAAAAATCAAGTCAATGCTATACTTTTAAATTCTGCAGAAGGCGCACTAAAACCATCAGAATTAATAAAAGCTATAAATGAAAACTATAGCCTTGAAATAAAACCATATAGTACGATAAAGCGAGCATCTATGCTTTTACAAGAGGATGGAAGTTTTAAGGTGGTATAATTTTATGATTAAATTAATATTTGAAGATACAGATTTATTTCAAAAATATGCCATATTAGAAAACAATTCGCTTTTATATCTTGAAGTTGTTGAAAAAGATAGATTTGCAAGTTTAGGAGATATCTATTTAGGTAGAGTCAAAAATGTCGTAAAAGGCCTAGAAGCTGCATTTTTAGATTTAGGAGAGGGTGTGGGTTTTCTTCCTATAAAAAAA
The DNA here is from genome assembly GCA_041738345.1 of Proteocatella sp. Classification (GTDB taxonomy): domain Bacteria; phylum Bacillota; class Clostridia; order Peptostreptococcales; family Filifactoraceae; genus Proteocatella. The sequence continues at coordinate 53,259 of JBGSPX010000031.1, forward strand.
GACAAACTAGTACAAGGCGACAGCGTACTGGTTCAAGTTATAAAAGAGGGAAATGATTCTAAAAAACCAAAGCTTTCAAAAGATATAATGCTAAAAGGCAGGTATGTTATTTATGTTCCATTTGAGGACGAAATAAGCATATCAAAAAAACTAACAGATGCTGATGCAGAAGTTATAGTAGATAACCTTAAGCTAGAATATCCTAAAAAAGGAATTATAATAAGAACTCAAGCAAAAAATATAGATTATAATGTAATTAAACAAGAATTAGATTTGCTTATTCAAAAATATCAAGATATAATAGAGGTTAATAGAGTAGGCTGTTTGCATACGGATAATAATCCTGAATTTAAAATAGCTGAGCTTATTGATAAATATAAGGTCAACGAAATCACTACTAATGATTTTGAATTTTATAAAAGAAATAAAATTAGTTATTTTAGAGAAGATATAACTTTGAAGCATCAAGAAAACTATTGTTTTAATTACAATGGAATAAATCTTCAAAACTTAATGAATCAGCATATAAAATTTGATAAATTTAGTCTGTTTGTTCAAAAAACTGAAGCTATGACTGTGGTAGATATAGATTCGGGACATATCAAAGATACTAAATTAATGGAGTCACTTATATATGATATAAATCTTGCGGCTCTAGAAAAAATTTTGGAATTGTTAGAAATACTTGATATAGGTGGAATTATAATTGTAGACCTTATAAATATGACAGATGAAAATAAGGAAAGACTAGATTTTAAGTTACAAAATATGTTAAAATCACAGAGGAAAAAAGTAAAAATATCACCTATAACCAAAAGTAATCTTTTAGAGATTATAAGACAGAAATCTACAAATAGTATAATAGAAAAACTCACAAAACCATGTGAAATTTGTAGTGGAAGTGGAAGAACATATAAAGACAAATTTATTTTAGATGAATTTGAATTAGATTTGAAAAATAATACATCTAGTGAAGACTTTACTGAAATTAAAATTATCTCAAATGAAGTACTTTATAAACGGCTACTGCCTTCTTTAGAAAAACTTGCAAATAAATATAATTGCAGTTTATCATTTATAAACTCAGATGATTATAAAAATAAAATAAAAATCATAAATTAAGAGGAGACTGTAAAATGGGAATCGAAAAATTGATAATTCCAAAAGGCTACAAAAGCAAACTGGATATAATGGAAACTGAAATCGCAATCAAAGTATTAAAAGACAAATTTGAAAAAGAACTTTCAAAAAAATTGGACCTTACAAGGGTTTCAGCTCCACTTTTTGTAAAAAAAGCTACGGGCTTAAATGACGATTTAAACGGAGTAGAAAGACCAGTTGGATTTGATATGCTAGAAACAGGTCATGATGTTGAAATAGTTCAGTCACTAGCAAAATGGAAAAGAATGGCACTTTCTAAATATGGCTTTGAAACAGGTAAAGGGCTATATACAGATATGAATGCTATAAGAAGAGATGAAGAGCTAGACAATATACACTCTATATATGTAGACCAGTGGGACTGGGAAAAAGTTATAGCAGAAAGTGATAGAAATTTAGATACACTTAAGACTGTAGTTACAGATATATATGAAGTATTTAAAATAACTGCACATCAGATGAATTATGAATTTCCTCAGCTTAATATAGAACTTCCAAATCAGATACATTTTATAACTTCACAAGAACTTCTAGAAATGTATCCAGATAAAAATGCAAAGGAAAGAGAATACGAAATAGCAAAAGAGCATAAAGCAGTATTTATAATGCAAATAGGATGTAATCTTTCAAACGGAGAAATGCATGATGGAAGAGCAGCGGACTATGATGATTGGAATTTAAATGGAGATATAATATTCTTTTATCCAGTACTTGATATTGCGCTTGAGCTTTCTTCAATGGGGATAAGAGTAGATTCAAAAGCACTTATAGAGCAATGTAAAATAAGAAATCAAGAAAATAAACTTGATATGGATTTCCAGAAAAGTATATTAGAAGGAACTGTACCTTTCACAGTAGGTGGAGGAATAGGACAATCAAGAATATGTATGTTTTTCCTTCAAAAAGCACATATAGGAGAAGTCCAAGCATCAATTTGGGATGATGAAATGCTAAAAATTTGTGAGGAAAATGGTATAAATTTACTGTAAAAAGGCAAGGGGAACAAATGTACAGAGTAAAAACCAAAATAGTTAATGAGATTGGGCTTCATGCAAGGTCAGTATCTGAATTTGTAAAAATAGCAGCTAGATATAAAGCTACAATATTTCTAGAATATATGAGCAGACCAATAAACGCTAAGAGTGTCGTGGGGTTATTGGCAGCAGCTATACCAAAAGATAGTGAAATTGCAATCTATGCTATGGGTGCAGATGAAGAAAATGCAGTTAATGAATTGGTACAATTTATAGAGAATGACTACTAAAAATAAAGAGTGAAAAGTTTTTATATGCGTCAAATGGGATTTATTAATTTTATTGATATATTATGGAGGTCTATTTATGAATTACGAAAAAATAATGACAGAGATCAAATCAGTAAGAGAATTCAAAAAGCAACCAGTAGATTCAAATCTTTTATCACTTATAATTAAAGATGCAGAAGAGCTAGGCAGCGTGGATGACAGTGTACTAAAGTTTTCAATAATTGAAGATGGTGAAAAGTTTTTTGAACGCTATGATGGTCAAATAGGCTATTACGGAAAACTTATAAAAGCACCAAGATATATCTTGGTTTTTGGAAAACCAGAAGACAAAACTAAATTTAAAGCAGGATATTTAACTGAATGGATGAGATTTAAACTTCAAGAAAATGAACTTGGTAGTTGCTGGATAACTGCAAAAAAAGACACTGACTATAAAACTATGTTTAACTTAGAAGAGGGAGAAACTTTACTAGCATGTCTTGGACTAGGATATGAATATGGTGGAGTATTTAAGAAAAATATAGATAAAAAAGCAGAAAGAAAAGGGCTTGTAGACTTTGTATATGATACTACATTTGGAAATCATATGACATGGGAAAAATTAACTCAAATGGCAATGGAAGAAGTTTTCTATTTAGCAAAATTTGCACCATCTTGGGGGAATAAACAGCCATGGAGTTTTGTAGTTACAGATAAAGAAATGTATTTAGTAATGGAAAAAAATGAAGAAAGCGATATGGATCTTGAAGCGGGAATAATTTCAGTATACTTTGTTAAAGCGGCACAATCAAAAGGATTTACTGTGGAGATAAAAGAATGTCAAGATGAAAATGAGATTAAAGTACCAGAAAATCAAGAAATAAAATTAAAATTCTTCTTTTAGAGATTAAGACAGAAAGGGACTAATTAGTCCCTTTTTCAATACGGAGGCATAATGGATTTAGAACTATTGAATAAAGAACAAAAAGAGGCAGTTATTACGCTAAATGGACCGCTTCAGATATTAGCAGGAGCAGGTTCAGGAAAAACTAGGGTAATAACCTATAGAATAGCTAATTTAATAGAAAATGGAATATATCCAGGAGAAATATTAGCGCTTACCTTTACAAATAAAGCCGCAAGAGAAATGAAAAATAGATTAGAAGAACTTATCCAAAATGATGTAAATTCTATGTGGATAGGAACTTTTCACTCTATGTGCCTTAGGATATTAAGAAAATATATAGATAGACTGGGTTATACGAGTAACTTTGTAATTTATGATAGCTATGACCAGAGTACACTTTTAAAAGAATGTATGAAAGCAGCAAATGTTATATCAGACACAATGAAGCCAGCATACTTTTCATCGGTTATTTCAAGTGCCAAGGATGAGCTTATAACGCCACAAAAATATGAAGAAAAATATGCGATAGATACTAAAACTAAATTTGTAGCTAAAGTGTATAAACTATATCAAGCTAAACTAAAAAAGTCAAATGCAGTAGATTTTGATGACATAATAGTGCTTACAATAAAACTTCTAAAAGAAAATCAAGATGTGCTTGAGATTTATCAAAATAAATTCAAACACATTCTAGTAGATGAGTATCAAGATTCAAATCACGCTCAATATATCTTGATAAATCTTTTGTCTCAAAAAAATAGAAATCTTTGCGTGGTAGGAGATGATGATCAGTCAATATATGGCTGGAGAGGTGCAGATATAAGAAATATACTAGAATTTGAAAAAGATTATAGTGATGCAAAGATAATAAAGTTAGAGCGTAATTACAGGTCTACAGATAAGATACTTAATGCCGCAAACTCAGTTATAGAGAAAAATCTAGGAAGAAAAGACAAAAAACTATGGACTGATAAAATGAGTGATGTGAAAGTAGAGATAAAGAAAAGTTATAGTGATAAAGACGAGGCGGTGTTTGTTTCTCAAGAAATAAATAGATTAACAAGTGTTCAAAACTATAAATTCAGTGATATTGCAATACTTTACAGAACAAACGTACAGTCAAGACTTGTGGAAGAAAACCTATTAAAGAAAAACATTCCATACAATATATATGGGGGACTCAAATTCTATGATAGAAAAGAAATAAAGGACCTTTTAGCATATCTTAAGGTGGTAAGTAACCCTACAGATGATATAGCACTAAAACGTATAATAAATGTGCCAAAAAGAGGAATAGGGGCAAAGACGATTGAAAAGATTCAGTTCAAAGCAGATATTACAGGGGAAGCTCTTTATAGCGCTATGATTGAACTTGACAGTATAGATTTTTCAGCAAAACTAAAAAGTACCTTAAGAAACTTTGTGATTCTGATAAACTCTTTTAGAACTATGTCTGAAATAATCCCACTATCAGAGCTTATTCAAAAAATAATAGATAACTCAAACTATCTTTCAGAACTTGAAAATGAAGGCGAAGTAGAATATCAAACGAGAGTGGATAATATAAACGAATTAATATCAGTAGCTCAAGAATATGAAAAGAACAATCCAGAAAAGAAACTTTCAGATTTTCTTACAGAAATATCTCTTAGTAGTGATATAGATAAAATGCAAGATAGCGAAGATATAGTGAGTCTTATGACAATTCACAGTGCAAAAGGACTTGAATTCCCAGTAGTATTTTTAGTAGGAATGGAAGAGGGCGTATTTCCTATAAATCGTGCGCTAATAAACGAATCACAGCTTGAAGAAGAACGAAGACTGTGTTATGTAGGCATGACAAGAGCCGAAGAAAAACTTTATCTAAGCTATGCTACAGAGCGAAATATGTTTGGAAAGATAACTAATCAAAGAGCCTCAAGATTTTTGGAAGATATTCCGCAAGAGTTATTAAATGGTAAAACTGTAAGCAGCAGAACTAAAGAATTTGAAGGGTATTCCCTTTACAATAAATACAAAGAAAAATACCGTTTAGAAAGAGCACAGGTAGATACTTCTCCTCAAAAACCAAAAACCGAGTTTGATATAGCATCTCAGATAAAACATCCGACCTTTGGCATAGGGAAAATAGTAGCCAAAAACAATGATGTATACACTATAGTTTTTGAAGGAATAGGACTAAAGAAAATAGATATAAACTATGTACAGCTTGAAAAAATATAGGGGGACTTATGAATAAGGGAATAAAGGAACTTTTTAATTTTTTAGATAGTGCAAAATCGATATATCATGTAGTGGATTGTGCCAAAAAATATCTTTTAGAAAATGAGTTTATAGAGCTAGATTTAGAAAAACAATTTGATTTAAAAACAGGCGGAAAGTATTTTGCAGTTCAAAAAGGGGCAATATTTGCATTTAGGATAGATTCCCTTGAAGATGGCTGCTATATAATCGGTTCCCATACAGATTCGCCATCTATCGCGATAAAAAGCAATCCCGTTATAAAAGAAAATGACTATATAAAACTAAATACTGAGATTTATGGAGGCCCTATATTAAGCACTTGGTTTGATAGGCCCCTGTCACTTGCAGGTTGTGTGCATATAGAATCTGGAGATTTTCTAAAACCTGAAATGAAGCTTGTGGATTTTGAAGAAGATATATGCATAATTCCAAATCTAGCAATTCATATGAATAGAGATGTAAACAATGGCTTTGCAATAAATAAGCAAAATCATATGATTCCTATAATTTCATTAGAGGGAGAGTCTGTAAACTCAGAATATATACTAGAAAAAGTAGCAGAAAAATTAAATATTTCAAAAGAAAGCATACTGTCCTATGATTTGCACATTTACGATACCCAAAAAGCATCGCTTGTAGGTTTTAATAAGGATATGATATCTTCTAAAAAAATAGATAATGTTGCGTTTTTACAAGCATCTCTAAAAGCACTTGTAGAAACAAGTGGACAAAAGGGCATAAAGCTCGTTGCAGGCTTTGATAGTGAAGAAATTGGAAGCGCTTCTCAAAATGGAGCAGATTCAGATATCTTGAGCAATCTTATAGAACGTATATTATTATCTTTTGGAAAATCTAGAGAACACTATTTTGAAACCTTAGAAAAGTCATTTATGATTTCTGCGGATATGGCTCATGCAGTACATCCTAATTTTAAAGAAAAATCAGATGTGACTAATAAGCCTAAGATGAACTGCGGAATAGCTATAAAACAAAGCATAAACAAGAAATACACTTCTGATTCAAAAGGAAGCAGTATTATAATTTCCCTTTGTAAAAAAGCAGGTATAAAGCATCAGATATTTGCAAATCGCTCAGATGAAGCCGGTGGCTCAACTATAGGGCCAATTTCATCAACACATCTACCTATAGATGCTGTAGATATAGGAAATCCTATGCTTGCGATGCATTCGATAAGAGAACTTGCAGGCACAAAAGATCATATAGATTCAATCAGCCTATTCAAGACCTTTTTTGGAATCTAATGTTCGGAATATAACGAAATATGAAGGAATATTTATAAAAATTATCAAAAAAATATTTTACTTTTAAAACATATGTAGTATAATGTTTTAAACAATAAAATCGGAGGAATAATGGAGAACGTTTTCATAGAATATTTAAAAAATAGTTTTGGAATAAGAGAAGAAGTTATCAAAGAAAGTGACATCGTTGAACAAGAACTTCAAAATTATTTTTTGGATATAGACAAAATAAAAGAATATAACAGTTTAAAAGTTTTGGATGCGATGAGAAAAGCTAGACTAAGTGATACTCATTTTGCTTGGAACACTGGATATGGGTATAATGATGCAGGCAGAGAAAAAACTGAAGAAATATTTGCACATATATTTAAAGCAGAGGATGCAATTGTAAGACCGATAATAGTAAATGGAACCCATGCACTTACGCTTTGTCTTCAAGGTATATTAAATAGCGAATATGAACTTATTTCAGTATCTTCAAAGCCATATGATACCTTAGATAAGGTTATCGGAATATCAGATTCATACCATAGCCTGAAAAATCAAGGCGTTAAATATACTCAGATAGATTTATTATCAGATGGAAGCTTTGATGTAGAAAGCATAGAAAGTGCTATAAAAAACAGTGACAGAAAAAAGATGGTCTATATTCAGCGTTCAAAAGGCTATAGCCGAAGAAAATCGCTTATGATAAAGGATATAGAAGAAATCATAGCTTTTGTAAAAAATTTAGACAAAGAAATAATTGTGATGGTAGATAACTGCTATGGCGAATTTATAGAAACAAGAGAACCTATAGAGGTTGGCGCAGATATAATCGCAGGCTCACTTATCAAAAATCCAGGAGGAGGCCTTGCTATATCAGGTGGCTATATATGCGGAAAAGCAGATTTAGTAGAGCTTGTGGCAGAAAGAATGACTTCTCCAGGGATTGGAAAAGAATGCGGACTTACCTTTGGAACTACAAGAACACTATTACAAGGCTTATTTCTAGCACCGATGATAGTTGCAAATGCAAAAAAAGGTGCCCTTTTCTGTGCAAAGCTATTTGAGAATTTTGGATTTGAAACGTTCCCAAAATATACCGATGAGAGAAGTGACATAATACAATCAATAGGGCTTAATAGTGAAGCTCAGATAATAGCTTTTTGCAAAGGAATCCAAAAAGCTGCACCCGTAGATTCGTTTGTATCACCAGAGCCTTGGGAAATGCCAGGGTATGATTCAAAAGTAATAATGGCAGCAGGTGCATTCATACAGGGTTCATCAATAGAACTTAGTGCAGATGCGCCAATCAAAGAACCGTATACGGTATACTTCCAAGGTGGGCTTACCTATGAACATTCTAAAATAGGAGCACAGTTAGCTTTAAGCGAAGTATTATCTAAATAAATTAAAATTGAATATGGAAAGGATTAACTTATGAAGTTGGAAAGTGTAAATTTAAGTGAACTTGTTTTTAAAATTGAGAAAAAAGGAAGAAGCATAGAGTCAGTGACTCAGATACTGAAACAGCATCCAGAAATTCAGTTTGTATCATATGTAGGGGTAGACTTTGCAGGAAATGGAACTGATGAGAGAATTCCAGTGAGTCTTTTTGTAGAGGATATGGAAAAACAGCTTAAACTGGGAGTTCAGACAGATGGGTCAAGTGTTGTGCTTCATGGAATAGCTACACTTGAAAATGCTAAAGTTATAATACTTCCAGATAGAGATGTGGACTGGTATGTAGACTATAACTATGACAATTTACATCACAATGGAAAATTTGTAGGGACACTAATAGTGCCATCCTTTCTAATTCATGACAATAAAATGGTATGCTCAAGATCACTTCTAAAAAAATCCGCAGATAGATTTAAAAAGCAAACTATGGAGTATATAGAAACCAAAGAAGGTTTTAAAGAAGAAGTCGGAATTAATTCAGATGAAAAAATTGAAGATGTAGTTTTAACTTCAGCTACAGAGCTTGAATTCTGGGTAAAAACTCCAGAAGATAGAGCGGACGAAGAGAAATTATCAGTATCACAGATGCTAAAAGAGCAATACTGGAAAAGAACAGAAGGCAATGTTAGGACTGCACTTGAAAAGACACTTGAAATAATGGAATACTATGGTTTTGAACCAGAAATGGGACATAAAGAAGTAGGCGGAATAAAATCTAAAATAAATGTGACAGGCAAGCTAAACCATGTTATGGAGCAACTTGAAATAGACTGGAAATACAATACAGAGATGCATGCTGCAGATATTGAAGTTATTGTAAGACACCTTATAAAAGATATATTCCATAAATATGAGCTTGAAGTTACATTTAGAGCAAAACCGATAGAAGGCGTAGCAGGAAGTGGAAAGCATACTCATATAGGAGTAGCGGCAAAGCTTGATTCAGGAAGAACTGTAAATCTATTTACGCATAAAGAACATAAACAGAATTATGCAAGTAGCTTTGCAATAGCAAGTCTTATGGGAATTCTAAAAAATTATGAAGTTATAAATCCATTTGTAGCAAACAGCATAGATGCACTAAATAGATTAAAACCTCATTTTGAAGCGCCGATTTGTATAGTTTCATCTCTTGGAAGAAGCGTAGAAATTCCATCAAGAAACCGTTCTATACTAATAGGACTTATAAGAGATTTAGAATCTCCACTTGCAACTAGATTTGAGCTTAGAGCACCAAACCCACATTCAAACGTATACCTTATTTTAGCAGCATGCTATCAAGCAATGATAGATGGACTTGTAAATGCAGGTCTAAAAATGAGCTTAGAAGATTTAGTAAAAGAATTTTCAAAAGAATATGGCGAAGAAGGTTTATATCTAGAAAAGAATAGACAGTATAGAAGTGAAGAAAACGTATTTGATTACTACACTCAAGAAGAACGAAATGAAAGATTTGGAATCCCACCAAGTACAGTGTATGATAATCTAAAATCACTTAAAGATAATGATGAAAAAATGGAAGTGCTTAAAGCTGGGAATATCTTTACAGATGCTATCTTAACTTCTTACAAAATGTTTGTAGAAGAAAAATGGTTAAATCAGCTAAGCTATAGAATTATAGAAGATAATATGGAAATCGTAAGAGAAAGTGCAAAAGTTCATACAGAAAACGATATATCTGATTTAGATATAGTAAATTGGACTAAAGTAAATTCACTTAGATGGGAACTTATGAAAGATAGCATAGAGAGATTATCTATATTTACTCAAATAAAAGAAGCTATAGATAAAAAAGAATTTGAAGCAATATCTGAATTACAGTTAGAAATGAATGAAAAAGTATCAGAGCTAAAGCATTTGTATAGCAAGTATAAGAAGAATTTATTTTAAATTTAGACTTGATTTTTATTAAATGGTGTGTTAGAATATTCAAGTAGCAAAAAAGACATTCTAACACGCCGATGTGGCGGAATGGCAGACGCAGCGGACTCAAAATCCGCCGCCCTCAAAAGCGTGTGGGTTCGAGTCCCACCATCGGCACCAATAAAGAAGTATTGTATTGATACAATCCTAAAGCCCTTGATTTCAGGGGCTTTTTTGTATGCACCCAAATGCACCCAGCTGGGAAAATTCCCAAAATCTGAATTTTAAATCTATCTCGAATATATACTAATTATTCCCTATATAAGTTATTAAGCGTAATAACTTATATAAGCCAAATTAAAAAGCAGGAGGTGCTAGGGGAGTAGCCGTAACTATTAAAGTTGCAATAATTTCAAATATCAGCTATAATTTAGCTAATAAAATAAATATTATAAAAAGGGGAACATACCTATGAAACTAAAAAAAGTAAGTGCCATAACATTAGCAGCTATTACAGCTATGACACCTATAAGTGCTATGGCATACACAGATGCTCAAGTAAAGGAATTTCAATCAGGAGAAGTTTTAGAAAGTAAACTTAAGTTTAATGCAAATGATGCTGTAGATATATATCTAAACGGTAAAAAGGCGAACTTATCAAATCCAGCTTATGTATCTGGTGGAAGAACGTTATTACCAGTAAGAGCTGTAGCTGAGCTACTTAAAGCAGAAGTAAACTATCAGCCCGATGGAAAT
>JBGSPX010000045.1:0-19447 GCA_041738345.1 Proteocatella sp.
GCTTAAGTGGAATACGCTTGAAGCGGCAAATAGCCCAGGGCTTAAGCAGTTAATGCACAGCTATGCGCTAAATATGACGATGACATGGGACTCTATATTTGAATGTGTAAGTGATAATGATAAGCTTACACAGGAACAGCGCACAGATATACTTAAAGATATGGAAGTGCAGCTTAACAATTTAAAATATTAACATATGAGGCTGTGGTTAAACAGCCCCATGTGTTAATATTATTCTTATTAGGGCGGTTAATAAGAATAAGTTGCAGACAGCAGATAAGCTGCAACTTATAAAATTTAAAATCTTTATTTATACAAGGAAGTGAAAATAAGATTTTAGTTTAAATCATTTACTCTAGGATGGCACCTTTATGGGACGAGCTTACAAGCTTAGCATATCGGGATAGCCATCCTTTTTTTATTTTTGGTTCTTTAGGAACATAATTTTTTCGTCTTTGGGCTAAAATTTCATCTGAAACGATTAATTTAATACTATTTTTTTTGATATCTATCTCAATAATATCCCCTTCTTCAATTAGTGCGATATTTCCGCCTTCAGCAGCTTCTGGCGAAACATGACCGATGGAAGCGCCTCTTGAAGCCCCACTAAAGCGTCCATCAGTTATGAGGGCTACCTCTTTATCTAGTTTCATTCCAGCAAGGGCAGAGGTAGGGGCAAGCATTTCTCGCATTCCAGGACCACCCTTAGGGCCTTCATAGCGTATAACGACAACATCTTTAGAAAGTATCCCACCACTGTATATTACTTCAATGGCTTCATCTTCACTATCAAAAACTCTGGCGCTTCCTTTATGGTACATCATTTCAGCTGAAACTGCGGATTTTTTTACGACGCATCCATTTGGCGCAAGGTTTCCCCAAAGTACGGCTATTCCACCATCTTCACTATATGGGGTTTCGATTGGTCTTATCACTTGTGGATTTAAATTTATTCTGTTTTCAATAAGCGTAAGTAGTGAGCAAGCACTTGCGGTAAGAACATCTGTATTTATAAGCTGTTTTTTATTAAGTTCATGATATACGGCCATTATTCCCCCAGCATCATTCAAATCTTGAATATGGAAATCGCCAGCAGGGGCAAGGTGACATAGATTAGGAACTCTAGAACTAATTTCGTTTATCATATAGAGGCTAAGCGGAACTTCAGCCTCATTTGCAATTGCAAGTAGATGAAGCACGCTGTTGGTGGAGCATCCAAGTGCCATTTCAATGCTTAGAGCATTTTTAAAGGCATCTAAGGTAAGGATATCTCGTGGACATATATTTTTTTCAAGAAGTTCCATTATTTTCATACCAGCTTTTTTAGCAAGTTGGATTCTGCGGCTGTGAACTGCGGGAATTGTACCATTTCCGGGAAGTGCTATGCCAAGTGCTTCGCAAAGACAGTTCATACTATTAGCGGTATACATTCCTGAGCATGAGCCACATCCTGGGCAGGCCTCTTGTTCAAATTCATCTAATTCAGCATCGCTTATAATGTCAGCTTTTTTTGCACCGACCGCTTCAAATACATTCGAAAGGCTTACTTCAAGGCCATCTACTTTTCCTGCCATCATAGGGCCACCACTTACGACAATTGATGGAATATTTATTCTAGCAGCGGCCATTACCATAGCAGGGACAATTTTATCGCAATTTGGCACGAGGACTAGAGCATCAAAGCAGTGTGCATTAGCCATAGTTTCTACAGAATCAGCGATGAGTTCTCTAGAGGCAAGGGAGTAGTGCATTCCATGGTGTCCCATTGCAATACCGTCGCATACACCAATGGCAGGAACTAATATAGGCGTTCCTCCTGCCATTCTTATGCCAGCTTTTACAGCTTCAGCGATTTTGTCAAGATGAATGTGTCCGGGAACTATCTCGCTATGGGCACACACTATACCAACTAATGGCTGTTCAAGTTCTTTTTTTGTATACCCCATTGAGTAGAATAAGGCTCTGTGAGGGGCTTTTTCAAGCCCCATAGTTACTTTATTGCTTCTTGATTTCATAACGCCTCCTAATGTTTAAGCCAGCTCATCATTTTTCTAAGCTTAGTGCCTACAGCTTCTAGTGGGTGACCTGCTTCTACACGTCTTGTAGCAAGGAATTTAGCTCTTCTTCCTGCACGATTTTCACAAACCCACTCACTTGCAAATTCTCCAGTTTGAATTTCTGTAAGGATTTTTTTCATTTCTTTTCTAGTGTCTTCTGTTATAATTCTTTTTCCTGTTCGGTAATCACCATATTCCGCCGTATCAGAAACGGAATATCTCATCATTGCAAATCCACCGCTATTTATTAAGTCTACGATAAGCTTCATTTCGTGGATACATTCAAAATAGGCCATTTCTGGAGCATAGCCTGCTTCTACAAGCGTATCAAATCCAGCTTTCATGAGTTCGGTAACACCACCGCATAATACTGCTTGTTCTCCAAATAAATCGGTTTCGGTTTCTTCTTTGAAGGTAGTTTCCAAGATGCCTGCTCTACCAGCACCAATTGAACAAGCATATGCCATAGCTAACTCGCGTGCATTTCCTGAGTAGTCCTGATGTACGGCAATAAGAGATGGTACGCCTTTGCCTTCTTGATATTGAGTCCTCACTGTATGTCCGGGGCCTTTAGGGGCAACCATAACAACGTCTACATTTTTAGGAGGGTCAATTTGCATAAAGTGGATATTAAATCCATGAGCAAACATAAGGCAATCTCCAGTTTCAAGGTATGGTGCGATTTCTTCATAGTAAACATCTGCTTGTTTTTCATCTGGAAGTAAAACCATTACCATTTGAGCAAGTTTTGCTGCTTCAGAAACTTCACAAACCTTTAGTCCCTGTGCTTCTGCTTTTTGCCAGCTTGCAGAGTCTTTTCTAAGTCCTACAACAACATCTACCCCACTTTCCTTTAGGTTAAGGGCATGAGCGTGACCCTGAGAACCATATCCTACAACCGCTACTTTTTTTCCATCTAAAACGCTTAAATTGCAATCTTTCTCATAATACATTGTTATCATTTTCTGATCCTCCTAAAATTTTATCTATAAAGTATTTTTTACATATAAAGAACTTGTATGGCTACCTCTTTCTATTCCAGTAACTCCAGTACGGCAGGCTTCGATTATTTGATAGTTGCTCATTATGCTTAAGAAACCATCTAGTTTTTTTTCCTGTCCAGTGAGTTCTAAAACAAGTGAATCATAAGTTAAATCCAATATTCTAGCTCCAAAAACCTCTGCTATTTCTTTGATATTTACAATTTGACCATTTTCTAGCTTAAGCTTAAGGAGCAGTAATTCTCTAAATAAAGAGGTATCTTCTTCAAGTACAAAGGTTTTTCTTACTTCTTGAAGCTTTTCGGTCTGCTTTATCAAAGCTTCAATGGAATCATCATCTGCAAACACTGAAAAGGTTATTCTAGTTAAGTCTTTTTCTGTAGTAGTAGAGGTGGTGATTGAACAGATGTTAAATCCTTTTTTACAGAATAAACTGGAAATTCTAGCTAATACTCCAGGATGATCATATACAATCATGGCTAACACATATTTTTTCATCATAAACTCCTTTAACTAAGCATTACTTCGTCAATGGATTTACCCGCAGGAATCATTGGAAGTACGAATTCATCTCTATCGATAATGCAGTCAATAACTGTGGGGGCATCTTTGTTTAGTAGTGCTTGGTTTAGAGCGTGTTCAAATTCTTCTAGGGTAGATGCTCGCTTTCCAAAGCCACCAAAAGCTTCGGATATTTTTACAAAGTCGGTTTTTCTCTCAAGGGAGGTGCAGGAGTAGCGTTTTTCGTAAAAGTTTGTTTGCCACTGTCTAACCATACCCAAAACTGAGTTGTTAACGACGATAGTTATGATGGGAAGTTTGTAACTTACCGCAGTGCAAAGTTCATTTAAATTCATATGAAAGCTACCATCTCCGGTTATATGAATTACACGACTATTTGGATTTGCAACTTGTGCACCTATTGCAGCTCCATATCCAAATCCCATAGTTCCAAGTCCCCCAGATGTTAGGAATGAACGCGGCTTTGTTCTTCCACAGTATTGAGAAGCCCACATTTGATGTTGGCCTACATCGGTTGAAATTATAGTATTGCTATCTATTATTTTTTCAAGACTGATAAATAGCTGATGAGGTTTTATAACTTTAGAGGAGTCCTGAGGTTTGTAGTCAAGCTCATTTTGCCAAGTAGCTATTTGTTCAAGCCAAGCTCTTTTATCGACTTTAGAAACAAGGGGAATAAGCTCTGTGAGTACTTCTTTTATGTCGCCTACGATTCCAAGGTCAGAACGGACATTCTTATTGAGTTCGCTTGGGTCTATATCAATATGAACGATGTTAGCCTCGTTTGCAAATTTATATTTATTAGTAGCTACTCTATCAGAAAATCTTGCTCCGATTGCGATTAAAAGGTCACAGTGTTTAACTGCAAGTCCTGAGGATACAGCACCATGCATTCCTATCATTCCTATGTTAAGGGAATCTTTGTAACTTAAAACTCCAGAACCCATTATGGTATGACACGATGGGATTTTTGTCTTGTGAAGAAATTCGTATAAAAGCTCTGATGCGTTTGAGGATATAACGCCACCACCAAAATATACAACAGGTCTTTCGGATTCATTTATCAATTTTGAAAGTGTGCTCATTTCTTCTTGAGTGTATAGTTTTTTTAATACTGGTTTATTCTCTTTAAGCGGTACAAATTCACATAGATTAGCAGTGATATCTTTTGGAACATCAACTAGCACTGGGCCGGGTCTTCCTGAACTGGCGATTCGAAAGGCTTCTCTTAGGCTTTGCGCAAGATTTTCAATGTTTTTTATTGAAAAACTATGTTTAGTTATAGGGAACGAAATACCTTCGATGTATACTTCTTGAAAGCTATCTTTTCCAAGAAGTTCACAAGGGACATTGCCGGTTATAATTACCATAGGTATGGAATCCATATAGGCAGTGGCAATTCCTGTAACGGCATTAGTTGCACCTGGGCCGGAAGTTACAAGTACTACTCCGGTTTTGCCAGTAGACCTAGCATATCCATCAGCAGCATGAGTAGCGCCTTGTTCGTGGGCCGTAGTTATATGCTTTATCCTATCTTGATATTTATAAAGTTCATCATATATATTGAGGACAGTACCTCCAGGATATCCAAATATGGTATCTACACCTTGTTCAATAAGTACTTCAGCGATGATTTGTGATCCGGTTAATTGCATTTGTAAACCTCCTTCGTTTAAAATTATTTTAGTTTTTGAATATAAAAAAACCTTTGTCTTTTTATTAGCTTAACTTAAAAATTAGTTAAACTTAATAAAGAGACAAAGGTTATATCCTCTGCGGTACCACTCTTTTTGCTATATAGCCACTCAAGCATCCATCAATGCCGTGCCTTGTAATGGGGGCAAGCCAGTACTACTTAATTTAACTTAATTTCAGTAGACAACTCATGGAGGATTTTCGCATAAATTATTTCACTGTTTTTCACCAAACAACAGCTCTCTGAAGAAATTTGTTTATGTTACTCGTTCCAATCGACGTTTTTAAATTTGAATTTAGTAATAGTATATAGTTTTTAAAAAAAATGTCAATAGACTTTTTTAATTTTTGTGAAAATTCAAATTGTAAGAATTTAAGGAAAACGCTTATTATAAAATCTTGATTGTTAAAAATTTTTTTAAAATATTTTTTATTTTTTTAAAATATAGGATTAATAATTAAAATAAATGCTTATAAAATATTTAAAACGGGTATGAAAAAAATGTATAGTTTTAATTTTAAATTTTTTATGGAGGTAATGTATGGAACTTTTAAAAGCATTAAAACATAGAAGAACTTACTATGACATTGGTAAAAATATAGAAATTTCAAAAGAAGAAATTACTGAGATTGTAAAAACTGCAACTAAACACACTCCTTCAGCGTTTAATTCTCAAACGGCTCGTGTAGTGGTTCTTTTTGAAAAAGAACATGACAGATTATGGGATATAACTATGGAAAATTTGAGAAAAATAGTTCCAGCTGATAAATTTGCACCTACCGAAGCAAAAATAAATTCATTTAAAGCAGGCTATGGAACAGTATTATTTTTTGATGAAACTGAGATTACAAATTCTTTGATGGAGAAATTCCCACTTTATAGTCATAACTTTACACCTTGGGCAGAACAGGCAAATGGAATGCTTCAGCATGTAGTTTGGATGGCATTAGAACAAGAAGGACTTGGGGCTTCGCTTCAACATTACAATGAGGTTATAGAAAAAGATATAAAAAATGGATGGAAGTTAAAAGAAAGCTGGAGATTGATTGCGCAGATGCCTTTTGGAAAAATTTTATCACTTCCAGCAGATAAGGAATTTGTAGATATAGAAGAACGGGTATTAGTTTTTTAAGACGGTCACACGATTTATTAATTAAGCTATTAAGGTAGTATAAAAAACTTGAAAAATTCCAAAAAAATAGTATAATAACTATAATGTTGTAAGGGCAGAGGTCTATGTTCCATTTGGGGATATAGACCTTTAGTTCAATTTAGGTTTTTTTGAAAAGGATTGAAAGGATAAGTATGATAGAACAGATATTAGAATATAACAAAACTTTTGTAAAAGATGAAAAATATAGTGGATATTCAGTTAATAAATACCCACAAAAAAAATTAGCCATATTATCATGTATGGATACAAGACTTGTGGAGCTTTTGCCAGATGCACTTGGGATAAAGAATGGCGATGCAATGATGATAAAAAATGCAGGGGGCTCAATTGCCCATCCGTTTGGTAGTGTGGTCAGAAGTCTTATAATTGCAATATATAATTTAGGCGTAGAAGAGGTAATGGTAATAGGGCACACTGATTGTGGTGTGCAACATATGGAAAGTGACGAATTAATTCAAAAAATGAAAGATAGTGGAATCGATGAAGAGCATCTAAATCTTATGAAGTATAGCGGTGTGGATTTTGAATCATGGCTTGGTGGGTTTGAAAATGTAGAGGAATCTGTATCAGCAAGTATGAATTTGATAAAAAATCATCCGCTGATTCCGAAAAATATTGTGGTTAGAGGTTTTGTAATAGATTCAAATACAGGGGCATTGTCAGAGCTAAAATAATATTTAAATAAGGAGAAACATTTTGATAAATCCTATTTTTTCTAAGAACGTAACGGATATTAAACCCAGTCCTATACGAGAAGTCGGAATAAGGGGGGCTAGCATACCAGATTTTATTTCCTTGGCGCTAGGAAGTCCTGCAATAGAATCATTTCCAGATGAAGCTTTGAAAAAGGTAGCAATGAATATATTGGAGAACAATTCTGCGACGGCACTTCAGTATGGAAATACGGCAGGTTTTTTAGAGCTAATAGAGCTTATAAAAAAACGCTTAAACTCAAAATATGGGTTTGATATTATTGAAAATGAACTTTTAATTGTAACGGGTTCTCAGCAAGGCCTTGATATAGCTCCGAGGGTGTTTTGTAATCAAGGAGAGGGTGTATTTTGTGATGAGTTTACATTTACTGGGGCGCTTTGTGCAATGAAAACTTCAGGCGCAAGACCAATAAGTGTAAAAATGGATGAATTTGGGATGACTAAGGAGTCGCTTTTAGAAGCTATTAAAAACAATCCTGATGGTAAGTATATATATCTTATTCCCAATTTTCATAATCCGACAGGCATAACTATGTCACTTGAAAGACGAAGGGAACTTTATGAAATTGCAGTTGAAAATAAACTTATAATATATGAAGATGATCCTTATGGTGAAATAAGATTCACTGGCGAAGCAGTACCCTCATTTAAAAGTTTTGATAGAGAAAATATTGTAGTTTATGCAGGTTCTTTTTCAAAAACTTTGGCTGCAGGGCTTAGAGTGGGATATATTTTTGCAAGTAAAAGTATTATGGAGAAATTTATACCAGTTAAGGGATTTATAGATAGTCAAACTCCTATGCTTACCCAAATGATGGTTATGGAATATTTAAAATTATATAATTATGACCAGCATCTTGAATTTGTAAGAAATATATATAGGGAAAAATGTGAAGTGATGATGGATTCACTCGATAGATATATGCATCCTAGTGTAAAAAGAACTAGTCCAGAGGGTGGAATGTTTGTTTGGATAACTATGCCTAAATACATTGATTGCAAAGCTTTTGCAGAGGAAGCCTTACAAAATGGCGTAGGTATAGTTTATAGCAGTGCATTTTCTTCAGATGAAAATAATGAAGGGCATTCCTTTAGGCTCAATTATTCTTCGAATACAAAAGAAGATATAGAAAAAGCTATAAAAAAATTAGGAAAATTGAGTTATAGTTATTGTGAAAAATAGAGATTTTAATGAGATAAACGGTTAATTTCAACATCAAATACATTAATTTCAACATCTAGATTATATTTTTTTGAAAAATATGTTAAATTATAGAGGTGCAGAACTGAATTTTTATTTAGTATTTTTATTAAATACAAGTATGATTTTTCTGCACAGGGTTAATATATATTTGGGGTGAAAGGAGGCATATTTCTATGAAAAAATGTTTCAAGCAACAACTATTAAGACTAATGAATGTATCAGCTGCACTATCTTTGGTGGTAGCAACTTTAAATGCAAACGTAGCATGCTCATTTATAAGTCATCAACCAGAAGTTCCATCAAAAGTTAAAAGTTTAAGAAAGTTCTAATTGTATGAACTACATTACGGATTTGATAGTACAATTTATGTTAAAGCATGGCATAATTGAGGCTGAAGATGCTGAAATCTATAAATTTGGCTTTAATCAGCTTATATTTATATCTATAAATTTAATAACGACAGTGGTTATAGGTATAGTGTTTTCTATGCTTTTTGAAAGTGTTATATTTCTAGTTTCATATATGGTGGTAAGAGTCTATGCAGGTGGATATCATGCCAAGACACAGTTTAGATGTTATATAATATCCTCGCTTTTTATTGTTTTAGCACTAATCGGTGTAAAATATATAATTTGGGAAGGGTTTGCAAATATAATAGCAATAACTATTGCGGCAATTATTATTTTTAAATTATCTCCTGTAGAAACCAAAAATAAACCACTGGATGAAATTGAAACAAAGATATATAAAACCAAAAGTCGCCAAAGATTAGCAGTTATATATGTATTATGTATAATGGCAAAGCTTTTGGCTTATGATGCAATATTTAAATCCATGTCAATGGCGATAATTATACTTAGTTTTGTACTATTGATAGGACAGCAAATAAATAGACATGAGAAAAATGAAGAAGACCTTATTTCCGTATAGGAGATTAGGTCTTTTTACTTGACAGTTTAAAAATATTTGTGTAAATTTTAAGAGTACAAATAATAAAATTAGGGGTAAAAATAATGATAAAAATTGCAATATGTGATGATGATAAGATATTTTGTGATGAAATTGAAACGGCAATAAAAAATTATGAGAGTGAATCTTCTTTCTCGATTTCAGTTGAAACTTTTTATAGTGGAGAAAGTTTAATTGAATCTATTAGAACTGGAAACAACTTAGATTTTATTTTTTTGGATATAGAGCTAGAAAACATTAATGGGGTAGATGTAGGGAAGATAATAAGGAATGAGTTTAAAAATGAAGCTATGCAGATTGTGTATATTTCGTGGAATCGTGCATATGCGCTTGAACTTTTTAAAAATAGACCCTTTGATTTCCTAATAAAGCCACTTGAAATAGAAAATTTATATGAGGTTATAGATAAATACGTTGAAATATATGAGCATGAAAATAACTTTTTTGAATTTAAATTTGGGAAAAGTGCCTATAAAATTCCATTTAAAGACATAATGTATTTTGAAAGTGAAAATCGTAAAATAAAAATAGTAGGAAGATTTGGGGAAAAAGAGTACTATGAGAAATTAGCTGCTGTATCTGCGCAACTTCCTTTAAAAGAATTCATACAGATACATAAATCTATAATTGTTAATTATGCCTATATATCTAATTACACCTACGAAGAAATTATTTTATCAAATGGCCAAAAACTACCAATAAGTCAAAAATTTAGAGTTCCTGTGAGGGAAGAATTATTAACTGGAAGGATGTAATTATGTATATTGTACACAAGGAATTAGCGGTATATATATTTTCAAATCTATTTAGAATATATGTCGTATATAGATTTATGGGGATATTTTTTGAAAAAAATCCCAAAAGAAATAGGTTGGAAATTTCACTGTTCACACTTTACTATGGCGTAAACAGTGTAGGGCATATATTATGGGGACAGCCGTATATAAACCTACTGACAAATACCGTGTTTTTAATTTTAATCACTATGATATACAAAAGTAAGGTATCTACTAAAATAATTGCAGTAGTTATGATATATGCAGTCCAGATTTTATCTGATGGGATAGTATGTAATTTTGTATACCTTTATACAGATAGTCTATTTACTATAAACACTGGAGTTATAAGCAACCTTCTTTTACTATTTATAGAACTTTTAATAGAAAGTGCAGTGGACTATAAGCGGGAATCAAAGATAAATCCGATACATCTTACTGCGATAGTAGTTATTCCAACAGGTAGTATAGTCATAGCATTTTTTATTCTAATGTCAGAAATGGCGTATATTGAAAAAAGTTTATGTTTAGGGATACTGCTTATAATAAACGCAATGATATTTAATATATATGATGTTCTAATAGAACAATATATTGCAATTTATGAGAAGAAGCTCTTAGAACAGCAAAATAAAAGTTATAAAAACCAGTTTGAAATAATTAAAGAGTCAAATGATAATATGAGACTTTTAAAGCATGATATAAAAAATCATATGTATATACTTGAAGATATGGTAAGAAGAGATGATAGAGAAAAGATATTAGAATATATAAATGATGTTGAAAATATGATAGACATAAAAAGACAGTTTTCAAATTCAGGAAATATAGAAATAGACAGTATTATAAATTATAAGCTTTCAGCGGCTGAGTATATGGGTGCAAAACTTAAGATAGATATTAGAGTTCCTGCGAAGCTTGCGATAAAAGAATTTGATATAAATGTCATTTTAAGTAATATTTTAGATAATGCAGTGGAAGCAATAAAGTTTGTAGAAAATAAATCTATAGAAATTAAAATAGAGTTTTCAAAAGGGGTACTTTATATTTGTGTAAAGAATTCATATTTAAAAATAGATATTGATGAAAAAGGGGAATTTAAGACAACTAAACAAGATTCTCAAAATCATGGACTGGGTTTAAATAGTGTAAAACGTACTGCTGAAAAGTATAATGGAACGATGATTACAGAGCTTGAAGAAAATAAATTCACAGTAAAGGTACTACTTTACAGTAATACCTAAGAAAATGAATAGAGAGCTAATAGTAAATAGTATGGACGGAAAATTTCTGTCTGTACTATTTTTTTATAAAGAAATTTTGGGACAATTCGTTATATTTGATTTTACTATATATATTATAAAAAAAAACAATTTTACAGTAGCTGTTTAATAAGGTATTATATGGATTGGTTATGGGAAAATATATGGAATCTAATAAAATATACTAATAAAAGCATTTAGTTATAATTTACATATAGAATAGAGAAAGAAGTTTTTATGGAAAAAATAATTGTAGAATTTATAAATACTTGACCAACTTGTGAAGCATGGGATGCTGGTAAAAAAATTAGGAGAAAAATATAGCGATAAGATTGAGGTCAAAGTGTATAGAGCGGGCAAAGATTTTGAATATGTTAAGCGATATGGAATAATTACAAAGGGAACTTTGATAATAAATCAAAAGAAAAAATTTGATAAGCTTAATAAAGCAGTTATAGAAAAATTAATTGAAGATGAAATCGCAAATATTTAATTATACGAAGGAAGGTTATTATGGAGTTTATTGAAATTATTTTTGATGGATTAAGGGCAACTGTGTTATCAGCGATTACTGCACTTAATGGAGCATCAGGATGGCTTGTAATAAGTTTTTTTCTTGCTGGAATTTTACATAATGTACTATCTGCTGAAAAATTTCAAAATCATTTAGGAAATAAAAAACTATCATCTATATTTAAAGCGACGATATCAGGTATGTTTTTGCCAATCTGTAGCTGTGGCGTAATTCCAATAGGAATAAGTCTTTATTATTCAGGTGCATATTTAGGGCCGGTGCTTGCGTTTATGACATCTACACCTATAATAAATCCGATTGCAGTGATTTTGTGTTTGGGACTTTTAGGCCCTAAGATAACTGCAATATATGTTGTTTCAGGCTTTGCAATACCATTTATTGTAGGTATGCTTGGAAATTTTTTTGGTGGAAAAGAGATTTCTATAAATGGAGAAAATACAGAAATTGAAAGTGGAAATACAGAATTTATACAGCTTGAGGAAGAGCAGCTAAGTGTAATTGAAAAATTTAAATTAGGGATAAAGTGGGCTTTTGAAGACTTAGCGGTAACTGTAAGCAAATATGTGGTACTTGGAATGCTTTGTGCGGGGTTTATAACTACTGTTTTTCCAAGTAGTATAATCCAAAAATATCTTGGAAGTCCAGATATGTTATCGCTTGGAAGTATAGCAGTGTTGGCATGCATTATGTATGTGTGTGCTATAGGACATATTCCTTTTATAGCAGCACTTGTAGCTAGTGGAGCAGCGCCTGGAATTGCAATAACTTTTCTAATTGCAGGGGCAGCTACAAATTTACCAGAGCTTATAAGTATCTCAAAGGTAATTGGAAAAAAAGCAGCCTTTATATATTCATCTACGCTAGTAATACTTTCTATTTTAGTAGGATATATTACTAATATTTTAGTACCATTAAATGATGTATCTATGAATTTAGGAAATGTTGAAAGTAGCATAAAACTTGCTAATTTTATGCTTATAAATATACCACCGTGGGTTAGTTATATATGCAGTATTATAATTTTGATATTAGCATTTATGGCGATACTTCCAAAGCTAAGAAAGGTTACGCTTGCAGATGAAACGATTTAAAATTAAGTATATAGTCATATTTTTGTTATTGATAGTGATTCTTGGAGTTTCAGGTAAATTTAATCAAAAATTAGCACAAACTCAAGACGCAGAAGATAAAATTAATATTTCACCACAATTGCTAGAACAATACCAAAAGAACCATACTCAGGAAATAATAATGGCAGAAAAGTGTGATTTAAATATGGATAAAAAAGAGGATGCTGTAATTGTTTATAGAGAAAATAAATCGCAAAATTTTATGGTCGTAGTAGTTACTGAGGGTGAGAGTTATTACATTACAGAGCCAGTAAAAGCTCCGCGCGAAAACCAAAGTATAAAATTTAAAAATATAGATGAAAAAGCAGAAATGGAAGTAATAGTTTCAGGCGAAAAAAATGGAAATTTAGGATATGCAATCTTTAGAATAGAAGATAAAACATTTAAGGATATTTTTGCAGAAGGCATGGAGTCTTGTTGTTAACTTAATTTAAGTTAAATATATTAATGAAATTAAAGGGAGAATGAAGTATGAAATTAAACAAAAGATTTGGCGCACTATCACTTTGTGCAATCATGAGCTTAAGTATGCTTTCAGGTTGTGGCAAAAGTGGAAATGAAGAAACTGCAGTTAAGGATGACTATGCGATAACTGTGGGTTATTATAACTGTGACCATATGACTGCAGGGCCAGTTGCAGAAGGTGCAGGAATTTACAAGGAATTAGGACTTAATGTTACTACAGTTGGAAACGGTAAAGTTCCTCAAGCAATGGCGGCAGGACAGATGGATGCAGGGTACATAGGGACTAGAGGGCTAGTAGCATCTATTCCAAAAGGTTCTCCTATAGTGGTTGCCGCTAATAACCATTTAGGGGGCTCAGAATATCTAGTAGTTTCGAATGAGATAAAAGATGTAAAAGACCTTGTGGGTAAAAAATTAGCCGTAGATATGGAAGGTTTTTTATGGAAGACAGATTATGCACCAGAGACAGGACTTCCAGTAGACCCTAGCAATTATGAACTGGTAGAAATTGACTCATCAGCAGATACTTATCTTGCAATGAAAACAGGGCAAATACAAGCTTTTGAAACTTGTGACCCATGGGGAACAATTGCAGAACAAGAAGGAACAGGTAGAATAGTAGCATCTACTCAGTACAAAGAAAAATCGACTGGAAAACATTACAACTGTTGTTCATTCTCACTTAATACTAACTTTATAAAAGAACATCCAGAATTAGCAGAAAAACTAGTACTTGCACATACTAAAGCTATTGAATATATATATACAAATCCAGTGGAAGCAGCTAAGATATTTGCAAAATACTACAATGTAGATGAAGAAGTTGCACTTACTACTATTTACAAAAAAACAGTAGGTGAGGGAAGAACTATAACTTGGAAGGTTACTGGAGAAGAATACAAGAATAACTTAGAGATGTACAAAGAGTACAATGCGGTAGAGGATATTCCTGAGTATGATGAAATAGTAGACTTATCGATTTTAGAAAAATGTGGAGCAGATGATTTTGATCAGTTCATAAAAGAAAAAGTGGATCCAGTATTCCCAATAGGAATGGACTATGAAACTTGGAAAGAAAAAGCTTCATCAATGAGCAAATAATATGAGTTTTAATAAAAAAATATGGTTCATATCAGTTTTATTAGTAACTATATTATCAGCAATTACGCTGAAAGTGCAGCCTAAAGAGTATATGCTTAGAGTAGGAGTGTCAGACGACACTTCTACTCTTGTTGTAAATCATATGATGGATAATCAAACAAAAATAGATATGGATTTGCAAGATTTTATGCAAAAATATACAATTTCAGATTGCTGATCAGCGACTACTCAGTGGGCACTGAGCAGTGATGAGATGGATTTAGCAATAATATGCAAGGATGCAGCTAGTGAATATGTAAAAGTAGATAAAAATTTTGAAATAGTAGGGGTGCTAATAAAAAATTCAGATTTACTTTTAAAAAGAGATAGGTCTCCTCAAAAAATAGGAGTTACCCAGAATCGAAATTATCAAAAAAAACTTGCAAATTCAATGTATAAAAATGCAGAAATAGTTGAAATCATATCAAATGCATTACCATATGCAATATACAATGATATTGTAGATTCTGCAATACTTGACGGGGTAAAGGTTTTAGGGCTTGAGGGGGATGTGGAGTATCCTAAGATAGAGACAGAAACATATGT
Source organism: Proteocatella sp. (assembly GCA_041738345.1). Lineage (GTDB taxonomy): Bacteria > Bacillota > Clostridia > Peptostreptococcales > Filifactoraceae > Proteocatella. Next base: position 15,191 of record JBGSPX010000045.1, read on the forward strand.
ACTTATTGTGAATAAAAGTTTTAAAAAGAAAGAAGCGTACAGCGCATTTGTAAAAGCATATAATAAATCCGTAAACGAATTAAGAGATAAAGCGGCTTTGATTGATACAATCGAAAAATATAAAGGGATTGAATTATCTCAAAAAGATAAGGATGTGATTAAAACTTGGAACTTAAAGTTTCTGGAAATAAATTAGATAAGAAGAAAAAACAGGAGATTTTTTACAGAATAGCATTACTTGTTTCAATAATTTTGTTATGGCAGCATACAGCGACAAGTTTAGGAAGTGAGCTATTACTTCCAATGCCGAAAGATGTAGTAAAAGGGTTTATAAGCTGCTTTACAGACCCAGATATATTGACTGGACTTTTTATAACGCTAGGAAGAGTTTTAAAAGGCTTTTTTTGGGCACTTGCTTTTGGACTTCCATTAGGATTTATGATGGGATTTTCAAAAACAGTGGAAAATGTAATTTCGCCTTTAATAGATTCTATAAGACAGGTGCCGATAATGGCATGGGTACCTCTTACGATAGTTTGGTTTGGAATTGGTGATGGGCCTACAATATTTTTGATAGCATTTTCAGGCGTATTTCCTATAATTCTAAATACGATACAGGGCGTAAAGGCAATTTCAAAGGATTATTATAATGCAGCTAGGAGCATGGGCGCTTCGCCATTTGTTATATTTAAAGATGTAATCTTGCCAGCTTCGATGCCACATATTCTTACGGGCTCAAGACTTGCAATTGGTACAGGCTGGATGTCTGTTATCTGAGCGGAGTTCATAGCAACGAGTGCCGGTCTGGGCTACTCAATGGTAAGAGCACAAACTTTAATGAGAACAGATTTGCTTATAGGAATAATGATACTTGCCGCACTAGTAGGGTTTATCATAGATAGAATTTTACAATTTGCAAATAAGCTTCTTTGTAAATGGAGGTTTGTTGATTAATGAAATTAAAAGTAGAAAATATAGACAAGAGTTATAAGAATAATAAAAAACATCATAAAGTACTTGAAAATATAAATTTAGAAATCCAAGAAGGTGAATTTGTAAGTCTTTTAGGCCCTTCTGGGTGTGGAAAAACTACATTATTAAATATAATCGGAGGTTTTTTACATTCGGATAAAGGCTCTATTTCAGTAAATGGCAAAATCGTAAAAAGTCCAGGAATAGATAGAGCGTTTGTATTTCAAAATTATGCATTATTTCCATGGAAAACGGTTGAAGATAACATAATGTTTCCTATGAGACAGCAAAAAATGACTAAAAAAGATATGGAAGTAAAGTTAAATGAACTACTTGAAATATCGGCACTTACAGGTAAAGAAAAATTATACCCACATCAGCTTTCAGGAGGAATGAAGCAGAGAGTCGCAGTAATGAGAGCTTTGGCTTGCAATCCAGAAGTCCTCCTTATGGACGAACCACTTGGGGCTATAGATTTCCAAATGAGACAGTCTCTTCAAGATGAACTTTCAAGCATTTGGATGAAGAAAAAAATAACTGCGGTCATGGTAACACATGATGTGGATGAAGCTGTATATATGAGTGACAGAGTAATTGTAATGTCTAGAAATAAAGGCGAAATTTTAGCAGATATAAAAATAGAAATTCCAAGAATGAGAGACCGAAGTAGTATAGATTATAGCATGTATAAAGAAAAGTTAACAGAAATATTAAAAGAAGGTTATAGGGAAGATATTAATGAATAAATACGAAAAATATAGATGTTTAGATGATATTAAAAAAGAAGTAAGAATTAAAATAATGGATTTTATTATAGAAAAGAATGGTCCAGTAAATATTGAAGAGACTAAAAATTATATAGAGACTAAAATGGGACTTGAAAATGCTTATGTAGAGGAAGTTATAAAGCAGTTTGTAGATACGAATGTAATGGTTGCAGATGAAGAATATATAAACTTTATATTTCCAGTTTCAGGGTATGAGACAAATCACAAAATAACGCTTGAAGATGGAAGAACTTTCAGCGCAATGTGTGCAATAGATTCAATAGGCACAAGTTATACATTTGACCAAAGCGTAAAAATAAATTCAGCGTGTAGCAGTACAGGAAAAGAAATTTCGCTAAAAGTAAATTCTGGAAACGTAGAATATGTTAATAATCCTGATTTAAGAGTTATACACATAAATCTTGAAAAACATTCAGAATGGGCGTCAAGCTGCTGAAACATCATGAACTTTTTCTGGTCAGAAGAAGAAGCGTTAAATTGGCTTAAATCTTCAGGAATGTCTGAAGATGAAGATATATACTGCCTAACACTTGAGGAAGCAGTAAAGGAAGCGTATTTCACATTTAAAGTATAAACCAAGTAATTACACTTTAATAATAAAAAAATAAAAATTTATATTGACAAACTTAAAGTTTATCCATATAATCTATTAAAAGATTCATAATAATTATGTAAATACAAATTTTAACAAGGAGGATAAGTCAATGAGGAACTTCATAAGGACAAGGCAACACTTAAACAACTTAATACTAAAAGTCTATGAAGCAGAGAGTAACCTTATTGATTAATTCAGCGAGCTGACGTTGGTGAAAGGTCAGTATTATTGAGATTAGGTGAAAAGGACTGCCAAGATTATTTGGACAACAGTTATTTTTTAGTAACCTAGTATCTTAATACGCCTGAAATGCGTTATTTTTCAGAAGTTATGTATTTGCAGCATATAGAGTGGTATACGTATATTCAATTTTATATAAAATTTGAAGTCGTCTCATATAGAGGCGGCTTTTTTTTACCCAAAAACAAAAAAATAGGAGGATTTACTATGTTTGAGAATGTTATTGTTAGAAAACCAGGGAAATCATTAATTAATGGAATTGGACCAGGAACTTTTGGTGAGGTAGACTATGAAAATGCTTTAAAACAGCATGAAACATATGTATCTACATTGAAAAAAACAGGGGTGAAAGTCACTGAGGTTGAATCATTAGAAGAATATCCTGATTCTTGTTTTGTGGAAGATACAGCGGTACTTACAAAGAAATGTGCCATTATATGCAATCCAGGCGCAGAATCTAGAAAAGGGGAACAGGTATCGATTAGTAAAGTGTTAGAAAAATTTTATGACAACATTGAAGAGATAAAATCCCCAGGAACTCTAGAAGGCGGAGATGTGATGATGGTAGGAAATCATTTTTATGTGGGAATATCAGCAAGAACTAATGAAGAAGGAGCAAATCAATTTATTGAGATTCTTAAAAAATATGATTTAAGTGGAACCGCAGTACCTTTAAATGAAATGTTGCATCTAAAAACAGGGCTAGCATATTTAGAAAATAATAATCTTTTGATAGCTGGAGAATTTATAGAAAATCCTATGTTTAAAGATTTTAACAAGATAATTATTCCAGAAGATGAAGGGTATGCAGCAAATTGCATATGGATGAATGATTATGTACTTGTACCGATGGGATATCCAAAGGTTAAGAAACTAATTGAATCATTGAATTATAAAGTAGTTGAGGTTGATACCTCAGAATACAAAAAACTTGATGGTGGTTTGAGCTGTTTATCTTTACGATTTTAGAAAAAATATGAGTTAGGAGAGTGTAATATGTTTTTAAAATTTTTAGAAATATTAGTATGGGATTATTTATGGGGAGTGCCTCTTGTGGCAGTAGTGTTAAGTGCAGGAATACTGTTTACAATTGGTTCTGGATTTTTTCAATTCAGATATCTAGGATATTCAATTAAGCAAGCTTTGGGAGAGATGTTTGAAAAAAAACCGAATAACAAAGGCGAGGGGGTAATATCTCCACTAGAAGCTATGAGTATTGCAATCGGAACAACGGTAGGGGTAGGAAACATTGGTGGAGTTGCAACAGCAATAGCTGTAGGTGGACCCAGGCGCAATATTTTGGATGTGGATTGCCGGATTTTTGGGACAAATTATTAAAATGGCTGAAATAACATTAGCAGTACACTATAGATCGAAAAATGAAGACGGTTCAGCATATGGAGCAACAAATAATTATTAAATTTTTACAGCTCCCTACATTCGTAAAGAGTGTAGAGTGCGTTTAATATAAACGCCAAAACTCCTTTAATTGCTGGAAGTCCCTAAAGCTAGTTAAACTACAACGTAAGGATGAAATATACCTAAGCGTGAATGTGGCGAAAGCAGAAAAAATTAACTAGATGGCATAAGGTTAAATCCTAAGTGCACATGATAATGGGTAATCAGCAGGGAAGCTCCTAATAGGAGAACCTTCAACGACTA
>JBGSPX010000037.1:0-182900 GCA_041738345.1 Proteocatella sp.
TCTATCGCCTTAGCTAAATCTATACTAACACCTTCTCCATTTTCATAGCATACACCTAAATTAAACTGTGCATCAGCATATCCTTGCTCAGCTGCCCGTTTATACCATTCTATAGCCTTTGATAACTCATTGTTTTCATAAAGTATTTTTCCATAGGCCACCTGTGATTTTTCATCCCCGAGTTCGGCAGCTTTTAAATAGAATTCTCTTGCTTTTTGTAAATTCCCCTCATTCTTTTCTTTCTCTGCTATTTTAAAGAGATTGCATGCGATTTGTACACTATTTCCTTTTTGCGCCGAATCAGATACCTTAGATACTACTCCCTCTCGTTCTAAATAGGATTGAATTACACATTTACTTTCTTCATCACTAATGCATTCGTAAAGAATATCTTCTTTTATTGATCCTACTCTATCATTAATTTCAGGAATTAATCCCTTCCAAATCATTCTTTCGCCTTCTACAGGGGTAAACCATTCATGAATATCCTTATAGTTTACATAAGGCATTTCTATTTTTTCGTCATTTGCATAAATCTCTAATGACTTACTATTTTTGTTATAGTACATCTGAACTTTTATTGGCATCCAATCTTCTCCTCACACTAAAATTACTATTTTCCCATTACCAATTTCACTTAACATGCTATATACCACATACATTTATCAAATAGTGTTGACTAGGAATAAAGTGACTAACGCTAATATTTATGATTCACGAAAATCATATAATCTTCTTGAATTATTATCTTTTCTGTAAGATCAGATTCTTGTTCCCATAAAACATACTGGTTAGTATCATAATCAATACATATAAAATTTCCTGCCGAATCTATTCCAATCGGATAAAGTGTTCTCTTATTATTAAATAAATTAGGATATATCATATATATATTATCTTTATCCTGCTTATTATAAGAAAATAATGATTTAAACACATATTGTTTTCCGCTAGCAGTATAAAATAATTTAAGATTTGGTCTACCGCCATTGTTTTTTTCTAAAAACTCTATCAGATTACTTGATAAGACGATATTATTCTTTTTTAAAAAATCTTTTATTGCATTACTATTATCTAAAGGCTTTATATATTTCCACGTTATTTTATTCATCCTACAATCCTCTTATCTATTATCATTTCCTCCACCCCAAACACATCTACCCCCAGTATGTCCTGTATTAGCATGACTTTCAAAATCTACAAGTTGAATTTTTCCTAGTTCAGCATCGTGATGCCATACAAATCCATCTGGTGCAGTTCCATCACTCACACCTTCTTTTATTTGTTCAATTTGATCTTTCGTAAACTGCGCCCTCATACTTTCATCCATCTTTATAGCATCATAAAGTTGCTCATTACAAAATTTAAATTGTTTGAAATCAGTTGATTCATATAAATCCGAACTTATTTTAGTCTCAAACATGCTGTTAAATTTTGGAAATACACCCTCTATAATCTCATCTCCCATTGCTATTTCTTTACGTTCAAATGGTATTCCTGTAATTGGATGAACATCGCCCTCAAGACTTTCATTTCTTGTAATAAGGATTATTCTATTTTTTTCATCTGTAATATTTTCTTTATCTATATCCATTGTCTTTACTTCATTTTGTATTTCACTACTTTGCATAGATTTATTAAATTCATATAAAGGTCGATCCATCTCTAAAACATTGATAGATTTTATATCTACATGCTCAGTTAATTTATTTATGCCACTTTCTTTATCTATATCCATTTTCTCTACTTCATTTTGTATTTCACTACTTTGCATAGATTTATTAAATTCATATAAAGGTCGATCCATCTCTAAAACATTGATAGATTTTATATCTACATGCTCAGTTAATTTATTTATACCACTTTCTTTATTACTAACTTCTTTAAATGCATCTAACTCTATCATATCTATTCCCCTATACTAGATCATTTCGTATTTCTTTATACCATAAATAGTACAATTTAAGATGTTCCTCGCTATTATTGGATATTTCTTTTACAACACAATGTATTACTTCATCAATCATATAAGACGGTATATCTTCTAGTTTATAATCCAGTATTGGAATAATCACTTCTTTAAATTGTTTTATATCGTTTAACTGATTAACCTCATAATCTATTCGATCTCTTGATTCCAGTAGATTTGTTATCAGTTTAGCTAGGATTGGAAAGTTTTTATTTTCCCATATACATAATTTATTATTTGCCTTATACTCATCTATAAGCTTATATAATTGCATCTTACTTCTAGTAGATAATTCAATATGTTCAATCTCTCTTTCTATTAAATCAATATTTACTGCCGTATCTTCTTGAACTCGTCCTTTTAATAACAACTTAACTATTTCAGAACGATATTTCTTTACTGAAACCCTCTCCATCTTTGGGACATAGCTAAACATTTCTTCATTTGTCTTGTAATAATCGACTTTACACAATACAGGTTCTAACCAATTGCTTTGATAAACAGCTGCAACACCACTTTCTAACTTTGATAACTCATCTACTTGCTCATCAGTCATACATGCTGATTTACCAACTAATATCCTATCTGAATGTTCTGGCATACGTAAAACAACTTTTGTGTTCGTATTACGTATAACTGCTAAATCTAAAAGTCCTGGTGACTGTTCAGCAATAATAAATCCCTCTCCGTATGTACGCATTTCAGCTATAGCATTGGTCAGCATTTCTACAGATTTACCAATCAAATTGTTTCCTTCTGAATTTTGCTCCGTAGAGGTCCTCCTTAATAGATGATGAGCTTCTTCTAGGACTGTTACATGTTCAAGTAGACTGTTAATTCCACCTTTTGCCATTCTATATTCAGATAATCTCATGACTAAAATTCCCATAATCATAGCCTTGGTCTCCATAGACCCTATGCGACTAAGATCAATAATTACATTCTTCTCAAAAAGTTCTGTGTTATCTATCTCTTTTCCACTAAACATCTGTCCATTTAAGCCATTCGTAAGTGACTTTACTCTTGTCAATAACGAGCCTTTATAATTACTTTTCAACTCATTAGAGTATTCCGAATATTCAATAACCTGGCCCAATGTCTCACAAACATCAGAAAAAGTAGGATAAAATAATTTTCCTGTCTCGTTCTCAGATGTAGCTAAGTTCCAACCACATAATTCATACGCTTTTTCTACAGCTTCCTTCAGCACAGCTGGCATTGCTGCATACATAGGCCAACATACATTAAATATTTCAATAAGGCGATCTATATGTTCTAATACATGAATTTTTTCTGGAAATTTAAATGGATTAATTTTAAGCAATTCACTTACCTTACTGTTGGTTCCAAATACATTCACATTAGTAGCATTGCCAAAGATATGTTTATATTCACCTTTTGCAGGCTCTATAACCATAAATTTTACGTTCTTTTCATGCAGTTCCGAAAGTATTTTATAGATTGTATTTGACTTGCCTGATCCTGTGGACCCTGTGATTAACATATGAGCTGCAATACTTTGAAGTTCCAAAGGAACCCTACCATTTTCTTCTTTGCCCATATGATAATGTTTCCCTATCTCGATATTTTCTCCATCACTTTTTTTTACATTTCTTCCAAATCTTACATGTTCAACTACTGGTAATCCTTGAATTGATTTCATAGGTAAACTCATATGAATAGGAAGGTCTAGTCCATTAATCAATATACTCGGATCATAATGTATAACTTGTTGTTCTTTAGAAAAAACAGGATGTTTTCCCCTAATTAAATATTGTTTCATAGCATCTACTTGTTCTTTTGTATTCCAAATATTTACAGAACTTATTTCCATTGAAGATTCATCACCTAGCATTAACGCCCTATATGTGTTAGCAGCTAAAATAACATTGTCTTTTCTTGTAGACATAAAATATCCAGCGTATTTATATAGCCCATATGTTTTTCCTTTTTCTAATTTCTGTAATTGAACATCTATATTTTTCAATATATTTTCAATACTCTTGTTTTTGCTTTCAAATTGAATAGATTCCCCTATACTTGATGTGTTAGTATTACTATTACTTTTGCTTTCATTGTCTGTTGTTGTATCTGAATGGCTCTTACTCTCCCCAGTTGTTTCAGTTTCTGTATCACTTGTACTTATTCCTTTTGTTTTTGAATAGGACATACCCATTTGCGCACCTATTGTATTTACTACACTTTTTGTGACTCCTACTGCTAAAGATGCTCCTATTTGAGCTATGTTCGGTATACCAAATCCTGCTGTTACCGTACCCGTAATTGATTTAGTATCTCCTTTACTTGTACTGCTATTCGTTCCAAAATTAACACCTAATGTATTAGACTCAAAATTCCCTTTGGTATGTGCATTTGATTTACTGGTATTTGTCCCTGTTGTATCGCTTGTAGATTTGCTTACTCCAGTTGTTATACTTTCCATAAGAGCCTGGCTGTCACTTTTATTATACTGCAGTATTGTTTTTTCAAACTGCGAAAAATTAGTATATAAACTTTCGTAAGCATCTTGACATCTTAATAAATGTTGGATCGAAACTGGTTCAGCTATAAACATAGCTGTATATATTTTCCCTTGCATGGCATCAATAAATTTTTCAATACCTTGTATAAAATCTTTTCTTTGTGTTTTTACTTTATCCCGTAAAGAAGCACTGCATGAAACAGATGCAATATTGAATTCTATATCTTCATCTATACAAAATATGCTATCAAACAATTTCTTAGATTTTTCATCACTTCCGAGTTGTAAGTACTCAGTTCCTGTGAAGTTGCCATCTAGACCAACCTTTAATGTTTCTATAGGTTTCCCAAGTTCTATTGTTCTTCCACAAATCCCTATGTAAAACTCAGAATTTTTGTTGTGTACTGAGTCAATAATTATGATTAAATTTACATTTTGTGAAGTTACTGCATTATAAATGGTAGCTAATTTTTGTAACACATCCTCATTTTTTTCATAAGAAAGTTTCTTTAATTGTAATAGTCTTATATTGTCTTGAGGATTTTGAAATGAAATTTCTGGAGCCAAGTCACAAAGTGGTACAACCTCATATTGTTCTAAATCTTGTAGATAATTCTTGTAGATAGTATAACTTGCTAAATCAAGCGCTTTTTCCATTTCGTTTAACCTGTTACCATCTAATACTACTTCCCCCATATATACTCTCCTTCTAAGAAAATAACTCTTATTTTTTTAAAGTAATGTTTTTATTTTGTTACATTATACGCAATATTCTATCACAAATGCATTAGTAACTCAATTTCTATATAATTTCGATGTATTTTTTATTCTACCTTTCCATCTCATCTTGTTTCTTTTCTATAGCTCTTTTGTTTTTCTATATTTTTTTCTTTTTCGTTTATGATTTCGTAGTTATCTTGCTTCATATCTATTATCGATTCTTTTATTTTTTCAAGCTTATCTTTTTCTTTATTTAAAAAAGTATTACTCGATTATATATCTATAATTTCATTTTGCATATCTTCTAAAATATCATTAAATTCAGCTCTAAATTCCAATATCCCTATCTCTATATCTATCCCACAATCAGATAATATATTCTATATTTTTACAAATTCTGTAAATGCTTTTGTCTTTATACCATTTTTCTTGTATAGAACATAATTGGGTTTATATTCTATAATATTTATCTATCAAATCATTTATCAATTTGTTTTTTCTCAAGGATTTTTATTTGATTAAAGTTTTCTTTTTTATTTGTTTCTAAATCTTCAATAGCCTTATTTCCACCAATTTAAAACACTTTTTTACATATATATTGTTTTTTGTTAAATTTTAGTCCATTATGTAGCTAAGGGGGAGATTTATATGCAAAAAAATATTACCAATTATATTTCAGACAGCTTTAAAATTCTATTTAGCAACAAAATATTATTTTTAATCGGAGCTATTAATACAGTATTTGTATGCGTTTGTGCTTTAATTTCGTATAGTTTAACATCAGGATTTTTTGATAGCAATATGTTTATAAATATTTCATCTAAAACGTGGCAAGGATACTCCCACTTCTATAAGTGGGGGAGGAATTGCCACTTGGCTTTAGCCAACGTTACACTTATCCCTTATACACATCACTTTCTTGTTGCAAATCCTTCACTAATGCGATATGATTAATTTAACTAGTGAAAGGAGTTGATATTATAGAAATTACCATAACATCTAAAATGCAGATATATCCTACTAATGAGCAAATAGAAATTTTAAATACTACAATGTTCCAGATAAGAAAAGCATTAAATTATATATCTAAATATATCTTTGATAATAATTGTTTAAATCAAAGTAAAATAAATGCTGACACTTATTATTATTTAAGAGAAATATATAATTTAAAATCTCAAATGGCTCAAAGTTGTATGAAAACTTCTATTGCTAAATATAAAACCAATAAGTCCAATGGTCATGATTTTAGTTTAGTACAGTTTAAAAATTTAGAATATGACCTTGTTTGGAATAGAGATTACTCCTTAAACAAAGATATATTCTCTATTAATAGTTTACAAGGTAGACTTAAAATACCTTATGAAACTAAAGGTATGGAAAAATATTTTGATGGTTCTTATAGCTTTGGTACTGCTAAACTTGTATATAAACATAATAAATACTTTTTGCATATACCAATGACTAAAGATTATCCTCAAACCACACCTTTTGAAATAAATAAAATTGTAGGCATTGACCTTGGTATTAACTTTTTAGCAACTACCTATGATAGTTATGGTAAAACCACTTTTTATAATGGTAGACATATAAAAGCTAAGAGAGGTCATTATAAGGTATTAAGAAAACAACTACAAGAGTGTGGCAGTAAATCAGCTAAACGTAGAATTAAATCTATTGGTTCAAGAGAAAACCGTTATGTTAATGATATTAACCATACCATTACAAAGGCACTCGTTGATAAGTATGGAGCAAATACATTATTTGTTCTTGAAGATTTAACTAACGTTAGAACTGCTACTGAAAAAGTAAATATAAATAATAGATATGTTTCTGTATCTTGGTCTTTCTATCAATTTAGGCAACTACTTGAATATAAAACTCAAATGAATAACTCTATGGTTATAGTAGTTAATCCTAAATATACAAGTCAAACTTGCCCTAAATGTGGACATATTGAAAAAGCCAATAGAGATAAGAAAACACATATCTTTAAGTGTAAAAATTGCAACTATCAATCTAATGATGACAGAATAGGAGCAATAAATCTTTGGAGAAAAGGCATTGAATATATTGAAAATAACTCCAAAGAGGTGTAGGAGTATACTCCTATGCTTGGGCTAATGTCAATTAGCCTATCGTAACCTACGTTTGAGATGGGAGATATTTAATATCGTTAGCACCATGTGTAGTAGAGTTACAAGCTCCCACTTCAATCGAAGCTAAGTGGTGAGTAATTGACTGAAGGTTCAAAAAGATTTGGATTAAATTTGTGGGGTGGTAGCTTAGTAGTAGCTATGGTGGCTTCATTTATCCTTGTGCCTATATTTTTTATTATTCAAATGATAGCTTTTGATGGTCTAGACAAACTACTTTTTATACTTATTTTTGTGGCAATGGTATTCATTTCTCTATGGCAAACTATCTTAGTTGTTGAAGATATTCAAGTAGAAAGTGCTATACCAAAAAGTATTACTTTTTCTAAAAAAAATTTTTCTGATGTTCTTTTTTTAAATATTATTATAGGGATTATTAACTTTCGAAACAAGTTAAACCTTGATTTAGGATTTTTATCGAAAAATTTTAAATATAATTCAGATATTCAAATTCCGGTTATCTATCAATATATTTTTAGTGTCATTGGACCTACTTCACTGCCAGTAATATTTATATTTTTAATATTATTTGATTTAATATCATCTATGGTGCTCATGGATTTATATCTTAATAGAAAAGATTTACAGTAGCGAAAAAAAATGATTTTTTATGATTTCCGAAAAACGATATGGAATTTACGGTAGTTATCGAAAAGGGGGACTTCTATATCATTAGTCCCATAGATATTAGGTGAGAAAATTCTCCATCTATCAATATTTCATTTTTCAGTATTCCTTCTGTTTCAAATCCGCACTTTTCATAAAGCGCCACTGCTCTCTGGTTAGCCTGATCAGTTACAAGCGTTATTTTTCTTGTTATGCCGTTCATCCTACACCAATCTATGAGTTCATCCATCATTATCTTTCCAACACCATCATTGCAATACTTCTGGGCTATAACTATTCCAAGTGTACCCACATGTCTTCCCTTAGTCTTTTGATTAGAGGAAATCATACCGATTCCAATTATCTCGTTATCTAAAACAGCTAACATCATAGTGCTGTTACTTGAAAAATTAGCCTGATCTATCATTTCTTTTTGTGATTCTTCCGTCACTCTATATTCTCCAGCACAAAATGACAGATATGTAGTTTCCCCTCCCGCCATGTTATAAAAATCTATAATTGTCTTCGCATCTTCATGAGTAGGATATCTCAATATTATTTCTAATCCTTTTTTCGTAGTAACAGTTTTCATTTTTCAGTCTCCTTTTTTTAAAATATAATCAACAGTTCTATAATTTTCTCCGTTAATAAAATTATATCATATAATTCACCAACCTAAAATAATCATCTTTATCAAACACATGAAGCCTTATAGCATTGTTCTCACTTATATTTTGGTTAAGTAAATCATATAAATTAGATTCTCTTTTCAAATCTAAAAATATTTTATCTGAAATCTCCATATATACATTCCCTTTACTTTCATTTATTATAGTATCTAATTTTTCGATACTAGGAATAACTCTAAATTCTATCAACATATCTATATCTCCTTTTAGTTTTATAAGCATGTGTTTTTTTAAGAAGTGATTCATGCATAAAAATCATAACAACTAATAATCCTGATAAATATATTGGTAGCAAGGAAACTGTGATATATTCTGCAACAAGTCCAAAAAGTGGTGGCATCAAACAGGTTCCAATATAAGCGCTTGCCATCTGAACCCCAATAATTGCCTGAGATTTATCTTCTCCAAAATGTGTGGGCGTAGAGTGAATTATACATGGATATATAGGCGCACATCCTAGTCCAATAAATATAAGCCCCAATAGTGATATAAAATTTCCTAAAGGTAACAGCATTATAACTATTCCAAGAGCTGCTATAACTTGACCCAACCTTATCATATTAGGATTACTAAATCTTATTGTCAAAAATCCACTTAGAGCTCTACCTATTGTTATCCCTATAAAAAATATGCTTGCAAAACTAGCTGCTTTTTCAGGTGAAAAGCCGTTATGAATTGTAAGGTAGCTACTGGCCCATAGCCCTGCAGTTTGCTCCAGTGCACAGTAACAAAAACATACAATCAAAACTTCTTTTATCCCTAAAATTTTAGTGATTTCAGAAAAAGTGATAGCTTTTCTTTTTGAAATAGCTCCGATATTATCTTTATTTTCTACACTTTGTGTTTTCCAAAGAGGAAGAGTCATTATTAAAATTATAGTTAATATAATCTGCAAAATCGCGATATATAAATATCCCCCATTCCAACCTGCACCTCCAAGAAGTGCATACCCCATTATATATGGGCCTACAGATGCTCCAACTCCCCACATACAATGAAGCCAGCTCATATGTCTACTCGCAAAATTTAATGCTACATAATTATTTAGTGCTGCATCAACACTTCCTGCCCCAAGTCCATATGGTATTGCCCAAAGACACAATGCAAAAAAAGAATGACTCCCTGAAAATCCTAACAACGCTGCTGCTGTCATAGCCACACTTATTACAGTAACCTTTCCAGTTCCTAATTTAAGTGTAACTCTATCACTTTGCAAACTTGAAACTATTGTCCCAACTGAAATAATCATCGAAATAATTCCTGCATATGAAACAGGTATCCCAAACTCAGTATACATAGTAGGCCAAGCGGCTCCAAGCAATGCATCTGGTAATCCCAAACTTATAAAGGCTAAATAAATAATTCCTAACAACAAATGAATCATATTGTATTATACCGTCCTTTCATATATAATTATACCGTCACAAACAAATAATACATATGATATTTCTACCCAATTCATATAATAAAACCGTCAAATTTGGAGGTCTTTATGGCACTATCCCCTTGTAATACAAAAACTAATCAGCTAGGAAGAGAACTTGTAGATCATGGTACAGGACTATTTCCCGTTGCATGTTATCATGATAATTTAATAGAAGCTGACGTTCCTTGGCATTGGCATGATGAATTGGAGTTTATTATTGTTTCAAAAGGAACAGCTATAATATCAGCTGAAAATATTAAATATCAAGTCAATCAAGGTGAAGGTTTTTTTATAAATACTGGTATACTACACGCTGCAAAGCCTGCAAATAATGATATATGCCTATTTCACTCTATAGTATTTCACCCACGCTTAGTTGGAGGCAGTATTGATAGTATCTTTTGGCATAAATATGTAAATCCACTGCTAATAAATACTTCTCTTAAATATATTTATTTAGATGGAAGTGAAAATTGGCACAAAAAAATAATCCAAGTAGTCGAATCTGCTTGGCAAAATTGTGTAAATGAACCTTTTGGATATGAATTTAAAGTACGCGATTCATTATCAGAACTGATTGTAAGCTTAATAAATTATCATCCGATTGTTAGTCATAAACCCTCAGAAAAAGCAATTAGAACTAACGAACGTATTAAAATAATGCTTCAATACATTCAAGAAAACTATTATGAGCAAATAACCGTTCCCATACTTGCTAGTCAGGCGATGATAAGTGAAAGTGAGTGCTTGCGGTGTTTTAAAAATACCATCGGCACTCCTCCAATTCAATATCTCAAACAATTTAGAATTCAAAAAGCGGCTGAATTATTGACTTTGACTAGCTATAAGATTTCTAAAATCAGTGAATTATCTGGTTTTCAAAATGTAAGCTATTTTGTAAAAAGCTTTCGTGAAATCAAAGGAAAAACGCCTACCGAGTACAGGCATGCCTATTTTTTAGAATATAATAATAAATAAATTTCAAGGAGGAACTATCTATATGAAAGAAAAAATAATAAGTAAAAATTTATTCAAAAAAACCGTTTGGTCTGGCGGAGAAACAACTCAGTTAGCAATATACCCAGAGGATTCAATTTTTTCAGAGAAAGATTTTTTATTTCGAATATCTTCTGCTACATTCACATCTACAGAATCTCAATTTTCTAATTTTAGTGGTTATCAAAGATATATTCTTCCATTAGAAGGAAAACTGTATTTATCACATGAAGGGCTTTACCATCGAGATTTGAATAAATACGAAGCTGAATATTTTGATGGCTCATGGACTACTTTTTCTAAAAATACATTAGACTGTATAGATTATAACTTTATTGTAAAGAGCGGTTATCAAGCAAATATGAAAATTTTAAAGGAAAAGGATGAATATGAGGTCAAAGGGTCTGCAATAGTATCTATTTTCTCAGTAGAAAATTTTGAAATAGAATTAGATGAGCAGACTAATAAAAAAGAAATAACTGGATTTTCATTGTATTTACTAGAAACAGAAGCAGATGAAAAACAATTGCTTAAAATCACAGGTTGTACTGCTCCTGTTATAATCACTGAATTTATAACAAAATTTTAAACAAAAAAATCCTAAATTATGGATACCAGCTTAGTGGTTCATACTTTAGGATTTTTGATTAATAAAGCGTTTGAATTCTTTTATTAAGTATTTCTCTTGAATAGTCTTCTTGATGCCATGAGTTACTCATCTTATTCTTTAAAAGTTCCATAAAAAGTAAATAATCATCATTTGAAAACGTAGAGAAATTAGAGATATCTTCTGTAATTTTATTAAAGTTTTTCGAAGTGCTTTTTGATGTAGAAAAAGCAGATGTATCTATGCTCTCTTTAGCATAAGACATAACTTTTTCTATATAATTTTTAGTTTCTTTAAAAGGCGGTACTCCACCATATTTTGCAACATTTCCACTACCTGCATTATATGCAGCTAAAGCAAGTGTCGTATTTCCATCATATCTATTTATAAGTCCGCTAAGATATTTTGCACCACCCATAATATTTTGTTCCGCATCAAATGGATCACTTACGCCTAAAGATGCTGCGGTTTTTGGCATAAGCTGCATCACCCCTATAGCCCCTGCCGATGACACTACATCTGCTTTAAAATTAGATTCTGCTTTTGCCACAGCTTTTAAAAGATCCGCTGGAATATCATATTGCTCAGATGCTTTCTCAAAAATAGAATCAAATGATGTTGCCGTATTAACTTTATCAGAAAGAATATCTGAAAACCCCGATGGCTTTGCTGCATTTTTACGTGCAACACTAGAATTTAAATCCATCATTAATTTTTGATTATTTTGAATGGGAAACATTAATCTACCCCCTAAATATATTTAGAACCAATTTATAAACTACTTTTTAACATTTTAACATTTATATTTCTTTCTTTCAATACTTTTTAATGAGATAGACAAATTATGCCAATCTAAGCTCGTTTATAATCTCTTCAAGCTCTTCAGAAAGTTTTTTTGCAAGTTCAAAATTATCTTCTTTTAATGCAAATGCTATTTTTGTTTCAACTAATTTCTTTTTCTGTTCTATTTCTAAATAGTCTCTATCGAAGTGATTTGCATAAATCATCCTTCTAAATTTCTTCATAGTCATTTTTCTAATATTTTTATCTTCAATTATTAAAGCATAGTCCATACAATTTACAATTGAATAATAGTCATGGGAAATCATTAGAACTGCCCCTTTATATTCTTTTATCGCATTTTCCAAAGCTATTTGTGAGTACATATCCAAATGACTTGTTGGTTCATCTAGAAGTAACATATGAGCTTTATTAAACGAAATCTTTGCTAATTGAAGTATATTTTTTTCTCCACCCGACAATGAACTTATTTTTTGATTAATTCCCTCTTCATCAAACCCATAACCTGAAAGATATGATTTAATTGAGCTTAGAGAATTAAAACCTGCATCAAAAAATTCATCTACAATAGTATTGTCTTCGTTTAGCATTTCTCCTTGATTTTGAGATAAATAAGCGGTTTTTATATTAGGATTTAAGTCTATTGCATTGTTAGCTTTTTTAAATATCTCTCTAAGAAGCGTAGTCTTTCCTGTGCCGTTTGGCCCAATAAGTGCAACTTTATCCGTGGCTTTAATTTCAAAGTTAACATTTTCCAAAAGCTTTTCATCAAATGAAAGGTTGTAATCATTGACTTTTAGAACAATCTCATCTTCTATTTCACTGTCCATTTCTAAATTTATATTAGGTTGTTTTATCTCTACAAATGGTGAATTAATTCTATTTTGCTGAAGTCTTTCTTGCAATTTAACTCTTGCTTTTAAGCTTTTTCCTCTTGCAGGGTCAGAGTTATCAGTTGAAATACGTCTTAATTTATCAATCAAAATCTCATTTCTAGCAATTTCCTCATCATCTGCAATCGCTAACTCTTGTTGTTCTATTTTATTTAAAAGTAGTGAGAAATTGTAGTCTATGAATTTTCCATCAAATTCTTGAACTTCCATATTTTCAAGATGAACAATTTTATCAAAACAGTGGTCTAGCAAATATCTGTTGTGAGTAATTATTAATAACGTTCCTTTGTAAGCATTAATAAGTTTTCTAAGCGAATTAAGGTTTTCAAAATCTAAAAACACATCTGGCTCATCCATGATTATCAAACTTGGATTTGTAAGCATTTCCTTTATAACTTGAATTAGCTTAAACTCTCCACCACTAAGCTCCGCTACATTTAAATCCTTATTTTGCATAAGATTAGCTAAATTTAGTTTATTATTAATGTTAGTTTCAAAATCATCTCCACCAATTGCCTCAAATGCATCTAACGCATATTGGTATTTTTCTAATAAAGTTTCTATATCTGAAGAAGTTTCCATTTCATTACAAATTGAAGTTATTTCATTTTGTAATTTTATAAATTCTTCTCCTATAAATTCAAAAACTGTAGTTTTTTTAGTTTTATCCAATTTTGAAAATTGAGTTACATGACCAATTTTAAGGCTTGAATCTACCTCTAAGTCTCCATCAAACATATGTTTTTCTGGGTCAATAATCATATCTATAAGAGTACTTTTTCCACTCCCACTTGAGCCTATAAAGGCACAGTGTTGCCCCTCTTCTATTGTAAATGAAATTTTATTATATAAGTCTTTTTGCGGATACGAGTAAGACAGGTTGTTAACTTTTATCATATATTACCTTTCTTTGTAATTCTATTTATAATTCAAAAAGAGCCTAGTAAATAAGCTCTTTATATAATCTGCAATTGTGATTCTACAATTGATTATTATTTAGTTAAAATTTTTTCTTGAGTTTATCTTATATAGAATACCATTTTTTGCGGTTACTTGCAATGTTTTTATAATTCTATTATAGGTGTTTTTATAGATTTATAAAAATTTACATTGGTAGTAAGTACATATGGTATCACATAAATCCCTGCAATCCCCATTGTTATGCCCATTAGAAGTATCCACCATAAAAATGAAATTTGTAAAATAAAAAATTCCATTTTATGACCATACATCAACCTCTCGCTTTCATCCAATGCATCCAATGCAGATATTTCTGGATTTTCAGCAAGTATATAAAATGCCATCGAATAAGAATAAATTTTAATAATTCCTGGAATAAAGAATATTAATAACCAGAAAATAATAAATATACTTGCTAAAAAACTAAGCACAAATGCTCTCCAAAAATTTTTAAAACCACTAAAGATATCTACGACCTCTACAGTCTTACCATTAATAGAATTAATATAAATAATACTTGTACTAAGTAAAAAGCCTGGAGCTATTATGCCTGATACGATAGCTCCTACAATTGGAATATAAGCCACCAGCCAATTGATAATCGCCATACTTAGAGAACACAAAAATAATACTCCTATTTTACCTTTAATCTGTGTTTTTGATAACATTTTCAACTCTAACCTAGTCATAAAAATACCTCCTTTTCATGTATGTAGTTATTTTTATAATATCTATACACTAAATATTAATGTTATGTAATCTAATGATATTCAATGATTTATATCTTGACAAAAAAGATTTACAGTAAAAAAGGAGATTCTGCACTATACTTTGATAGTGCAAAATCCCTATTAATTTTGTTGGAACATCCAACTAAGGAGCTACTTGTAAAATACGTATATTGTATTTATTTTAAACCAACGCTTCTATTGATTTTACACTCCACTCATCAGATTTATTTGTAGGTAAAGGTTCATGTAGTATTACTTTTGTTAAGTGTTCTACTGGTTGTGCTGTAGTTAAACTTTGCTTACATATAAGCATATGATTAGTTCCATTAACAATTTGTTCTGCACAATAAAGAACTGGCATATATGATGCCCCTTGCATACTATTTAGTAATTTTCCAACTTCAGTAGATAATTTTTGTGGTAAGTTACAAGGCTCCATATTTTCCAATTTCCATTCTCCAACCATAAAAAACTCCTTCCTGCCATTTAATGGCATCTAAAAGTTAATATCTTATAGCTCCTATTATAATGATAATAGCACAACGAAATCAAAATACAAGTCCTTATTTTCTAAATATTTTCTTTTTTCAGATTTTCTATAAATCTTATTATATAACTTAAAGTATAAAATTCTCTATCTACTTTTTCTGTGAATTCTTTTAAACCACTTGTAAGCTCTTCTTCACTAAATATATTTAATAATATGCTCAAACTTAGCGTGTTTATTACGCCTTCTCTAGTATCAAGTACTCTAGCTTTTTTTATAAAAGGATTTTTCATTGCAGTTAAAATTATATCCGTAAGTTCGTCACTTATATTTATAGTAGGCATTTCATTTAGAATCTTAAGTCCTGCACTTTGAAGATTCAAATCCTGTGCCTGCGACATATCCGTATTTACAAAAATTGTATTATTAAAAACAGCTCCTTTAAAACTAACGCCTTCAAGCTTTACAGAATCAAAGATTGCATTTTCAAAGATTGCACTTCGCATACTACTATTCTTAAAATTAGTTCCTACAAACTCTGTCCATTTAAAGCTACATTTATTAAAGTTTGATGATTTAAAATGTGCTCCTCTAAAACTTGCATAGTCAAAATTTGATTCCCCAAAATCACACTTGTAGCAATTACTCTTTTCTAAATTTGCATACATGAAGTTTTTCTTTTTCTTATCTGCATTGTTATAGTTAAATCCTGATGAAGGTTTAGTAGATTTAGGCGCCCCTGTTTTTTTAGGCTTAAAATTCTCATTTTTAGGCTTAGGAGTGCTTGATTTTCTAGTTTTATTTACAGGAGCTTTATTTTTATTATTCATTATTTCCTCCGCTTACACATCTTCTTGGTATCTTAAATTTTATAGTTTGCTCTATTGCTTCTAGCTGTCTTTGGTTTTTAGGATCAATAAAAAGACAAGTATATCCTTCTTCTCCAGCTCTTCCAGTTCTTCCAATTCTGTGAATATAGGTTTCTACACTTTCTGGAATATCGTAGTTATATATATGGCTAACTCCACTTATATCAAGTCCTCTAGCGGCTACATCTGTCGCTATAAGATACTGGAAATCTCCATTTTTAAAATCTTTCATTATTCTTTCTCGCTTAGCTTGAACTACGTCGCTATGGATTTTTTTACAATCGTAGCCTCTTCTATGAAGGGCAACTTCCAGTTCATCTGCTCTTCTTTTGGTTCTACAAAATATTATAGCCATAAACGGATTATCTTCATCCAGCACTGCGCATAAATCATCTTGTTTCTTTCTGTCTGAAGTTTCTACTACAAACTGTTTAATATTCTCTAGTGTAATTTCTTTTTTCTTTATAGATATAATCGTAGGATTATCCATATATCTGTATGCTATTTTTTTGACCTGCGAATCCAATGTAGCCGAAAAACATAAAGTTTGTCTATTTTTTGGAGTTTTTGTTAATATATCTTCTACATCATTTTTAAAACCCATTAGAAGCATCAAATCCGCTTCATCTAGTACAAATGTTTTTACACGACTCAAGTCTATTGTTTTTCTAAGAATATGGTCTATAAGCCTTCCTGGTGTTGCTATAACAATATGGATATTTTTTTTAAGCTTTTTAAGCTGCGCACCGATATCTTTTCCTCCATAAGCTGCAAGTATATTTACATCTTTTCCTGCTTTAAGCTTTTCAGCTTCTTGCGTTATCTGAATTGCTAATTCTCTTGTAGGCGTTAATATAAGCGCTTGAATTTCATCTTTATTTGGATCTATATTCTCAAAAATAGGAAGTAGAAATGCCAGAGTTTTTCCCGTTCCGGTCTGAGCCTCTGCTATCACGTCTCTTCCTGTTTTTATTACATTTATACTTTGTTCTTGAACTGGAGTTGGCGCTACAATTCCATTCTTATTCAAGATATTTATCATATCTTCACTGATACCTAGTTCTTTAAAATTCACTATTTTCTTCCCTCTCACTACTTTTGTTTTTAGTCATACATATATTATTATAAGCTTTATTATGACAAAATACTATAGCTAATTTAGTTTTTAGGAAATCAATAGTTAAACATTCAGTTTCTCAAATTTTTTCTGCATTTCTTCTGTAAGTGTACAAATCAATTCCACATTATGATTCTCTGAACCAAGCCCAAATTCAGTCATCTGAAGACTCGCTATTGCAGCTCTTCTAGATTTTTCTGCCAAAGGATGTTTTTCTGCATCATAATCAACACTAGTTACAAATATTGAAAGTGTTCCATCCACATTATAGAAAAGACGAATTTCTCTAAACTGTTGTGGAAAATCTCGAAGTGATGGATTTTCTATAGCCCAAAAACTTTTTTCTTTATCTTCATGTACAGCTGCTTTTTCACGATTTTTATGATTATGCCCAGCAACCCAAGCAACAAAATTAGGATACTTATGCAATATATTAACAAGTTCATCTTCTGGAATAGGAGAATCTATCCACCACCCAGATGAAGACCCTACAGGCTGAGTCAAAATAGGAATATGTGCCATAACTATCATCAATTCACCATTTTTTTGCCCTTTATCTAATTCAGTTTCTAAAAATTTTAGTCTTTTTTCATCCATAGAGCCATGCCCATGAACCCAAGTTTCATTTCTTGTATTTCCATCTGGGTTAGTGTCATCCATAACTATTATTTTAATAGGCATATCTTTTTTTGGATAAAAACTATAACAAGCAAAATCATTTTCTATATTTTCCTTAGTAAAGCCATGTCCTGAAGGTTCTGAAGTAGTATTATAGAATTCTAACATGAAATTTTTACGACAAGATTCCGCTGTAACAAGAGAGCAACGTTCATCATCTGAAGCAATTTCTTTAGGAATTTCAGTTCCAACACCTATAATTCGTCCTTCAGGTGTAGCACAATCAAAAACACCCATATAATATCCTTTTTTATCGGGATCTCCTGTTTCAATAATATCTGTAGATAAATCCACAATTTTATTTCCAATCAAAGTTTTTCTATCTTTTTCTTCTACTGCAAATGTTCCTGTCCAAAATTCATCATGATTCCCAATAACTTGATACCAAGGGATATTTAATCTTACGCTTTGATATGTTTTTTGATAGTCAATTTCTGACTCTCCAATATGTTTCCCTGAAGAAGGTCTTATATATTTACCATCTAGCACATCAATAAACCAACGTAATTCATTTTTCTGAGTGTTATTGCAGTTATCCCCTAGCGAAATAAGGAAATCTAATGGTTGCTGTTCATTTACTTCATTTATTTTATCTATAATTGCATTTAATACATGAGTTGAATATAATGATACTGGAGAATATGCAGGAAAGAACGGTTTTAATAGCCCTAGTGCTATAACCTGTAACGGGGACTCTTTATCTGTAATATGTATATCTGTGATAACTGCAAATGATAATAATTCTTTGCCCTGCTCCCCTGGTTTCTTATAATCATTGCCCATTAGTTCATACTTAACTTCATTTGGCTCGCCATCCTTATACTCCCATTTTCCATAACCATATTTTTCATAATCTACTAGGTTTTTTAATGGTACCAATTCTTTGTAAGGCATAGGAACTACTACTTTTTCTGTTGTTTTCATAAAATCCCCCTTCAAATTTCACTTAAATGTTAGCTACTTATTAAGTATAACATTTAATTATAATTCCATATATATTAATTTAATTATTTTGTGTATAATATTACCTAACAAAACAATTCAAATCGAAAGGATATTTCTATTATGATACAATCTATCGTGCATATTGCTTTAGTAGTAAACGATTATGATGAAGCAATTAATTTTTATACAAAAAAACTTAATTTTACTTTAGTTGAGGATACTTATCAACCGGAACAAGATAAAAGATGGGTGGTAGTATCTCCTCCGGGATCTAATGGCACTACGATTTTATTAGCAAGAGCTTCAAAGCCAGAACAAATAGATTTTATAGGCAATCAAGCTGGAGGTAGAGTTTTTCTATTTCTTGGAACCGATGATTTTGAAAGAGATTACAGTGAAATGATAAACAAAGGTATTGAATTTGTAAGACCTCCTAAGAAACATGATTATGGAGTGGTTGCAGTATTTAAAGATCTTTATGGGAATTTGTGGGATCTTGTTCAATTTACTGATACTCACCCTATGGCCACACGTGTAAAATAATAATTAAGATTTCTTAATCTTTATTTTATAATCAGTAAATAATATTCAGGTATAGTATTACTTGAAAAGGAGATTTTATATGTATAAAAAAGAAAAATTTAAAAAAATATTTACTTCATTAATATTATGTACTGTTCTATCAATGAATAGTGTTGCCTTTGCTGACTCTAGAACTCCTAATATGAAAAGAGCAGATATTCACTTCTCTCAAATGCCAACGGAGCTACATAATACTGACAAGCTCTATTCTGATTTAGCTAAGCTGGAAGCGCTTTGCGTTAATAAAGAAAACAAGGATAAGGTATTAGCTTCATACAAGGAAATTTCTGATGAAATGGACCTAATATACACCGCTTCAACTATCAATGAAATTTATTATAACAAAGATGTTACTAACAAAAAATATGCTGAACAAAAAAACTATTATGATAAAATAAATTTAGAATCTACAGATAAAGCTTATACCGTTTTTAAAACTGTAATGGACTCTCCCTGTGGTTCATATCTAGAAGAATTTGTAGGTAGTGATATAGCAGAAAGTATGAAGACCTTTGAGGCTATGAGCGAAGAATCTTCTGAGCTAGCAATTCAAGAAAGTGAACTTGTTCAAAAATATGATCAACTTAATGCGGTAAAATATAACTCCCCTGAAGAAAAGAATAAGGCACTAGGAGAAGTATTTAAAGAATTAGTAGTTGTGCGCGACCAAATTGCAAAAGAAAGTGGATATGATAACTACTTAGACTATGTTTATGAGTCTCAATTTTCAAGAGAATATAGCGCCTCTGATTTTGAAAAGGTTAGAAAAAGTGTAAAAAGATATATTATTCCTATATACGCTCAATACTCAGCATCTATAACTGAAGAAGATGGTGAATTAGTAGATGCTATAAAAGGAAATAGCGGAGAGTATGTTTTGGATAAACTTGAACCTCATATGAAAGCTTTTATGCCTGAGTTAAATGAATCTTTTTCGTACATGAGAAAATATGGGCTATACGATATCGATGCGGATGAGAAAAAAATGGATGGCGGATACACTTGCTTTTTAAACTCTTATAAGGTTCCTTTCATCTACAATTATCCTTATAATACTTATAGGGACTATAAAGATATGATTCATGAATTAGGCCATTTTAATAATATGTTTTTTTATGAAGAACACGTAATTTCATCAGATGCATATTCAATGGATGTTATGGAAATCCAATCTCAAGCTTTAGAGCTTATGTTTTCAGAATTCGCCGATTCTATATATGGGAAAGAAGTTGCTGAATCTGCAAAAAAAATAATTAGAACTGAAATGCTTGCAACTGTAATGGACGGAAGCGTAATCGATGAATTTGAAACTGAAGTATACAAAAATCCCAAAATGTCTTTAGAAGAAATGAATCGTACCTTTAAGCACATAAATACAAGCTATGGGCTAGATTATGATGAAAATGAAACTGATCAAGATTATTTATGGACTGATATCCCACATGTATTTCATTCCCCTGGTTATTATGCAAGTTATGCAATTTCAATGCTCTCTGCCTTTGATATATGGACTAAGTATTTAGATAATCCTGATACTGCTAAAGATATGTACAGAACAATTTCGCTTGAAAGCTACAATATGACATATGAAGATGCCATAGCGCAAGCTGAACTTTTAAATATATTTGATGACTCTCAATTTTTTGAACTTAGCCAAAATATTGCTTATTCACTTGAGGTGGATGCTCCAGAAAAAGAATATCCTATATATATGGCTGGACTTTTAATTATCCTTATGTTGTATAGTTTAGTAGTATATAAAGGAAAAAAATCCAAATAATTACAATAAAAATGCCCTGTCTCCGGGGGGATGGTGACAGGGCTATATCAAAAAGTTCTTAGGGGTAAACTTTTTAATAACTACATAGGTTTTATTGATTTAAATAATTCTGTTTGTTCTCTTATTCCTTTTTCTGCAGCAAAACGCTCTATACTTGAAGCGCCAAAGAAGCCATCTATGCCTTCTGTTTTTTCTATTATATATGCTGCATCTTGTGGTTCTGCAATAGGCCCACCATGACATATAACCATAATCTCTGGATTAACAGCTTTTCCTGCTTTTATTATCGCTTCTATTTTTGCAACACAATCATCTAGCGTAAGCGCAGTCTTTGCACCGATAGTTCCTTTTGTAGTAAGTCCCATATGCGCTACTAAAATATCTGCACCTGCTTTTGCCATAGCCTCTGCCTGCTTTTCATCAAATACATATGGCGTAGTAAGCATATCTAGTTCATGAGCTTTTTTTATCATTTCTACTTCTAAATCATAACCCATTCCTGTTTCTTCTAGATTTTGTCTAAAAACTCCATCTATAAGCCCTACTGTAGGGAAATTTTGAACTCCACTAAAGCCCATATCCTTAAGCTGTTTTAAGTAAACATCCATTATTCTAAACGGGTCTGTTCCACAAACTCCTGCAAGTACTGGTGTTTCTTTTACTACGGGAAGTACCTCTGCTCCCATTTCTACTACTATTTGATTTGCATCTCCATAAGATAATAATCCAGCTAAAGAACCTCTTCCTGCCATTCTATATCTTCCTGAGTTGTATATTATAAGCATATCTGCGCCACCAGCCTCACTGCTTTTTGCAGTTATTCCAGTTCCTGCCCCTACACCTACTAATATTTTTCCATTTTTCACTTCTGCTTTAAATTTTTCAATAATCTCTTTTCTTGTAAGTTTGTTCATCACATACCTCCATAAATTCTAAATTACTTTGCCATAAGGTCTATCAATTTTTGAGCGGCTGCTTCTGCAAAGGCTCTATCATTTATATCTGTATTTATTTCTACGATATCTACTTTATTTTTATCAATCAATCCTTTTATAGTGTTAAATAGCATCTTATCTTCTTCTGGGCCGTAGAAAGCTTGACCTTCTACATCTATAGCTGACACTCCTTTAAGAGGAATAAACAGAGAAGTTTTTCCATTTGAAAGATTTAGTTTTTCTGCAATTTTTTCACCTATTTGTCTATTTTCTTCAACCGTAGTTCTCATAAGAGTTACAGTTGGATTATGCTTGTAAAGATTTCTTTGTCTATATTTTTCTGGAACACTTTCATAAGCTCCAAAGTTACACATATCCATTGCTCCAAGAGATACTACCTGTGGAATATTATTTTTTGCCGCAGCTTCAAGACGTTTTGGGCCAGCGCCTAGTACGCCTCCTAAAATTTCATCTGCCCATTCTGTAGTAGTAAGGTCTAGTACCCCTTCTATAAAGCCTGATTCTATAAGACTTTCCATAGATTGACCGCCTATTCCGGTAGCATGGAATACCAAAACTTCATAACCTCTATTTTCTAAATATTCTCTAGCGGCATCTACACATGGAGTAGTAACTCCAAACATTGTAGCTCCAATAAGAGGTTTCTTTTCTACTTCCTTTGAAGCTTCGAATGAAAGCATTCCTGCCATTGCAAATATCGCATTATTAAATATTTTCAAAGATATAGAATTCAGTCCGGATACATCTACTACCGAAGGCATCATTACAAGATCACTTGTGCCTATGTACTGCGCCGTATTTCCAGATGCTACTGTAGAAACCATTATTTTAGGTACTCCTATTGGAAGTGCTCTCATCGCTGGAGTTACAAGTGAAGTCCCGCCTGTTCCTCCAAACGAAATTATGCCATCAAATTTCCCCTCTTCAAATAATCTAGGTATTAATTTTTCCATGGCCTTCGAAAGTGTTTCCGTAGCATAAGCTCTATCTTTTTTCTTAGTAATTTCATCTATATTAACACCTGCAGCTGCTGCGACTTCTGAGTTTGAAACATCTGGTGTAAACTTAGGCTCAAAAACGCCAGTATGTATAGTAAAGGTTTTAAACCCCATATTTTCAAAAGTCTCTTTTATGTACAGATATTCATGCCCTTTTGTGTCAAACGTCCCTGCTATAGCTACAGTTTTCATATCTTATCTCCTTTTAAAATAAAAAATAGTATGATTACTTATTCCAAAATAATCATACTATGTATAGAAGTCAATGTAAATGTAGTTATGTTACTTGTTTTTGTGTTTATGTAACATCGGAGAATATCCTTTATATTTTTTAAACATTTTACTGAATTGAGCATAATCGCTATAACCTACCATATTTGCAATTTCAGATAGCGCGTGTTCTTCTTTTTGGATAATTTCAGCAGCTTTATTTATTCTGAATTTTACTAGATATTCTGGAAAATTACATCCAACTTCCTTTTTGAATACACTGCTCAAATACCCCCTCGAAACATGAGCTACTTTAGCCAATTCTAAAAAAGATATTTTATACATATAGTTTTGAGCAACGTATTCCTTTACAAATTCTGTGTAGTCATAATGCTTATTTACACCGTCCATCATTTTTAACATAAGTTCTTCTTCTGATTCTGCATCAAAATGTTTAAAGGCTTTAGTTATATTAATTATAGCTTTTTCTGATGGAATTCTTTCAAATGAAGAGCCTCCAATATATCCCATAATATTATGATTGTTATTAAACATATATTCTACATCTATTGGATTTTTTATAGGCCCTCCATATATCAGCTTTATTATATCCTTATCATAGGTGTCGCATATCTTCAAAATTCTTTCTGCTTTTATTCTAGCTTCATCAAGCGATATAAGTTTTTTAGCTCCTAAAAGACCGCCCTGAGTAAATCCAAGATGTGCACATATCGCATCTGCTCCAGCTTTTAGCATCTGGTGTGCTTGATTTTCATCAAATACAAATGCTAGAGTAAACAGCCCTTTTTTGTGCGCAATATGTATCGCTTCTACTTCCTTATCGTATCCCAAGCTATTTTCTTCAAGATATTCTCTAAACTGCCCATCCAAAAGCCCTACTGTAGGGTAATTATTTATACCTGAAAATCCAATATTTTTTATTTGTTCAATATAATCCTCCATTTGCTTTGTAGGATCACTTGCATTTATTCCAAATATTACAGGTATATTCTTAGAAATTGGAAGCACTTCTCTAGAAGCTTCATTCATGACTAAATCATTGCTATTTGAAAATGGAAGATATCCTGCAAGCGAACTTCTTCCCATCTGTCTAAACTTGCTTGAATTAAGTGCTAGAATTATATCTGCACCACCTGTTTGTACATATTTTGCAGTCATGCCTGAACAAGTCGCCACGCCAATTATTTTATTTCCCCCATCAACTTGTCTTTTTAGTTTTGATATAACTTCTTTTCTTATCAAAAGCCTTCCCCCTTAGATATAGATATTAAAACAGCGCATCTACAGAATAGGTACGCTGTTTAACAAATATTCTTGATAAAATAAATCTTTATAGACTTTCAAGAAGCCCTTTTATAAATATCATTGAATTTTCTACTGCATATGGCACAAATTTTTCAAAATCTATACTTGCCCCTGTATTTGCATTATCTGATATAGATCTTATAACTATAAATGGAATGTTATTTTGGTATGCTACATGTGCAATGCTAGCCCCTTCCATTTCTACAGCTGAAGCATCAAAAGTTTCTTCAAGCCATTTTACTTTTTTGTTGTCCGCTATAAATTGATCTCCTGTTGCAATTATTCCTACTACTGATTTATGTTTTGAATCTTTAAGTGCGATATTCCGAGCAGTTTTTACAAGCTTTTCATCACATTTAAAATCATATACATCCATTCTTGGAACTTGGCCTATCTTATCGCCAAATACCGAACAGTCCATATCATGGTGTACCAAAGAACTTGCAATAACTATATCCCCAGGATTTATAGTATCTTTTACGCCCCCAGCTACGCCTACATTCATAACCATATTTACATCAAAAAGGTCTACTAATATCTGAGTACATATCGCAGCATTTACTTTTCCAATCCCGCTTACTACTACAACTACATCATGATTCCAAAGTTTTCCTTTATAAAAATCCATACTCGCCTTTGTAGTCTTGCTCTCTAGTTGCATCTCTTTTTTTAGGCTTTCTACTTCTTCGCTCATAGCGCCTATTATTCCAATAACCATATTTCCTCCTATTTAAGCTTAAGTTTTTATAAATATACTACGCTTTTTTTCTAACTATATAATTTTCTTTAACTTCATACCCAAAATCTATCCATATAACTTCTTTTGGTCTTGGCGCAACATCCATAGACTCCATATTTTCATTATACATAGCTTTTACTGTAGTGAATATAGTTTCACAATCTGGTCCGATTATCTCAACTTCATCTCCTACAAATATTCTATTTCTTACATCTATTTTTGCAAGCTTTTTAGCTTTATCATAATCAAGTACAAGTCCCATAAAGTCATAATTTCTTATATATGAGCTAGTACCATAATTTTGTGATTCAGAATCTGGCTTATCTAAATAAAATCCATTTGTGAAGCCTCTATAACTTGCTTTTTGTAATTCTTCCATCCAAGCTTCATCAAATTTATAGTTTTCTGGGTCATTGTAATATGCATCTATTGCCATTCTATATGCTCTTATTACGGTCGCTACATAGTATGGCGTTTTTACTCTTCCTTCTATTTTAAAACTAGTTACCCCAGCTTCAATCAACTCTTTTACATATTCAATCATGCAAAGGTCTTTTGAATTGAAGAAATAAGTTCCACTTTCATCTTCTTCTATTGGAAAGTATTCTCCAGGTCTTTTTTCTTCCACAAGTGCATATTTCCATCGACATGGATGCGCACATGAACCTCTATTGGCATCTCTTCCTGTCATATAATTACTTATAAGACATCTTCCTGAATATGAAATACACATAGCGCCATGCACAAATGATTCTATGTCCATATCCGCAGGAATTTCATCTCTTATTTTTCTTATTTCTTCAAATGAAAGTTCTCTTGCGGTAACTACACGCTGCACCCCTTGCTTATACCAAAAATTTGCACTCTTGTAGTTTGTATTATTTGCCTGTGTACTCATATGAATCTCCATATTAGGCACTACTTCCTTAGCTACCATAAGCACCCCTGGATCTGCAACTATTATCGCATCAATGCCTATTTCTTCAAGGTATTTAAGATAAGTGTCTAATCCCTCAAGGTCTTCATTATGAGGAATTATGTTACATGTAACATATATTTTTTTATTGTGTTTTTTTGCAAACTGTACTGCCTCTACCATCTCTTCGTCTGAAAAGTTTTTTGAAGCGGTTCTAAGTCCAAAATTTTCTCCTGCAATATATACTGCATCTGCACCATATATTATGGCCATTTTTAATTTTTCTAAGTCACCTGCGGGAGCTAATAATTCAATTTTATTCATCTAAAAATCCTTTCTTTTCCTATAAAGCTATCTTTTGTATGTTATCGCAAGTCCATCACCTATTGGCATAAGACTCGTACAAAATTTTTCATTTGGTTTTGTTAAAAAATCTAAATACTCATTCATACGTCTGTAAATGGTTCGTTGCCTTCGTTCTACATTTGCTATGTCTTTTTGGCATACCATTGCTTTATGAAATATATTATCTGAAATTATAATTCCATCTGAAACTACATTTTCATATACCATATCAAAAAACAATTTATATTGTCCTTTTGCGGCATCTATAAATACCATATCATAGGTCTGCATTTTTAATATTTCTGCTGCATCTAGAGCATCTGTGTGTACTACGCTTATATTATTTTCATAGCCTGCTCTTTTTATATTTTCAATAGCTTTTAGGTAGCGCTTCTCATTTCGCTCTACCGTAGTTATTTTACAGTCTGCTTTTAAGGTATGACACATCATTATAGAGGAATAACCTATAGCTGTTCCAAATTCAAGTATAGTTTTGGGCTTCTTTAGTTCTAGCATTGTTTTTATAAAAGCTAAAGTATCTCTTGATACTATAGGTACCACATTTTCTTTAGCATAGCTTTCCATTTCAAGCTGAAGTTCAAAATCTTCATAGGTTTTTTCTATTATATACTCAGACACTATGTCATTTGTTATATTTCCCATTGTAAACCTTTCAGTCAATTATTTTAAATATTTCTCTTTATTCTTCAAATGTTCTTCATAGGTTTCACTATAAACCTGCTCTTTGCTACCATCATTTTTTGCAAGAAAATACAAAAATTTGGTATCTGCTGGCTCAAGCACTGCCATTATTGCTTTTTCTCCTGGAGAAGCAATTGCTGCAACTGGAAGTCCTGCATTTTTGTAAGTGTTATATGGTGAATCTATTTTAGTATCTGCTGTAGATAATATAGGTTTTCTCTCCCCTAATATATACTGCACTGT
This sequence comes from Proteocatella sp., assembly GCA_041738345.1. GTDB lineage: Bacteria > Bacillota > Clostridia > Peptostreptococcales > Filifactoraceae > Proteocatella. The sequence continues at coordinate 27,930 of JBGSPX010000037.1, forward strand.
AGCACATGATTGCAGTGGCATATCTATAGCAAGTCTGTTAAGAAAAACTGATGCTACAAGTGGCATTTCTGTATCTATTGCAGCTTCTCTTTCTACAACTGATGCTAAAATCACCACATCTTTTAAACTTAAGTTAGTCTTATCCATATTTGGCTTTATATTTGCTTGATACAATATGTTAAACTGATTCAGCATCTCGTCTGCTATTTCTTCTGGAGTTTCGCCTTGTTTAAAGAAATATGTTCTTGGAAAAAGGTATCCCTCTAACGTAGTGAGTTCCTCTTGTTTTATAAAATCATATTTATCTTGAAAAAGTTCTGGATTTTTGACTATATTCATAAATTCTTCTTTTGTGCAAAGTCCCTCTTCTTCAAGCTTTGATGCTATTTGCACAGCCTCATAGCCTTCTGGCACAAGTATTTTTACCCCTTTGTAATTATCTCCATTTACAAATTTATTTAAGATATCTATAGAAGACATAGATTTTGAAACTAAATAATCTCCAGCTTTTATGTCGATAAGTTCATTTTCTTTTGCATATTTTTTAAAGCTTTTAGCTTTTCTTATATATCCTAATTCTTCTAATTCTTCTGCTACTGTAGTTATATTACTTCCTGCCTTTAGTTCATAGATTATTTCGGTTGGGTCATTTGGGTCTACTGCGGTAAGGTCATCTTTTGAAGAACAGCCTGAAATTGATATAAAACAAATTAGTGAAAGGATAAGCATTCCTAACTTTTTCATTTTACAGCTCCTTTTTGATATAATCACTATACATCATTATCCCTAATATCGTTTTCGCATCTAAAATTTCCCTTTTATATATCATTTCTTTGATTTCTTCTAAAGAATGCTCCAAAATTTCAATATCTTCATCTTCATCAAAGTTTGTATCCCCTTTTACTGTAGCATCTAAAAAGTATAAATGTACCACTTCATTTGAAAATCCTGGTGAAGTATTAAAAGAAGTCATGTATTTTACATTTTCTACATCGTAGCCTGTTTCTTCTTTAAATTCTCTTATTACTGCTGCTTCTGGAAGTTCGCCTGGATCAAGTTTTCCTGCTGGAACTTCTATCATTTCACTCTCAAGGGATTTTCTATACTGCTTAACTAATAAAACTTTATTTTCAGAAGTAATTCCTACTGCACAAACTGCCCCTCCATGAGTTACAATTTCTCTCGTAGAAGTTTTTTTATCGCTTATACGCACTTCATCTACTCTTAGCGATAATACCTTACCTTTATAAATTTGTTTGCTACTTATAGTTCTTTCTTTAGCCATTATGTCTACTCCTATTATTTTTCTCAATAAGTTCTTTCGCACTTTCTGTTGTACTCTTTGTAATGTTTAAACCACCTATCATTTTCGCGATTTCATTTACTCTACCATCTAGTTTCAATTTAGAAATTTTAGTCTGTGTAGAATTTTCATCATCATGTTTCTCAACCAAATAATGACAATCCGCATAGCTTGCAATTTGAGGTAAATGGGTTACACAAAGCACCTGTCTGAAATTACTTATTTCTTTCAATTTTTCACCTATCATTTGAGCCGCAATTCCACTTACCCCTGTGTCTATTTCATCAAATATAAGCGTGTCTATGTTATCTGTAGCAGATATTACATTTTTAAACGCTAACATAAACCTTGAAATTTCTCCGCCTGAAGCAATTTTATTAAGTGGTTTTAAAACATCCCCCTTATTAAAATTGACTGCAAACTCAATATAATCTATTCCTGTTTGAGAAAACTCTGATTCTGTAAATTCTATATTAAACTGAGTATTATTCATTTTTAAAGACAATAATTCTTTTAATATTTTATTAGTCAAATTAACGCTTGCCCTTTTTCTTAAATCTGAAAGTTTTTTAGCTTCTATATAAAGTTTTTTCTCTACGGACTTGATTTCTAAATTGTATTTTTCAATAAGTTCATCACGTAAAGTTATCTCCTCAAGCCTTTTCAAAGAACGCTCTCTAAACTGCATTACATTTTCATAGCTATTACCATATTTTCGATGTATAGTGTTTATTTTGTCTATTCTAAAGTTAAGTTCATCAATTAATTTTTCATCAAATTCAAAGCTACCTTTTTTACTTCTTATCTCATTCGCTACATCATCAAGTCTATAATAACAATCTTTGATTACATCATTCCATAGTTTTATGTCACTGTCATAATCTTCAATTTGGTCATATTTATTGAAACAATTAGCCAGTATGTCTAATACAGATTCACTATTCCCATATATAGCTTCATAACTATATTCCAGTGTACTTTGAATCTTTTCAGTATTTTCAACTCGCTTTAATTCTTTCATAAGCTCTTCTTTTTCATCTTTTTTTAGTTTTGCAGTGTCAATTTCTTCTATTTCATATTTTATGAGATCTATCTCTCTTTGTAAATTTCCTGGTTCTTCAAAATTATTTAATTTTGAAATTTCTTTTTTAAGTTCCAAAAATTTTGAATAAAGTTCTCTATAATTCGAGAGCTGTGCTTCAATCTCCTCTGCTCCAAAAAGATCTAGTAGGTTTAATTGACTATGTGCAGTCATAAGCTGTTCATATTCATTTTGACCATGTATAGTTATAAGCTGTGAAGATATTTCTTTTAAAATTGATTTACTTACACTTCGATTATTAAGTCTGCTAACAGACTTTCCTTCTGAAGAAATTTCTCTTGTTACTATGATTCCATCTTCAGTATCTTCGATTCCAAGTTCATTTAAATTTTTTATAAGCTCTGGATTTTCACACGAAAATACAGCCTCAACGACCGCCTTATTCTCACCATTTCGAACAAACGCTTTATCTGCTTTTTTCCCAAGTGCCATAGAAAGCGCATCAATAAGAATCGATTTACCTGAGCCTGTTTCTCCTGTTATTATATTAAGACCGTCTTCAAACTTTATTCTAAGTTCATCGATTAATGCAAAATTTTTAATGTAAATTTCCTGTAGCATATCTACCTCTATATTTTTTTATTTATCCAAATCAGAATGTGCTCTATTAACTACATTATCTACTTCTTTACCATCAAAAGCTTCTAAATCTTCCGAATTTGACAGTATCATCAAAAACTCAATATTTCCTTTTGGCCCTTTTATCGGAGAAAAATCAAGTCCTTTTATTTTAAGCCCTAAATCTTCAGCATATTTAATACAGTATTCTATAGCTTTTTTATGTTTTGATGGATCTCTAACTACACCGTTTTTCCCAACTTCTTCTCTGCCTACTTCAAACTGAGGTTTTATAAGGGCAACACATTCAAAATTTTCTGACCCTAATTCCAAAAGTTTCGGAAGTACAAGTTTAAGTGATATAAATGATACATCTATACTAAAGAATTGTACTGCTTCCGCTAAATTTTCAAGTGTTAGGTGGCGTATATTGGTTCTTTCCATAACTACTACACGTTCATCATTTCTAAGCTTCCAATCAAGCTGACCATATCCTACATCTACAGAATATACTTTAGTAGCCCCACTTTGAAGCATACAATCTGTAAACCCTCCTGTAGATGAACCGATATCCATACATACTTTGTCTGTAAGATCTATATTCCATGATTCCATAGCTTTTTCAAGTTTTAGACCTCCCCTTGAAACATATGCTATTGCATCATTTTTTATTCTAATTTCATCTTCAGTGTCTATTAAAAATCCTGCTTTATCAATTACTATATTATTAACTAATACAGTTCCTGCCATTATGTTTTTTTTCGCTCTTTCTCTTGAATCAAAAAAACCCTTATCTACAAGAACTTTATCTATTCTGTCTTTCATTGTTATCCTTTCAACGATCTAACTAAAGCATTATAATTGCTATCAATACGCCTAATATACCACCTGCGATTACTTCTTTAGGGGTATGGCCTATCAACTCTTTTAATTTTTCTTCTCTAAATTTGTGTTCTTGAATGTCACTTATTATCTGATTTAATAGTTTTGCTTGTTTTCCTACTGCATATCTTACTCCCGCAGCATCATACATAATTATGCAGCTTACTCCAAAAGCAAGTGCAAATATAGCAGAACTAAAGCCTTCTGTCATCCCTATTGCCGTAGTCATACTTGTAACAAGTGATGAATGCGAACTAGGCATTCCCCCTGAACCTACAAATCTCGATAAATCAAGACTTTTAGTAGATATGAGCACAAATATTACTTTTAACAGCTGTGCAATAAACCACCCAAAAAATGTGACTGTAAGCACCTGATTACCAAAAATTCTTGAAATATCCAAAAGTAAACTCCTCCCGCTTTAATTCTCTCGATTTACAATAAATTGTGCTAATTCTTCTAAAAATGCACGCCTTCCATCATCAAATATACTTAGAGCCTCAACAGCTTCACTTATACACTCTTTTGCAAGACTACTTGCTTTTTCAAGTCCAAACAATGAAACATATGTCGACTTTTGATTTGCTTTGTCACTTCCAACATTTTTGCCAAGCGTTTTAGAATCACCTACTTCATCTAGAATATCGTCTGATATTTGAAATGCAAAACCTATATTTTTTGAATATATTTCGAGTGCTTCAATTTCTCTAGGTGATGCATCCGAAAGCATTGCGCCTGCTATAACGGAAGCTCTTAAGAGTGCACCCGTTTTCTTGCTATGAAGATATTTTAGCTGTTCGTAGCTTATTTGTTTTTCTTCAGAATCCATATCAACTATTTGCCCTGCTATCATACCATTAATACCTGCACATTCTGAGATAAGCTTCATAGCCTTTACTGAACTTATATTTAGAGTTTTTTCTACTTCATTTGCCATTATCTCAAATGCTGAATTCAAAAGCCCATCGCCTGCAAGTATCGCTATAGCTTCTCCAAATACTTTATGATTTGTAGGCTTGCCTCTTCTTAAATCATCATTATCCATTGCTGGAAGATCATCGTGAATAAGTGAATACGTGTGAATATATTCTATCGCGCACGCATATGGAATTCCTTTTGTTATCTCTGCGTTAAGCATATTCATAGTTTCTAACAAAAGCACTGGTCTTATTCGCTTTCCACCTGCTACAAGACTGTATTTCATAGAATCGTAGAGTTCCTTTTGCGGAGTATCTGCTATATGCTCTATATATTTAATTAAATTTTCTTCAATCAAACTTCTTGTACTATTAAATTTTTCATTAAAATGCATTATTTTCTCCTATGTCTTTTTAGTTAATATTAATATTATAGCAAAATTTCAATACATTGTCCCTATTTATTCTACAATTAAATCCATTCCATCTATTGTCTTTATACTTAATTTCAACTTTTCGAGTTCCTCGATGCACTCCTTATAAAGGAGTATGCCTTTTTTATAAAGCTCTACAGACTCCTCCAAACTCACGCCTGCATTCTGAAGCTTTTTTATTATATCATTTAATTCTTCTATTTTAGATTCATATTTAGACTTCATTTTTTTCTCCTATAATCTTAGCTTTTACGGTACCATCAAAAAATCTTATATTCACAACATCTTCCATTTTAACTTCATTAGCTCTTATTATTGGCTTTTCTTCCTCTGAATACACTGTCGCATAACCTCTTTCCAAAAGATTCAGTGGATTCAAAAGCATAAGCTGTGCTTTTTGAGAATTTAACATAAGTTCGTGATTCGAAAGTTTTGACTCCATAATCTGATTAAGTGAATTTTTCATTCCATTTAAATTTTCTTGATAAAACATGGTTTTATTATGCATTTCTCTATTTATAAGCTTTAATTTAGATTCCAAATCTTCCATAATATTTGTAAGCTTAGGCACCGCAAGTTCTGCTGCCATCGATGGCGTAGAAGCTCTATAATCTGCTACAAAATCGGCAATTGTAAAATCAGTTTCATGCCCCACTGCCGATATTATAGGAATTTTCGAATGAAATATACTGTATGCTAGATTTTCATCATTAAACGGCATCAGTTCTTCATAAGAACCGCCACCCCTTGCAAGAATTATAAGTTCCACTCGAGATGACTTTTTTTCTTTATTAAAAAACTCTATTCCTGAAATTATATCCATTGAAGCCGTTTCACCTTGAACTGCGGAAGGATATAGAAGTATTTCTACTTTTGGAAACCTATTTTTTATAACATTGTAAATATCTCTTATAACTGCCCCTGTTGCTGAACTTATAACACCTATTTTAGTTGCCATCTGCGGAATAGGCTTCTTCTTGTCAAAATCAAATAAGCCTTCTTTTTCTAATCTTGCTTTTAATTCTAAGAACTGCTTATAAAGTTCTCCTAAGCCTTTCTTTTCAAGATGTGTGACAATAAGCGTTATACTTCCATCCTTATCATAATAGTTTACTTTCCCCTTACAAACTACTTTATCACCCTCTTTAAAGGTTCTATCAAGATCTTGATTCTCTTTAAAAATCATACAATTTATCTTGCTATAATCATCTTTTAAAGCAAAATATATATTTCCACTTGAATGAAATTTCAAATTTGAAACTTCACCTTCAACATAAACACCTTGGAGAATAGGATCTCCCTTTATAGTTTTAGATATATATCCATTTAATTCACTTATAGTTAGTGTTCTTAGTTTCATATTTTTTCCTTTTTAAGTTTTATCGTTTAAGATGTTTTTTCAAAAAATGACCAGTATAGGAAGCTTCACATTCCATAACGATTTCAGGAGTACCTGTAACCAATATTTCTCCACCCTTATCTCCACCATTAGGCCCAAGGTCTATTATATGATCTGCAGTTTTTATTACATCAAGATTATGTTCTATAACTACCACTGTATTTTCATTATCTACAAGCTTATTCAATACCCCTATTAATCTATCTACATCTGCTATATGAAGCCCTGTAGTAGGTTCGTCTAAAATATATAATGTTTTGCCAGTAGATCTCTTACTAAGCTCTGTCGCTAATTTTATCCTCTGCGCTTCTCCACCTGAAAGTTGGGTCGATGGCTGGCCAAGCGTTATATATGATAAACCTACATCCATTAGTGTCTCCATTTTGCGCTTTATCGCTGGAATATTTTCAAAAAAAGTAAATGCTTCTTCTACATTCATATTAAGCACATCTGATATAGTCTTTCCTTTATATTTTACTTGAAGCGTTTCTCTATTGTAACGGCTTCCTTTACAAACTTCACATGGCACGTATACATCTGGGAGAAAGTGCATTTCTATTTTTATAATTCCGTCCCCTTTGCAGGCTTCACATCGTCCCCCACTTACATTAAAACTAAATCTTCCTTTACTGTATCCTCTTGCTTTAGCTTCTACTGTAGTTGCAAAAAGATCTCTTATATGATCAAAAACGCCTGTATACGTTGCTGGATTTGAACGTGGAGTTCTTCCTATAGGACTTTGGTCTATATCAATCACTTTGTCAATCTTATCAAGTCCTACAATTTTTTTGTAAAGTCCTGGTCTTAACTTTGACCGATTAACTGCATTTGAGGCTCCTTTGTATAAGATTTCATTTATAAGCGAACTCTTTCCAGAACCCGAAACGCCTGTAACGCACGTAAATACTGAAAGCGGAATTTTTACATCGATATTCTTAAGATTATTTTCACTTGCCCCTACTATCTCTATACTATTTTTTATATCAATATTTCTACGCTGAGCTGGCATTTCAATCATCTTTTTACCACTTAAATATTGTCCCGTTATGGAATCTTCACAGTTCATTATATCCTCTACAGTTCCTTGGAAAATTATCTCTCCCCCATGAACCCCTGCTCCAGGCCCTATATCTACAATCTGATCAGCTGCAAACATTGTATCTTCATCATGTTCTACAACGATAAGGGTATTTCCGATATCAGTCAGATGTCTAAGTGTTTTTAGAAGTCTCTCATTATCTTTTTGATGAAGCCCTATACTAGGTTCATCTAATACATAAAGTACCCCTACCAGCGCTGAACCAATCTGCGTAGCTAATCTTATTCGCTGTGATTCTCCACCAGAAAGCGTGCCCGCTTTTCTTGCAAGCGTAAGATATTCAAGTCCAACATCCTTCAAAAAGGTAAGTCTTTGAAGCACTTCTTTTACAATTTCTTTTGAAATAAACTCTTCTTTTCCTGAAAGCTTAAGTTCTCTTATAAGCTTTATATGTTCTTCTACCGAAAGTTCTGTAAGGTCAGATATATTCATTCCTCCCACAGTTATAGCCAGTACTTCGGGTTTAAGTCTTTTTCCTTTACAGCTTCTACATGGACTCTCTATCATATAGGTTTCTATTTTCGTCCTTATATATTCTGAAGCCGTTTCTCTATATCGTCTTTCTAGATTGTTTATTACCCCTTCAAAAGTTGATTCATAAAGTCTCATACCATCTGAAAACTTACTTTCATAAGTGAATTTTAATTTATCAGAAGAACCATAGAGTAGTTTTTGTTTGAAATCATCAGGAAGTTCCTTGTATGGAATATCCATAGACACTTTATAGTGCTCTGCAAGGGCTCTTATCATACTAAAATATATTGAATTTTCATTTTTGTCACTCGGTGCCCATGCCTCTACTGCATTTTCTCTAAGCGTAAGATTTTCATCTGGAATTATTAAAGATGGCTCTACATTTTTGTTCATTCCAAGCCCATTGCAGTCCGGACACGCTCCATAAGGCGCATTGAAAGAAAATATCCTTGGGGAAATTTCTTCTATGCCAATTCCATGCTCTGGACAAGCAAATTTTGTAGAAAACACAATCTCTTCGCCATCTATTATATTCACTATAACAAGTCCTTCTGTAAGTTTTAGTGCCGTTTCAAGCGAATCATTTAGTCTACTCTCAATAGAATCTTTTATTATAAGGCGATCCACAATTACATCTATATTATGTTTTTTATTTTTATCAAGCGCAATTTCATCGCCTATTTCTAGATTTTCACCATTTACTCTTATTCTAATGAAACCTTCATTTTTTATAGCATCAAATACTTTTTCGTGTCGCCCTTTCTTTCCTCTTATTACAGGGGCTATTATTTGTATTTTTGTACCACTTTCCATTTCCATAACTTTATCTACTATTTCTTGAACTGTCATCTGCTTTATAGGTAATCCACAAACAGTACAATGTGGAATTCCTATATTAGCATAAAGCAATCTTAGGTAATCATAAATTTCAGTTACAGTTCCTACTGTCGAGCGCGGATTTTTTGATGTAGTTTTTTGATCTATGGAAATAGCCGGTGACAGCCCTTCTATATACTCTACATTCGGCTTTTCCATTTGCCCAAGAAATTGTCTTGCATAAGAAGAAAGACTCTCTACATATCTTCTCTGTCCTTCCGCATATATCGTGTCGAATGCTAGTGATGATTTCCCTGAGCCTGAAAGCCCTGTAAATACAATCATCTTATTTCTTGGAAGTGTTATGTCTACATTTTTTAAATTATGCTCATTTGCGCCACGTATGATTATTTTATCGTGCATTATAATTTCCTTTCTAGTTCTCTAACTCTATCTCTTATTCTTGCTGCATCTTCAAATTGCAATTTTTCTGCAAGCTCATACATTTTTTCGGTTAACTCTATAATTTCTTTTTCAATTTTTCCAACTTCTATAGTTTCTTTTACTGAATATTTTTTGTCTGGATCTGCAACTAAAGTAGATATATTTTGCCTTATATCTTTCTTTATAGTTTGCGGAGTTATTCCATTTAGTTTATTATATTCTTCCTGTATTGCTCTTCTTCTTTCCGTTTCATCAATCGCATTTCTCATGGAATTCGTAACCTTATCGGCATACATTATTACTCTTCCTTGTGCATTTCTTGCGGCTCTTCCAATTGTCTGTATAAGCGAAGTTTCAGAACGAAGGAACCCTTCTTTATCCGCATCCAATATGGTCACCAGTGACACTTCTGGAATATCAAGTCCTTCTCTCAAAAGGTTTATTCCCACAAGTACATCAAAAATTCCCAAACGTAAATCTCTTATAATCTCAATTCTTTCCAGAGTGTCTATATCCGAATGAAGATATCTTACTTTAATTCCAGCTTTTTCTAAATAATCCGTAAGACTTTCAGACATTTTTTTTGTAAGTGTAGTTACAAGCACTCGTTCTTGGTTTCCAATAGTTTTGTTTATCTCATGAATCAAGCTATCTATTTGATTTTTGGTAGGCTTTATCTCTACTTTTGGATCTAAAAGCCCTGTTGGTCTTATTATCTGTTCTGCAAAGCAAGCGGAATGCTCAAGTTCAAATTTTGAAGGAGTTGCCGATACAAATAAAATTTGATTGGATACTTCTAAAAATTCTTCAAACTGTAGTGGTCTATTATCTGCCGCAGAAGGAAGTCTAAATCCATATTCTATAAGCGATTTTTTCCTCGATTGATCGCCTGCATACATCGCATGAAGCTGAGGAAGCGTAACATGTGACTCATCTATTATTATTAAATAGTCTTTTGGAAAAAAGTCCATAAGCGTAAATGCTCTTTCTCCAGCATTTCTTCCAGTAAGATGCCTTGAATAATTTTCAATTCCTTTACAAGTGCCTATCTCTCTAAGCATTTCTATATCATATCTTGTTCTTTGTTCTATTCGCTGAGCTTCTAAATACATATCATTATTTCTATAATAATCTAGTCTTTCTTCTAGTTCTTTTTCAATTCCATTAATGGCAAGTTCTAGTTTTTCTTTGCTTGTAACATAATGAGATGCCGGAAATATCGACACATGAGTACGTTCTCCTACAATTTCACCTGTAAGATGATCAATTTCTACGATTCTTTCAATCTCGTCTCCGAAAAACTCTATCCTAAGCCCTCTTATATCAGTATTTGCTGGAAGAATTTCTAAAATGTCGCCTTTTACTCTAAATGTTCCTCTTACAAAATTCATATCATTTCTTTCATATTGGATTTCAACAAGCGATTTTATAACCTCATCTCTGTCTTTTTCCATCCCCGGTCTTAATGAAACCATCATATATTTATATTCATCTGGATCACCAAGTCCATATATACATGACACGGAAGCTATTATTACAACATCTCTTTTTTCTAATATTGAAGCAGTAGCACTATGCCTTAACCTATCAATTTCTTCATTTATTGCAGAATCTTTTTCAATATAAGTATCTGTAGATATGACATAAGCTTCTGGTTGGTAGTAATCATAATAACTTACAAAATATTCCACACTATTGTTTGGAAAAAACTCTTTAAATTCTGAATACAGCTGTGCTGCCAGAGTCTTATTGTGTGCAATTACAAGTGTAGGTTTACTGGTTTCTTTTATAATGTTTGCCATAGTAAAAGTTTTTCCAGAACCCGTAACTCCAAGCAATGTCTGATATTTATTATTTTCATTTACAGAGTTTACAATTTCTTTTATTGCCGTCGGCTGGTCTCCAGTTGGCTTATACGGTGAAATGATTTCAAATTCCATCCTATTTCTCCTTTTTCAATAAATCTATTGCTTTTTCTAATTGCAATTTTTCATCTTTTACTTCATAATCTGGTTTAACCCCAAGTTTGTGTATACTATTTCCTTTTGGTGAAAAATATTCATTTGTAGTAAGTTTATACCCTGTTCCATCCTTTAAAGTATAGGTTGTTTGAACAATTCCTTTTCCAAATGTATTAGTTCCAACAACTGTTGCTCTATCATAATCTTTTAATGCTGCTGTCATAGCTTCTGATGCTGATGCCGACTTTTTATTAACTAAAATACATAGTTTCCCTTTATAAACTTGATTGACTTTTGCACTATAATCTTTTCTATCCTCATTTTTATTTTCAGTATAAATAATATTTTTAGGCCCCACCAAATAACCTGTAGTTTCTACCACAGAGCTCAAAAGTCCTCCTGGATTTCCTCGTAAGTCTATTATAAGTTTGTCTATCTCTTTATTATTAAATTCTATAAGCGCTTCTCTTAAATATGTCGGAGTATCATTTATAAATCTATCTATCTTTATATATCCAATGTCATCTTCAATAAGCTTATGAGAAAATGCCTTATCTAGCATTTTTTTACGTTCTACATTAAATTCTAATTCTTCTTCTCCCCGCAATACTTTAAGCTTTATATTTGGATAGTCTCCAAAAATTATATATTTCTTGTTATCATTGCTTATAATTCCAAGCACATCATATAGTGTATCTCTACTTAATTCTAGTCCATCTACTGAAATTATAACATCATTTGGTTTTAAACCCGACTTTATTGCCGTACCATTCTCATCTAACGATATTATTTCAATTTTCCCATCTTCTAGTATATTTACACTTATACCAATCCCAATTAAAATTCCATTTTCACTATTTTGTTTCTTCTTAAGTTCTTCTTTGGGAATATAATAAGAATATTTATCATCTAGTGCATAAAACATTCCATTTATAGCCCCTTCTGCTAAAACACTATCATCTATTTCTTTATAATATTTATCATCTATTTCTGATTTCAAAATAGCAGTTTTTTTAAATATTTTATAGTCGCTATAACTCGCTTCATCTACAAGCATCTTGTTAAACATAGGTAAATCAAAATCCAATATTACACTTGCTAAAAAAACTCCATTTACTGCAAGTGATATACCTAAGCCTATACTTAGTAACTGTACTTTAAATTGTTTATTATTCATAGTTTTATCCTTTACTTTCCAAAACCCCTATACTAGATTATATCATAAATAAACTATCTTTTATAAAATTTACTATGACAAATTCATATATTTTTTACTATATATTATTGATTTTAAACCTTACAAAAATGTAAGTTTATTGAAATATGATTCAATGGTTTGAAACCGAAATTATTGTTAATATATATATAAGAAATGATATTTATTTTTTTATTATGTATTAGAAAGGATGTTTTTTATGAATATTTCAAGTCCAGGAAAAAGATTATTTGCGGCTATATTAGATCTGTTAATTAGTTTTATTATATCTATAGTCGTTTTGTTTATTGTAGGTGCGCCACTAGCATTTTCTTCTGTCATGAATAACGCAAGTGACCCAATTTTTATGTTTGCAAGTTTCTCATATGCCATTTATGCTTTTTTATTTTTTAACAGTGCGTTTATAGTACAAATGTTTTTTTGGTCTAAAGGAACCTCAATTGGTAAACACCTTCTAAAAATGAAGGTCATAGATAGAAATTCTCAGCTTCCAGTAAGCTTTTGGAAAATGGCTTTTAGAGAACTTATTGTAAAATATGTATCTGGATTATTCTTTGGGCTAGGTTTTTTATGGATTCTTATAGACTCTCAATACCATCAAGCTTGGCATGATAAAATACTAAATACTTTAGTAATAGATATTAATCAGCCTTCACTTTAATTGATATATTGATGCAAAAACAAAAAATGCAGTTTAAACTTAAAAAGTTTACTGCATTTTTATATTTGTAATTATATTTTATTGTATTGAAGAAAGTACATTTGTTTTTGAAACTATTCCTTGAAAACTGCCATCTGCTTCTACTACAGCTATTGGATATTTAGTTTCTGTTGCCATTTGAATTATATCACTTAATAAAACTTCTTGACTTGTAGTCAATATATTTTTTATTAGAACCGATTCCAATGATAATCCTTCTTTACTAGCTTTTAAAGCATCTTCAATATTGACTATTCCTTTAAACCCCATCTTTTCTCCAACTACATATGCGCTTGAAACATCATTAGCCCTCATTATTTTAACCGCCACTTGCGGAGAATCCTTTAATTTTACTATACTATTTGGTTTTGTCATAACGTTTTTTACACTAATAACTTGGGTTTTATCTGCACTATCTATAAACCGTCTCACATATTCAGTTTTAGGATTTGTAGTCATGTTTTCTGGAGTATCAACTTGAATGACTTCTCCATCTTTCATTATAGCTACCCTATCGCCAATCTTAAAAGCTTCATTTATATCATGCGTTATAAAAATTATAGTTTTATTTAATTTTTTCTGTATTGTCAATAATTCAAATTGCATATCTTTTCTTACAAGTGGATCGAGTGCTGAAAAAGGTTCATCCATCAAAAGAATTTCAGGATTGTTTGCTAGAGCTCTTGCAATTCCAACTCTTTGTTTCATCCCTCCAGACAGACTTGATATTGGTTCATTTTCATAACCTTCAAGGCCAACCATACTTATCATCTCTCTAGCTTTTTCTTGTCTTATATTTTTATCTTCACCTTTTATTTCAAGTCCATATTCTACATTCCCAAGCACACCCCTATGACTCATAAGTCCAAACTGTTGAAATACCATAGATATTTTATTTCTTCTATAATTTCTTAATTCTTCTCCTTTATATTTTGATATATCTTCTCCTTTGAAAAGAATATTTCCGCTTGTAGGTTTATTCAGCAAATTAAAACATCTAACCAAAGTTGATTTCCCTGACCCAGAAAGTCCTATTATTACAAAAATCTCACCTTCTTTTATATCTAAATTCACATCCCAAAGTGCTACTGTAGCTCCAGTTTTCTTATATATATAATCTTTATCTTTTCCATCACTTTTTAATTTTTTAGCTTTATTTCTTTCAGTCCCATATAATTTAGATACTTTTCTTACTTCTAAAATATTATTTGTATTATTGTCCATCTGATTTCACCTCACTACATTCTACCAACCCTTGAGTGATTCTATCAAGCACTACAGCCACTATTACAACTGCTATTCCAGAAACTAAACCTCTTCCTATCTCTACTCTATTAACACTTATTAAAACTTCCATGCCTAGACCCGTTGCTCCAATCATAGATGTAGTAACAACCATAGCCATAGCCATCATCAAAGTCTGATTTATCCCCTGCATTATTGTTGGTAATGCTTGTGGAATCTCCACTTTTATTAATGATTGAAGTTTTGTAGACCCAAATGCCAATGATGCTTCTACAACCTCTTTGTCAATCTGTCTTATTCCATGATTAGTAAGCCTTATCGTTGGAACTATAGCATATATAGTAGTCGCAATAACCGCTGGTGCTTTTCCAAGTCCAAAAAACAATAATGCCGGGATTAGATAAACAAATACTGGCATAGTCTGCATAGTATCTAGCATTGGACGCACTATTTTGTCGGCGCTATCACTTGTGGATACTAAAATTCCAATTGGAAGACCAATAAATAATGAAATCACAACTGAAACAATCGTTATAGAAAGTGTTTCTAACATTAAACTCCATAATCCTACTACACCTATTAATGATAATAAAAAGCCATATAAAATACCTTTCGATATCTTCTTGCTAGTTTTCCATCCCATAAATATAACTAAACTTATAATTATAAACCATGGTATTATATTTAAAAAATTGTTAACACCTATAACAAAGTAGTTAATAAAATCTCTAATCATATCAAAAAAATAACTATGTTTTATACTAAAATTCCTTACAAAAGAATCTATAGCATTTAAATCCACTTCATAACTAAATGGAAAATTATATAAAATACTTGTATCCAAAAAATCCACCTCACTATTTATTCAAATATGTTCTCACCTGAGTTGCTTGTTCTTTATCTAACCATTCATCTAACAATTGATCATTTTTAGTTAAAAACCACTTAGCCGCCTTTTTATAATCTGCACCTGTATCTTGCATATATGCAAGTCCTTCAGAGGTCATAATACTTGAAGTTTTATATTTTTTAAAAAATTCAAGTACTTCTTTATTCTGTTCATTCTCGTAGAATTTATTACTTGCACTTACTGTAACTTTTACAGAAGGTAATGCCGTATTTCCTTCAAGATATGTTTCTTTATTGTATGGCTCATCTTCTAATAATACAAAATCATATTTTCCCATAAGCCATGTCGGATCCCAATAATAAGCAGCTATAGGTTTTCCTTTTTCATACGCTGATACAATAGCTGCCGATAAAGCTGCATCAGATCCTGGTCTGAAATATATAAAATTTTCATCTAATCCATAATGCATATATTTATTATACATTATTTCGTCTACTTCCCATCCTGGAATAGCTCCATAAACTCTTCCTTTATCTGGATTTTCTTCATCTTTAAATACTTCACTATATTTTTTTAAATCCCACACATTTTTTAAATTAGGTGCTGAAGCTTTTATCCCTCTTGAGTCATCCCCTTCAATTACATACCTTGGCACATAAAATCCTTGATGGTTGTCATCAAAATTAACTCCTAATTCATTAAATTTTCCAGCATCCAAATCATCTTCATAACTAGATAAATTGTTTGTCCAGTTCTCCATATGAACATCTACTTCACCCATCAAAAGTCCCTCATGTAAAACTGCACTAGAGCCGGGAGTCTCCTTCCAAGAATATCCAAAAGCTTGTTCAGCTATCGTTCCAGCGATTGCATTGTGCAACTTTATACTGTCCCAGCCTGCATCTGCAAATATAATTTCTTTATCATTTGAAGAATTGGGTTCTCCGCTACACCCTGACAGTATAAATATTGTGATTATCATTAATATACTCATTATCTTTTTCATATACATTCCTACGCTTTCTGACAACTTGTAAATAAATAAAAGTTGTCTGTTTCTAAAAGTATATCATATATTAATTTTTTTGTAAAATAAAAACAGCACCTGTAATTTTGATTACTAGTGCTGTAACTACTCTAAAAATAGCATTTTATAAATTTATAAAATTTTTTATTTTGGATAGATTCTCTACTGAACTTACAAAATAAATCATGTCATTTTCTAAAAATGCAAAATGTGGTCCTGGTGATATAAATATTTGAGAATCTCTTTTAACTGCGGTTATTGTGGCGCCTGTATTATGCCAAAATTGAAGTTCGGATACCGTTTTTCCAATTATAAAGCTATCTTTATTAACACTTACTTCATAATTGAATCCTAAATCCACTCTATTAAGTTGAGATGAATAATCAATTAAATCATCTATCTTTTTATTTATCAATTTATCTATATTATCTCTTTCGTTTTTTAAATCTTTAATTTCAATTTTAATATTATTTATATTAGTTTTTTCTGAAAATTTTTCTATAAAATCTTTTGTTTTTTCAATCGAAATCACAAATATTCCGCTTTTGGGATCTACTTTCACAATCTCCATGTCCTGTAAAAGCGATGCTGATCTTCTTATTGTCTCTGGAGATACATTATATTCACTTGCCAATGTTGATCTTCCTCTAAGTTTATCTCCTACTTTAAACTCTTCACTTTTTATTCGCTTTGCAATATCTACAGCTATTTTTATATATCTAGGAGCAGCATTATATTCCATTTAAAATCTTGCACCTCTTCCCATATATTATTTTTATCTAAAAAATGCCTTGGCTCTAAGTTAGATTATAGCCAAGGCATAAATTAAAGTCTATATAGTATTTTAAATTAAATCATATTTATTGCTTTTTTCGGACACTTATTTGCACAAACTGAACATCCTATACATTTATCTTTATCTACTGTATGAAGTTGCTTAAGTTCTCCAGTAATTGCTTCAACTGGACAATTTTTGGCACATATCGTACATCCTACACAAAGATCTGCTACAATGTCTGCTTTTTTACGTTTTGAAACATCTCCTGCAATTGCTTTTGTTGGACATTTCTCAACACATATCATACAGCTTGTACATTTTGAGTAATCTATTTTCGCAACATTATTTTCCACATGAATTGCATCAAATGGACAATTCTTTTCACATATTCCACAAGCTATACACCCTACGTTACAATTAACTTTTACGTCTTTTCCTTTATTTTTGTTTATACAGTCAACTACAACATGTTTTGACATAGGAACAAATTCGATTATTCCTTTTGGGCATGCTTCTATACATTTTCCGCATGAAACACATTTTTCTGGGTCAACATGAGCAATCCCATCTTCTAATACATGAATTGCATCAAATGGACATACTTTTTCACAAGTACCAAATCCCATACATCCAAATTCACAAGCTTTAGGACCACCGCCCGCAACCATAGCCGCAGCCTTACAGTCTAATATTCCGCTATATTTAGATCTATCTTTTGCATTTGCACTTGTTCCGTTACATAATACTCTAGCAACTTGTTTTTCACCAGTTTGAGCTTCTACACCCATAATCCCACTTATTGTAGCCGCAACTGGTGCTCCTCCTACGGGACACGCATTTACTGGAGCATTTCCTGCTGCAATTGCTGTTGCAAGTCCTCCACAACCAGGAAAACCACAACCTCCACAGTTTGCACCTGGAAGCGCTTCTAATATTGCTGCTTCTTTAGGGTCTACTTCAACGGCAAATTTTTGAGCTGCATAAGCAAGTCCTGCACCAAAAACAAGTCCCATTGCTGATAAACTTACTACTGAATTTACTATTGGATTCACTATACTACCTCCTATTTAACCAATCCACTAAAGCCTAAGAACGCAATTGACATAAGTCCTGCTGTAATTAGTACAATAGGGAAACCTTGAAATGATTTTGGAATATCTGATATCTCTAATCTTTCTCTTATTCCTGCAAAAAGTACAATTGAAAGTGTAAATCCTACAGCTCCAGCAAAACCATTGAAGATTGTTTCTATAAGATTAAAGTTACTTTGAATGTTAAGTATTGCAACCCCTAGTACTGCACAGTTTGTAGTAATAAGTGGAAGAAACACTCCAAGTGCTTGATAAAGAGTTGGTGAAGTTTTTTGGATTACCATCTCAACAAACTGAACAAGCGATGCTATTACCAAAATAAACGCTATTGTTTGTAAATATTCTATACCTAGTGGAACTAGGATTAATTTTTGCACTAAATAAGTAAATAATGATGCTACAGTCATAACAAATGTTACGGCCATACCCATACCAAGTGCTGTTTCAACTTTTTTAGAAACTCCAAGGAAAGGACATATTCCTAAGAATTTTGACATTACAAAGTTGTTAACAAGTACTGAACTTAATAATATTATAAATAGTGATTTCACGTTATTTCCTCCTATTAGTTAGTAGATTTTTTTGACTTCATTTTATTTATGAAAGCCAAAATCATACCTAAAGCCAAAAATGCACCAGGAGGAAGTATCATTATAAGAGCAGGCTGGAAACTTGCTCCAAATAGTGAAAATCCAAAAATGCTACCATTTCCTAAAAGTTCTCTTATTGATCCTAGGAGAGTAAGCGCCATTGCAAATCCAAGTCCCATTCCTAATCCATCACCAATTGAAGCAACTGGACCATTCTTAGATGCAAAGCTTTCCGCTCTTGCAAGAATTATACAGTTAACAACTATAAGTGGGATGAATAATCCAAGTGCCGCATCAAGTGCTGGCATATATGCTTTAAGTAGCATTCCTACTATAGTAACAAATGATGCAATTATTACAACATATGCTGGTATTCTTATTTTTGAAGGTATTACCTTTCTTAACAATGATATTGCAAAGTTAGAAAGTATAAGTACTGCTGTAGTTGCAAGTCCCATTCCTAGACCATTTACTGCTGAAGTTGTTACTGCCAGAGTAGGACACATACCTAGTACTTGCGAAAAAGTTGGGTTTTCATCTATTAACCCATTTTTTATTGCTTGAAAAAAGTTCATTTAGACTAGCCCTCCTATTTAAAATTCTTATTATAAACGTCCACCGCAAGATTAATTCCGTCAGTAACCGCTTGTGAAGTTATAGTAGCTCCTGAAATTGCAACAATTTCATTTTCTGCACCAGTAGCATTTTTAGATACAACTAATGCACCTTCTATTGATTTTCCATTATATTGAGATATAAATGGTTGATCTTTAGCTTTTGCTCCTAGTCCAGGTGTTTCATTCATTGTGCCTATTACAGCGCCTGCTATTGTTCCATCTTTATTGATTCCTGTTATTATCTCAATGTCTCCACCATATCCACTTGATGATATAGTTTTTAATATATATGCTATTTCTTCTGAACCACTTATAGCCTTATATACTTCAACTACACCTGCACCAAAATCTCCATCCACTTTTTCAAATGAATCCGCTGAAGGTATAATTTGTTGTCTTGCTGCATCATTTGCTGCAATTTGTTGTTCTGCTATTATTGGCTTTGTTATATCATTTACCATCGCTAATGAACCAGATGCGATAACTGATATTACACAAAGTATTATTCCTAATTTTACTATTTCATTTTTCATTATTTCGCTACCTCCCCAAATACTTTTGGCACTAAATACTTGTCAAGTAATGGAGCTGCTACGTTCATTAGTAGTATTGAATAAGAAACTCCTTCTGGATATCCTCCATAGTATCTAATTACCGATGTCAATAATCCACATCCAAAAGCATATACGATTTGAGCTTTTGTATTAACTGGAGAACTTGCATAATCTGTAGCCATGAAGAATGCTCCAAGCATTAATCCACCACCTAAGATGTTGTATGGAATAGCTGAAACTTGGAATCCTGAGAAAGCAAATGTTAACACTGCTACTGTAACTATATAAACTACAGGTATATGATATGAAATTATTCCTCTGTAAAGAAGGTATAGTCCGCCTAAAAGTAGTAGTATTGCTGAAGTCTCACCGATACATCCAGCTGTATTTCCTAAAAGCATATCCATAATATTA
Source organism: Proteocatella sp. (assembly GCA_041738345.1). Classification (GTDB taxonomy): domain Bacteria; phylum Bacillota; class Clostridia; order Peptostreptococcales; family Filifactoraceae; genus Proteocatella. The sequence continues at coordinate 48,401 of JBGSPX010000037.1, forward strand.
GCTTGTTGAGCTCCTTCTAATCCTTTTATCACTGCAAGAGGAGTAGCTGTTGTAACTGCATCTGCACCTGTTGAAACCCAAGTTGTCATTGGAACTGGCCAAGAAGCAAGCATTACTGCTCTAGCTACAAGGGCAGGGTTCATAAAGTTATGACCTAATCCTCCAAATAGTTGCTTAACTACTACGATTGCAAATACCGCTCCTATAAATGTTATCCACCATGGAAGTACTGCAGGAACGTTCATTGCAAGAAGAAGTCCTGTAACTGCTGCTGAATAATCACTTATTGTAACTGGACGCTTCATTAGCTTTTGTACTACAAATTCTGCTAATACCGCTCCTACTATCGCTACAATTATATTAATTAACGCTGGTACTCTAAAATAATATACGCCCGCTAAAGCTGCTGGCAACAATGCTATAAATACATCTCTCATCACTGAAGAAACATTCTGTTTTGTTCTTATATGCGGTGAAGATGATATGGTTAAATTTAACTTTTCCACTTTATATTCCTCCTATTTACTAGCTTTTCTTCTCTGTGCCAAAATTTCTTTTTTCGCAACTCTTATTGATTGTAAAAGTGGTCTTCTTGCTGGACATACGAATGAACAAGAACCACATTCGATACAATCTAGTGCCTTATATTCTTCTGCTTTGTCATAGTTATATAGCAGAGAAAACGCACTTATAAACATAGGCTGAATTCTAGCTGGACAAATTGATATACATTTACCACATCTTATGCAGTTACTTGCTTCTTCACAATTAACTTCATCTTGAGACATACAAAGAATTCCAGAACTTCCTTTTGTAGCTGCTACTTCAAGTTGAACTTGTGCAAGTCCCATCATAGGACCTCCACTTATAACCTTTGAAGGTGCTACCGTAAAACCGCCACATTGCTCAATTATTTCTGAGTAAAGTGTACCTGTTTTTATAAGTAAGTTTTTTGGATCTTTAATAACTGAACCTGTAATTGTACAAATTCTCTCTATTAAAGGCATACCAGTTTTTAACGTTTTTCCTATTTGAGCTGCTGTCGCTACATTTGTAACCACTAGACCAATGTCCATAGGAAGTCCGCCTGATGGAACTTCTCTTTGTGTACATGCATAAATAAGCTGTTTTTCAGCTCCCTGAGGATATTTAGTTTCAAAACCAACAACCTCTATTTTGGAATCAGTTTTTGCACTTGCTTCCATAACCTTAAGACATTCTGGCTTATTGTCCTCAATACCAATGTATCCTTTTCCTACATCAAGGATTTTCATTATTACTTGAAGTCCAAGCACGATATCTTCTGGTGATTCTAACATTAATCTGTGGTCTGCTGTAAGATAAGGCTCACACTCAGCGCCATTAAGAACAACTACATCTATGTTCTTTTCTTTTGGTGGAGACAGTTTTACATGAGTTGGGAAAGTAGCTCCTCCCATACCAACGATTCCTGCATCCTTAATCATGTTAAGTAATTCTTCTTTTGACATTGCGTCAATTCCTGCATAAGGTTTGATTTCCTCAAAAACCTCTTCTTTGAAATCGTTTTCGATTTCCACACACATAGCTTTTTGTCCACCTGGAACTGTCATAGGTTTAATTCCCTTAACAACTCCTGAAACAGAAGAATGTACAGGCGCTGAAACAAATCCTCCTGGCTCTCCTATTTTTTGGCCTTTTTTTACGGCATCTCCAACATTTACAAGTGCTGTACATGGTGCTCCAATATGTTGAGCAAGAGGTATGTACACAACTTTTGGTTGCGCAGCTATTTCTACACTCTTATTCTCAGTACTTGACTTATGATGTGGGGGATGAATTCCTCCATTGAAAGTAAGAACTCTCATATAAATCCTCCTAAAAATTAAATTGTATAATTGTATATGATAAAACTATTATCCACAAATTTCAATTTTTTCTATTATATAAAATTTATAGAAAATACCACTAATTAGTATACTACAAAATTAGTATAAAATCACGATTTATGATTATTTTTTTCACTAATCACGATTATTTATTTTTTATCAACTAGTATTTGATTAATAATTGATTCTATATTTAATCCATTAACGTCTATCCAAAGTGCATCCTCATACCTTCTAAACCAGGTGAGCTGGCGCTTTGCATATCTTCTTGAATCACGCTTTATAAGTTCAATTGCCTCTTCAAGGCTCATTTCTCCTTCAAGATAAGAAAGTATCTGTCTATAGCCTATAGCCTTCATAGCTTGATTATTTTTTGTTAAACCTGCTTTTAAAAAATATTCAACTTCTGCCACAAGCCCCTGCGCTACCATTAAATCCACTCTCTGATTTATTATTTCATAAAGCTTTTCTCTTTCCCTGTGAAGCACCACTAGTTTATAGCTCCACTCATTACGTTTTGGAATCGAGGTGAAGTTTTGAATACTTCCATTGTTTTTCAAAATTTCTATAGCTCTTATCACTCGCTTTATATTCTGCTTTTCTACTTTTGGCTCTGAATCAAGTTCTAAAAGCATATCATAAAGTGCATCTTCACCATTTTTTTTATAAAAATCCCAAAGCTCATTTCTTAAAGTATCATCTGAATCTACTCTATTGTAATCCATATCATATATTAGCGAATTTATATAAAGCCCTGTTCCGCCTGCAACAATAGGAGTTTTCCCTCTTTCTATAATATCTTTTATAGCTTCTGTCGCTTTTTGATCAAAATCAGAAACACTAAACTCATCTTCTGGATTTACAACATCAAGTAGATGATGCACAATTCCTGCTTTTTCTTTTTCCGTAATCTTTGCAGTTCCAATATCCATACCTCTGTATATCTGCATAGAATCTGCTGAAATCACTTCTCCATCAAGGGCTTTGGCAAGTGCAATTGAAGTTGCAGTTTTTCCTACACCTGTAGGCCCTGCTATAATTATAATTTCATTTTTCATAAATATTCCCTTCTAGGCATTTACTCGTTTAAACATTTTTTCTATTTCATACTTTGTAAACTTTACAAATATAGGTCTTCCATGAGGGCAGGTATATTTGTTGCTACACTGATTAAGACGCTCAAATAGTGTTTTTATCTCTATATGCTCTATCTTTTGATTTGCTTTAATTGCTTTTTTACAAGCCATCGTCGCAAGCTTGTCCCTAAATTTATCATTTAAATCAAGCTCTGACTCACTTGAAATAATATCTATAACCTCATCTACAAAAGCTTCAGTTTGAGCCTCGTTAAATATCAGTGGCACACTTCTCATGACAATTCTTCCAAAACCAAAATCTTCTACTTCAATTCCAAAGATTTTAAAAATATCAAGCTGCGATATCACCATGCTATACTCATCCATTGTAAGCTCTTTTACTATAGGAATCAAGAGTTCTTGAGATTCAAAAACAGATTCAGGACTATATTTATTAAGGTCATACTGCTTCATAAACTTCTCATACATAACCCTCTCATGCGCGGCATGCTGGTCTATAAGATACATATTTTCTTTGTAGGTCGCAAGAATATAAGTCTCAAACACAACCCCTGAAACAAAAAATTCATTATAATCTAGAATTTCTTCTGATTTATACTGAAAATTTTCAAAACTCTGCAAGGTTTGAGAATCATTCGAAAACTGAGAAACCTCTTGATTTTTAGAAATTTGGATTTGCTCTAGCGGTTCTGTTTTTACGCTTTCAACTCTAAATTCTGATGATTTAGGATTTTGAACTATTTCAGGCTTTATTTCCTTATGGGTCATTTCTTGCAGCATTTTACTAAACGAAACTTCTACCTCATCAAGTTTTTTATCCTCATGTTTTTCAACCTTTTCTTCTTTTAATTCCTCATCTAAGGCTACGACCTCTGGCTCGCTATAGACAAAAAGATTCGATTTTAATTCTTGGGAAGCATTTAATGATGGCGAAAAATTCACCTCTGAATTTTCTCTTGCAAGTTCTGTGCTGAAAGAATGCTCCTTAGTTACAGTATACTCTGGAATTAGATTATGACTGCTTTTGAAAAGCTGTTCTCTTACAAGAGCACTCACAAGCTTTTCTAGATTCATCTCAGAATCTATCTTAACCTCAGTTTTAGCAGGATGCACATTGGGATCTATCATCTGAGGATTTATCTCAATATCTAATATAAAGATTGGATATTTTCCAATTGGAATTATCTCTTTGTATGCATTTTCTATAGAATAATTAAGCGTTCCAAGCTTTATATATCGCTTATTTACAAATACATTCTGCTTCTTGCGATTTGACGCATAAAGTGATGTATTTGAAACATATCCAAAAATACTTACATTCTCATCTTTATAGCACAGTTCCACAAGATTAGTACTTACATTTTTTCCATATACCACTCTAATCGCATTCAAAAGTGAGCCGTCTCCCTCTGTAGAAAGAAGCACCTTTCCATCGGAGATAAGCTTAAACTTTATATTTGAATTAATAATTGCAAGTCTATTTACAATATCTATAATTGAATTGTTTTCCTTCACCGAAGTCTTTAAAAACTTTCTTCTTGCAGGAATATTTTTAAATATATCCCTCACATATATAGTAGTTCCCTTTCGGCTTCCAAAATCAATAATTTCCTGCACCGTAGAATTTGAGATAGTTGCTTTTTTGCCAAGACTGTCATCTGAGGTACTTGTTATTACCTCAATTTCCGCTACCGAAGAAATAGAAGAAAGCGCCTCACCTCTAAATCCATTTGTATTTAGATATGAAATATCATCAATAGATTTTATCTTGCTCGTAGCATGTCTTTTAAAAGCTAATGGAATCTGATTTTCTTCAATTCCATCCCCATCATCACTTACCTTTATAAGCTGCTTGCCACCATCTACAATTTCTATCGTAATCTGCTTAGACCCTGCATCTATTGAATTTTCTACAAGTTCCTTAACTACAGAGGATGGGTTATCTACGACCTCTCCTGCCGCAATTTTATTTATCGTTATTTCATCTAATACCGTTATTTGAGATCTCATAGCATTTTCTCTTTCCTACTACTTTGACAAATTTTTAAGTTCATTTAAAAGGTTCATCGCCTGCATCGGAGTTATATTATTTATGTCAATTTCCTTAAGCTTTTTCTCCACTTCACTTTCAGGAGTCGGTGCAAAATCAAATATAGATATTTGGTCTTCATCCTTCTTAGCTTTTTTAGACGCCACCTTGCTAAGTTTTGCCTCATACTCTATTTCCGTTTCTTTTAACTCAAGCTGACTTAGCTTTTCATTTGCATCAAGAAGCACCTTATTAGGAACCCCTGCAAGTTTTGCAACATGAATACCATAACTCTTGTCGATTTTTCCACTAAATATTTTTCTCATGAAAATTATTGTATCATTTTTTTCCTGAACTGACACATAGTAATTTTTTATATTATCAAACTCATTTTCAAGTTCCGTAACCTCATGATAGTGAGTCGAAAATAAAGTAGTACAGTCTATGTTCTGACTTATATACTTAAGTATCGCCCACGCTATACTAAGTCCATCAAATGTACTTGTACCTCTTCCCACCTCATCAAGTAGCACAAGGCTGTCCTTTGTCGCATTGTTTAGGATGTAAGAAACCTCAGTCATCTCAACCATAAACGTACTCTGCCCCTGACTCAAATCATCAGATGCCCCAACCCTTGTGTATACTGCATCTAGGATTGGAATATTTGCATAACTTGCAGGTACAAAAGATCCGATGTGCGCCATTATACTTACAATTGCAATCTGCCTCATATAAGTAGATTTACCACCCATATTAGGCCCTGTTATAATATGAATTCTAGATTCTGCATCCGAATGTATATCATTTGGCACAAAATACTCCTCACCAAGTATCTTTTCCACTACAGGATGGCGAGAATTTTTTATCTCCATTATTCTATCCCTATTGTAAACAGGTCTTACCATATTGCCCTTAACCGCCGCAAGCGAAAGTGATAATACAGCGTCGAGCTCTCCAATTCTATCTGCAGTACTTTGGATTCTATTTACATTCTTGTATAGCTCTTTTTTAAACTCACTATATATCTCAGACTGAATCTCATATATTTTTTGTCTTGCCGTAAGTATCTTATCCTCTATATTTTTAAGTTTTTCACTTATAAAACGCTCAGCATTTGAAAGAGTTTGCTTCCTTATATAATCACTTGGCAGTTCAAATTCCTTAAGATTCGAATTTGTAATCTCTATATAATATCCAAAAACCTTGTTATATCCGATTTTAAGCGTTTTTATTCCAGTCTTTTCTTTCTCTTCCATTTCAAGTTCTTGAAGAATCTTTGCCGCATTGGCTTCCACATATCTGTACTCCTCAAGCTCTGCACTAAAATCACTCTTTATTACATCCCCATCTTTAATACTAAGCGATGGATTTTCAACTATTACCTTGTCTATATATAGATAAATATCGTGCAGATTGTCCATGCCTGAAATAAGCTGATTAAGCTTTTCACACTTAGAAGCTTCTACAGTCTCTATTAAAATAGGAAGTCTTTCGATTGACGTCTTAAGGGAAATAATCTCCTTAGTCCCAATTGACTCATAACTTATCTTAGAACAAATACGCTCAATATCATATATCTTAGATAAAATCTCCTTAAGGTCTTCCCTTAACTCAAACTTTGAAATAAGTTCATCAATCAAATCCAGCCTAAAATTGATGCTCGCTTCCTCTATAAGCGGCTTTTCTATCCACTTCCTTAGCGTACGTTTGCCTATATTTGTGCGTGTATAATCAAGCACATCAAATAGCGAATTTCTTTTATTCTTCGTATTTATATTCTCAGTAAGCTCCAGATTTCTTCTAGTATTTAAATCCAGCTTAAGATACTGATTCGATTTAAGAATATTTATTTTACTTATATTTCTTGAAGCTATCTTTTGAGTATCAAGTATATAAGTCAGTACTAACTCTATACTAGAAAGATACTTCTCCGCCGAAAGCTCACTTATATATTCCCTAGTAAAGAAATTTTCAAGTGCATCTTCCTTTGCCGAATATATAGATGAGACTATCATATTTGCATTCATGTACTGATTAAATTGATTGCTAAGCTTTTTGTCCTGAGAAAGCAACTCACTAAAACTTTCTCCAAAAATAATTTCCTTTGGCGATATCTGCGCCGTAAGGTCAATTATATCCTCAAACTCAAAACTTCCCGAATTAAACTCTCCCGTAGATATATCTACATATGAAAGCGAAAAACCATATCTCTCATCATATTCACATGCCATTAAGTATATATTCTTGTGAGACTCTATAGTTTTGTCATCAAGATTTGTCCCCGGTGTAATTATCTTTACAACTTCTCTTTTTACAATACCCTTAACAAGCTTTGGGTCTTCCACCTGCTCACAAATTGCCACTTTTTTTCCACTTTGGATAAGCTTTTGAATATATGATTCCGCACTATGATAAGGGAGCCCACACATAGGGGCCCTCTCATCCAAACCACAGTTTTTACCTGTAAGCGCTATATCAAGTATTCTTGCAGCTTCAATGGCATCTTCAAAAAACATCTCATAAAAATCTCCAAGCCTGAAAAACAGTATAGCATCCTTATGCTGTTCTTTTATTTCAAGATACTGCCTCATCATAGGAGTCAAATTTTCCATTTCGCTGCATCCTTTCTAATTCTATTATACTTCCAATTTATATTGCTATCTTTTCTCTAATCTATCATTTCACCAGTTAAAGAGAACGACTTAGGATCATTTATAAATACCTTAACTAATTTTCCAACAAGCTCCTCCGTTCCTCTGAAATTAACCAGCTTATTATGTCTTGTTCTACCAGTCATAAACTCTTCATTCTTTTTGCTAACACCCTCTACAAGCACCTCTACTACCTTATCCTGATAGCTCTTAGAAGACGCTTTAGAAGCGGCATTTACAACCTCTATCAATCTGTCAAATCTTTCCTTTTTGATGTCCTCAGGAATTTGGTCTTCCATCTTTTCCGCAACAGTCCCTTTTCTTATAGAGTATAGGAAAGTAAACGCTAAATCATACTGAACCTTTTCAACCACATCAATAGTCTCTAAGAAATCCTCCTCAGTTTCCCCAGGGAATCCTACCATTATATCCGTAGTTATCGCAAGGTCAGGCATTTTCGCCTTAGCCTTTTCTATTATTCTTAAATAATCTTCTTTAGTATAATGTCTGTTCATCTTAGCAAGCAGTCTGCTACTTCCTGATTGAATTGGAAGATGAAGACTCTCACAGACCTTGTCAAGTCTTGCCATAGCATCTATAAGCTCATCCGATATGTCCTTTGGATGAGAAGTCATAAATCTTAATCTTTCAAGCCCTTCTACTTCATTTATTGTTTCTAATAGCTGTGGGAAAGTGTAGCTTGGCTCAAGCGTATTTCCATATGAATTTACATTTTGACCAAGAAGCGTAATTTCTTTTACTCCAGTAGCTACAAGACTCTTAACCTCATCCACTATATCCTGAGGATTTCGGCTTCTCTCCCTACCTCTAGTGTAAGGTACAATGCAGTATGTGCAGAAATTATTGCATCCATACATTATATTTACAAACGCTTTTGTATTATATCTTCTAAGCGTAGGAAGTCCCTCAACAACCCTTCCGTCAATATCCCAAACATCATAAAGCGAATCTTCACTGTCCATAACCTTGAATAATAGCTCAGGGAATTTGTAGATATTATGAGTTCCAAAAACCATATTTACATGAGGATAAGTCTTTTTGATTTCATCAACCACATGAGACTGCTGCATCATACATCCACATACCGCAATTAATAGCTCAGGCTTTTTGTCCTTTAATTTCTTTAGGGCATGAAGATTTCCATACACCTTAAGCTCAGCATTTTCCCTTACCGCACAAGTGTTGTAGATTATTAAATCTGCATCCTTTTGCTCCTCAGTTGGCTCATAACCCATCATCTCAAGCATACCAAAAAGATTCTCAGAGTCGTGCTCATTCATCTGACAACCGTATGTTGAGATATTCACGAGAGGTTTTCTCCCATTATATTTTTCTTTTACTACACTTTTTAAAGTTTCTATATACTGTTGTTGCTCTTTTATTTCATCAAGTGATACTACTAAATTCTCTCTTCTACTCATTTTGTATACCTTCTCCTAAAATTATATTTTTACATTTCATTATATCAAAAAATATTTTTTATTACAATTGTATAAAGAATTGTGATTAATAAAAAGCATAAAAAAAGACTGAAAATCAGTCTTGGGGTAAAGATATGTAATTTTAGAGATATAGGGTCTTAGTTTAGTGGAAGTTGCACTGTGACATATATTCTGTGTCTTACAGTTTAAATCACAACTCTTCAAATCCAGGTAAGAGTGCCCTATTAGACTCTATACCTACATCTATCAACATACTTATAAGCTTCCTAAATAGAGACTCATTGTTGGCAAATCCGTGAATCAGGAGCACCTTCTTGCCTATACTGTAATTACTTGGAATATATTTATTTATATACTTATTCCTTACATCCGTGAACATCTTATATTACTTCACTTTAGCGTCTTCTATTATAAATGTATCAAAACCATCCACAGCAACCAACAACCAACCTACCAACTTACTATAGAAAAAATCTGTCTGATTGTAAATCTCTACATTATCCATAGACTTGCCTACAATATCCATAAACCTTGAATTCATATTACTATCCTGAGAAAAGTTTAAGTAACTATAATCCTGAATAAATTTAGCTAAGTCGTAAAGTAACCCACTAGCGTACGGGTCGCCAGTGTATGTGCTATCTTTAAATAAATCTTTATTATTAATTATAGCTTTTAAGCATAAGCTGTAATCCCTCTCATCTAACTCAACACCTAACACGTCATACGAATCTACATAACGCATAACATCCTCAAAGCGTAGAGTACCTAACATATCTATGAAATTTTATATAAAATTTCTTGTTCTGTAATTCTTTACGTACTTATTGCATATCACTCTTTAACTCTTTGAAAACACAGTAAGCACTATCTATAGTTTGGCTTATATAATTTAAAGTTCCTAAATTTATATTACTATTATCTACACTGTCTATAAATTTATTAAAATCTCTAACTGATGGTACATAATCTAAATACCTAACCCAATCAGATACTATTGGTTGACTACTTACTGCATCAATAATCGCAGCAGTATACAATCTCATCATGTTCTTCTCAAATACATAACATAAATCAACATATACTTTCTTTATAATATTACTGTCTAGTTCTTTAGATTGATACACAACCATTGCATAACTCTTCTTCAATATATCAAACTTATCTTTTAATGTAACGGAAACAAGCTCACTATTACCTTCTTGCTTAATATAACTATCTGCATCCCCCATAATACTATGTGTTTGCAAATCTACTTCAACTACTATGTTGCGGTATTCATCTGCCATCGATAATACAGCTTCTTCTATCAAACCTTTAGTGTCACGTTTTAATACTCTTAATATATCTTCTCTATCCATTATAATTCCCCCTGTTCTAACTTCTCGTAATATTTAAATGTTTAAATGTAACTATAAGTGCTTTTCTAACTAACACACCCCTAGAGTCTTCTACACCCTCTTCTAATAACCCATTATGGTATGCTTCCTCTAGTCCATTAATACAAGTAACTAAATTAACTTTTCGGTACATTTCATTAAAGTCTGTGTTACAATATACGTCATACTCTAGTAATCTCTCAACACACTTAATCCCCTCTATCTTTTTGTCAGCCCCATTTAGGTAAGAGTTTATCGACTCCAACTCCTCAACACTTAGAGTAGCTATCTCTTTTAACTCAGCAAACTTCTCATACTGTTCCAAATCTTCTAACCGTATAGTATTGTAATCACCTTCAATAATAACCAGTATATATAATAATATAGAAGTTACAGAAAACATATCATCCTCAGTACTATTTAACTTATACTTACTAATCGAACCACTCTGCATCAAATCTATAAGATTAAAGTCCCCAGTAGCGAAGTCGTCCCCATAGTCAACTAAAATCTCTTTTGTCTTATATAATATACCATTTACTATACCCTTTACTTTCTCTAATGTATAATTTCTGCTATTCTTCACAGAGTCTATCATTATGTGAGTTCCTACTACTATATTATATGCACGCTCTATATAATCTCTATTATCCTCTTCTTGCTCAAATCTATTACCCAGATTTGATAATTTATTGTACAATTTATACATAATATCTGGTGGTATACTATTAAACTTACTTTTTAAATTATCTTCTATTATAAACATTACTACCCTCCACTAATAACTTAAGTTATTTGATAACACTACATGCTAGTATATTTCATAATTTACATCAATATACAATTCATCATATTGAATATGTATATACCTTATTATCCGTTAAATAACTGTTATAAATTGCCTTTTCGTATTTATATCTTTCAATATCAGTCAAAGATGTCTTCAAAATCTCTTTTATTTTTTGCTCAGAATAGCCTAGCATACTAAACTCATCATTTCTGTAACATTCTATATCGATAATACTACTATAACAATCTGTATCATTTTCAAATCAACCAATTTTACTAGATATTATATTTCTAATCTTATCAAAATACCCATCCTCTTTTTTGGAAAAGAGTAATTTAAGTGCAGGTATCACATCCTCCTCGACTCTATTAGAATCACAGTAACCAGTTGAATCTATGTCAATATTTTAGACACAAAAAGTTTAACTTTTATGAAATTTATTTGGCTAATTTTTCACAATTTTGAGGGGTTATATATCCAATACTACTATGGATGCGGTTTCTATTATACAAGCTTCTATATATTCAAATATAGCTAACCTTGCTACATTAAAATCTAAATACCTATTAATATTAACTTCTTCTTTTTTTAAGGAAGCATGAAATGATTCTATTCCAGCATTATCATAATGGCCTCCTTTTCCACTAAATGAATGGCTTATACATTATATATTCCATAAAAGCGGAGCTTGTATATTGACACCCCAAATCACTATGCAATATCAAAGATTTAATTGTTTTTTGAATATCAATAGCATTTTTTAATACTTGTAATGCTAACTTAGTATTTATAGTTTTAGACATGGAATATCCAACTATCTTCTTACTATGTAAATCCATAACTGAAGCTAGATAGCACCAACCATCTTTAATTGTGTAAATATAAGTTATGTCGGTTACCCATTTTTCATTTATAGTAGATGTTTGAAAATTTCTTTTTAAAAGCTTCTCTCTTTCTACTATTTTCCCTTTATTTGAGGATGGTCTAAATTTTTTTGTTACTATTGATTTTATGCCTAGTTTATTCATAAGACGCTGTATTCTTTTTAAACTGATGCTTATACCTAACAATTTAAGTGATACATTTATTTTAGGCGAACCATAACATTTTTTGCTATTTTGATATATTTTTAAGATTTCTTTTTTTACTTTTTATTTTTTGGTTTTCTAATTCTCTATTGCTTAATTTCTTATTTAGATATTTGTAATAAGAACTTCTAGATACCTTTAAGACCTTACACATACACTTAATATCATCATATTCTTTGTTGTTATATATGAATTCAAAAACAGAATTTACTTTCTTGCAAAGTCGAGTAGACCGGGGATTTTCACCCTTAGCCTCTCACAGAACCGTACGTGACACTCTCATGTCATACGGCTCCTATCATTCAATCTATGTTATACCAACTTTCCAGTGAGCAAATAATGCCGAATTCACTTTTATCATCTTTCGCAACAAGGTTCTTGCTCTAAATGGTTTATGTTTAAATTTCTTATATTTCCTTTGAATCCACAAGCATAAATGTTTATTTATCCCTTCAAGAACTCTAAGCAACTCAATTTTTCCATATTTTCCATAATAATTTAACCATCCTCTAATAACAGGATTGTACTTTTTGGCTAAATCTTCTAGCGTCTTATTTGTCTGCCATAATAATCGTCACTCTCTTATTTTCCTCTGAATATCAGATTTTGACTTTTTACTAATGGCAGGAAGAAAGCTTGTAAAAGAACTTCCAATTCTTGCTTTTGCCTTTCTCGGTCTAAATGTGTACCCTAAAAAGGTAAACTCAATATTTGCATGTTCCTCACGTCGATTACTATCTTTACAATATACAATCTTCGTTTTGTTGGGATGAATCACTAGAAAACATTCTTTAAATCTTTGCTCTAGTTTTCTCAGTATATAGTACCCTTGTTTTTGACTTTTGCAGTGAATAATTCCATCATCTGCATATCTACACCAAGGATTAATCTGAAATTCTTTTTCCATCCACTTGTCAAACGCATAATGCAAAAATAAATTTGATAAGACGGAGCTAATTACACCACCTTGTGGAACATCTTTGGTTATTTCCATTATATTTCCATTTGAGTCTACTGGTGCAGTCAACCATCGTTCAATATATAATAGCCCCCATGGACAGTCTGTGTGTTTTCTTACTACTTTCATCAGTAAGTCATGATTTATATTATCAAAAAGTCCTTTTATATCAAACTCTAAAACCCAATCATATTTCCAACATCTTGTCCTAGTTATTTCTAGAGCATTATGTGCAGACTTATTAGGTCTGTACCCATATGAATCTTCTAGAAATAAAGGTTCCACTTTCTCTTCAAACTTAATCTTAACTACCATTTGAGCAATTCTGTCAGCCACAGTTGGTATCCCTAATACACGAACACCACCATCCTTTTTTCGGAATTTCTACTGCTTTAACTGGTGGTGGAAAGTAGGTTCCTGAAGACATTCTATTCCATATCTTGTACAGATTGTCTTTCAAACTTATTTCAAAGTTTTCAAGCGATATTTCATCTATACCAGCTGAATCGCTATTAGCTTTTACTCTTTTATATGCTTCATAAATGAGTTGTTTTGGTATGTCATAAGATTTTGTTTTATTCACTTAGTCCCTCCTATAATTTCTTATGGTTGACTAAACCATAAAACTGAATGATACAGTCCCTTGGCTCCAATTCCATTACAGAATCTTCATAGCTACTACGAACTGTTCTGCCCCTATACCTTGCATTGGTACTTTCACACTTGTAAGGTCTTTACTCATTGCTTTTCCCTTATCCTCAAGGTCGTAGGTTCTACTGTTCCATATAAAAGCCTGTATTATGTTCATGCCACCTTTACTCCGGTTACCGTCCAGTCAGTAAGCAGATTTCCTCTAGACTCTTCCTATACTTAGCATATCCATATAGTTTTGATAACATCTAAGCTTTTCGAAGCGTCATCAATGGTTCATTTTCATTCATCTCCATAATACACATCTGACATAATCCGAGCTATGCCTTTTCCTTAACGCTCAATACCATAGCTTTTGACTACAGCACCTTAAGGTGATTTATAACCCCCATCTGCATGACGATTATGAAGGGCCAAACCTTCATCAATTATATAGTTAAAAGACAAAGCTGTAGCTTTATCTTTCAGTACACACAAATGCTGCTGCCTTTTTTAAAAATCTGTTTTCCTTTTCAAGTTCTTCAAGCTGTCGCTTTAACTTAAGTATCTCTTGGAAGTAGTCTCTTTCAGTTTGTAGCTCTGAGTTGGTATTGCATTCTTCGCGGTATTTTTTTATCCATTGTGTAATTGTACTTTTGCTTATTCTGTATTCTTCAGATAAGCTAGTTAGAGTTCTGCCATCTTCAAGATGGAGTTTAATCAGTTTTCTTTTGAATTCAGGTTCGTATTTTATTCTTGCCATCGTAATCTCTCCTTTAATGAAATTATATCATTCGTACTGGAGCGTTACAACTTTACTATATCAGAACAAATGTCATCATAAATATTTACAAAATTTTTTAAGATATTCCATAAAACCAATTAACATTGCCTTCTTTCAAATTAATTAGTATGTAAACTTAACTTCTTCTATTAAAGCTAGTTTGCCATTTTGAATATCGATGCATTTATACTTTATTAGCTTATTGCATGAATTCTCAAAGTTTTCTTTATCTGTACATAAATTATATTTTATAGCCAATTCATCAAATTTATATTTTACTATATTTTCTTCTACATATTTGCCTATCCCATTACACTCCATCAATGAAGCTATAACACATCCTTCATTTTCAGTAATCTTAATACCTATTACATCCTTTACATTTCCTGGAGCAGTTACTATTGTTGCTATTATAGTTGCTAAATTTGGATCGATTAGTTCTAAAATTTGTGGAATTTTTTCAGCAAGTTTTCTCCAATTAATTAATATATTTCCTATTTTGTAACTATCTCCAGTTAAGCTTTTATTATCCAGTTTTATCATCTGCATACATGTAGGATTCGCTTCTTTTGGAGTGCTTACATTTATTAAATCTTCTAGTATATTTTTAAATTCTATATTTTCAAATAAATTCATCTCTTTTGATATTTGTGTAATTACCTTTTGTTTAATCTTATTACCAATTATGTTCATTATTATTACTCCTTATCTTTGTATAATTTAATTCTCGCATAGATATTCAAATCATTATATAATTGCTTCCATGTGTTCTTGATTTCTTTATATAAATTATATTGCCTACTGTGTTCTTGCTGATTTAGATACGTTTTAAAATCTAAATTTTCATTATATATAAAATTAAATGCTTCCTGTGCATCTAGCATTCCCTTAAAAAATAACTGTTTTATTAAGTCAATTGTAATATTTTTAAATGTATTAGGGTTATTTTTTACGTGTTCATCAATAAAGTTACATCCCGCATCATAATTTACAATACAGCGAAAAAGGGGTTCTAACATATAATCATTATTGTTTTTATTCAATTTGTAGTTCCGATGCAATAAAAAAAAGAGACTGGCAAAAGAGAAACCACATAATCTAAAAATTTCTTTTCTATTTTGAATACATTCTTTTATAACTAAGTGTTTATCTTCAATATAGTATTCTTCGTACATGATTAGCATACTAGCCATTATTGCGGTTATAGCAAATGCATCTGCATCCATTTCACATGTTGCAATATTTAAAGCCATATCTGTATCATGTTGTTTATTTTGATCTTCAGAAGTCATATGAAATTTGAATCCTTTATCTCTTGCAAATTTTGTATGTCCATTTAATATGTGACCTAACTCATGTTCAATAATAAATCGAGTACTCCAAACCGATAATATAAGATGTGTTCTTCTCCTTATATCATCATTTATCTCATAATTAAATTTTAATTGTTTATTATTTTTATCAAAACTATATTTAAAATTCCTACTAAATATAACTTTACATTTTTCTGTACTTCCAATATGATCATAAATATTAGGATTACACATATATAAAGTAAACATTTTATGAATTTCTGCTATTGTTCCTGTATTAATAGTTATGTAATCTATATTCTTATAAAATTCTACACATCCATTTATATCTTCACTTACCTTAAAACTAAACTCCATTTCATAATTTTCACCTTGTTTCAAACTATTCTCATGTCTGTCATTATATAATTGCATTACAGTAGTTTTATATATATTAAAATAACTATTTTCAGTAAATCCTTCTTCAAAAAATTCTTCCATTTCCTCAACTCCGTTCTCTATATATTTTACTATACAATTTTAATTCATGCACTCTTTTCTTTTAGTTTTTATCTTCTACAACCTTATAAATATATTTCATACACCTTATCTAAACTGAATTTTATTTAATGAAATACAATATCCAATAATAATTATTCCAATTACGATCTGTCTTGAGTAGCAATTTTTCAAATAAAATTGATCTGAAATTTTTTCCTATGCTTAACCTTATTACATATATTTTTATTGAAACACTTTGAACTTTAAATTCAAATAATTTAAAAATCTAAAATTATTTTTTTATTTTCATACAGTTCTAAACTAAACGTGTATTTTCAATCTTTATTTCTCAAATTAGTTGAAATCCATATTTTCATATGATTTCACATTAATTATATTTTGAGTTTCTAAAGTTAAAGTGACATTATTTTGTTTTTCATATGCTTCCATAGTATCTAACCAAAATTTAAAATAGCCTATGCCTATATAATAAAACACAACAGAGTGTAAAGGTTTTGATTTTTTATGGTGATTTTTTAAAATCAAATACAATATTTATTCCTTGTATGTCTTCTAAAATACTTTCTCAATACTGAATCTCCTAAATATATTTTATAACTTTCAAAAATTTTTAAAAAAATCGTTTTTATTATACCAACTAACGTGGAAATAAAAAAGACTGCTGCAATTTTTACAGCAATCTTTTTTCTACTTTAGGAATTTATTTATATAAAGTTTCGGGTTTTTAAAATATTCACTATGTTTCTTCCTTCGAATACTCCATCTATTATACGTCTTGCTCTTACACTGTCACCTATGCTTATTATCTCGGTTTGTGTATCTTCAAATTTTGATTGCAGTTCTTCTAGTACAGGATTATTTGCTCTCATTCCAAGACATACAAAGCCATAATCAAATTTCAGATTTGTTTCTTCGCCATTATTTTTAACTACAAAGTAGTCATTATTAACTTCAAGAAGTGCGGTTTCAGTCATTTTGTTTACTTTGTATTTATTCATAAGCGCGTTTATATCTGATTTTGAAACAGGGTCTAGGTCTTTCCCTATTGTGCTTTGCATCTCTACGATAGAAACTTCTGCCCCTCTTTGCGCAAAAAATTCAACTACGTCAAGTCCTACAGCTCCGCCCCCTATTACTGCAATTTTTTTACCACTCATATTTTCAGGATATGAATTTAGATTAGCTATCATATCTATTATTGAAAATACTTTTCTATTTTCATTTGCTAAGGTTTCTTTTAGTCCTTTTATTGGAGGTAAAAGTGGAACTGATCCTGTTGCGTTTATAATCAAATCTGGATTAAACTTGCTAACTATATCTGCATTTGCCTCTGTATCATTTATTATAAATAGATTTTTTAGTTTGGAAGCTCTATTTATTAGATAGTTTGGGAAATCATTTAGACGTTTTTTGTCAGGGATTTTAGATATTTCTTTTGCAAGTCCGCCTAGTTCTTTATCTTTTTCTACAAGAAATACATTACATCCTACTTCTGCTGCAGTGCATGCCGCTTCAAGTCCTGCGGTACCACCACCTACAACTACAACGTTACAAGTCTTATTTATGCTTAGCTTCTTATAATCTTCATCCTCATTTACAGATGGATTAACAGTACATCTTATAGGTCTATTAGTGCCTATTCTATTCCCTGCACAGCCTATATTACATGAAATACATTTTCTAATTTCGTCTATTTTATCTAAGTTTATTTTATTTACAAGTTCTGGGTCTGCAATAAGCCCTCTTCCTATACCTATAAAATCTGATTCTCCACTTGCTATAATTTCTTCTGCTCTTTTTGGATCTCTTATATTTCCTGAAATTATAACTGGTTTACCTGTTTTTTCTTTTATAGCTTTTGAAAGATATGATCTCCAGCCATCTGGAAGATGGTTTGCATCTATCTGATACTGGATTGAACCATTAAGTCCTGCTGATACGTCAAATATATCTACTTCTTCTTTAAAGTATTCTATATACTCTAAGCAGTCTTCTAATTTATTTCCACCTTCTAAAAATTCGTCTGCACTTAGTCTTACTATTATAGGAAACATTGGTCCTACTGCATTTCTTACTTCTTCAATTACCATTTTTGCAAAACGAGCTCTATTTTCGGCGCTTCCTCCAAATTCGTCAGTTCTTTTGTTCGTTAGAGGTGATAAAAACTGACTTATAAGGTATGAATGACCTGCATGAATTTCAACAGCATCAAATCCTGCGATTTGTGCTCTTCTTGCTGAAGCTGCATATTTTTTTGCAATAGCGTGTATTTCCTCTTTTTCTAATGGTCTTGGAATTTCGCCTCCATCTTTTGATGGAATATCTGAAGCAGAAACTGGTTGCGTTCCTATTCTTGAAGCCATTGCCGATGCTCCTGAATGGTTTATCTGTATTGCAATGCAAGTTCCATGTTTATGAACTGTTTCGCATAGTTTAAATAGTCTTGGCATGTAATTGTCTGAATCTATTCTAAGCTGAGTGGTTCCATTTGAACCTGTAGGAAAATCTACACATGCATTTTCCAGTATTATTAGCCCTGTGCCGCCTTTTGCTCGCTGTTCATAGTAGTTTATATGAAGAAAGCTCATTTCACCATTTTGTTCAGCAAAGTTAGTTCCCATAGGTGTCATAACTATACGATTTTTTACATTCATATGTTTTACCGTAAATGGACTTAATATATTCCTATATTCACTTTTCATTAATGTTCTCCTTAAAAACAAAAACTATAATTTTAAAATAGTTTGTATAATGTTTGCAGAAATTGTATCAAACTAATTATATATAAGATTATATTATATCTATTTCGATAATTCCAATCTATCTTTTGTAGATAATTGATAGCTATTAACTATTAATTATCGTCGATTGTTTTTTTATGAAGCTTATAAAATTTTGTACTGCGGGCGCTAAATATCTATTTTTATGATATATCATATGCACATCATGATGCATATTTTCATTAGTAAGCTTTATTATCTTCACGTTTGAATTTTCTATTTCATCTACTTTTGCTATAAGTGCTATTCCAAAATCGGATTCTACTAAGGCCGTTATCGAAGCTTCATCTGAGGATTCACATATTATATTTAGATTTAGTCCGAATTGATTAAATATTTTTCTGGTGAATTTTCCAAGTCCTGAAAATCTATCATATGCTATTATATCGTACGGTTCTATTTCTTTTATATCAAGTGTATCATATTTAGCTAGTTCGTGATTTTGCGGAACTATTACTACAAGCGCCTGTCTTAATATGGGAAAAAAATATAAATCACTCTCTCCCGATGAATATGATCCAAATACCACATCAAATTTATCAAGCTTTAGCCCCTCAATCATTTCTGCGGTGAAATTTTGTGCGAATGAAAATGTAACATGTTTATTTTCCTCTATATTTAGAAACTGTCTTGCTATATGTGGTATATATTGTTTTGCAAGTGGCGATACATATGATATATCAATATGTCCATGTGAACTACTTGCCATATTTTCCATCTTTTTTTTCGTATTTTCTAGTTCGTCTATAATTTTGTTTACATGCTCTAAAAATACTTTTCCATATTTGGTAAGCACTATATTTCTGCCCTGTTTTTCAAATAGAAAAAGTCCTAATTCATCTTCTAAGTTTGCAATCGATCGGCTTAAACTCGGTTGAGACACATTTAGTTCGGTTGCGGCTTGATGATAATGCTGCAATTTTGCTATGGTTTGAAAATAGTAAAGCTGGTTGAGATTCATATTTCCTCCTATTTGATAGCTAAAAGCTATTAATTTTGATTATTTTTTGTATTGGAAGTTATCTTTTGTATATCATATAATAAACATGCAGGAATTGTCAAATTAATAACGAAACTATTTGAAAATTATTAAACAGAAAGAGGTACAAAAATGGCTGAAAGAATAACTGGACATACAGAACTAATTGGATTAATGGCATACCCTATAAGACATTCAAGCTCTCCTGCTATGCAAAATGAAGCTTTTGCAAAAATGGGATTTGATTATGCCTATCTTGCGTTTGAGGTAGATAATGACAATCTTGAGGATGCGGTAACAGGACTTAGAGCATTAAAGCTTAGAGGTTCTAATGTTTCTATGCCTAATAAAACGGTTGTTCACAAATATCTTGACAAACTTTCTCCAGCGGCAGAACTTACTGGAGCGGTTAATACTATTGTAAATGATAATGGAGTACTTACAGGTCATATTACAGATGGTACAGGTTTTATGGCGGCGATAAAGGATAATAATATTGACGCTATAGGCAAAAAAATGACTATCGTAGGTGCTGGTGGAGCGGCTACTGCAATTCAGATTCAGGCTGCACTAGATGGAGTTTCTGAAATCTCTATATTCAACAGAAAAGACGAGTTCTGGGAAAGAGCGGTTCATAATGTAGAGACTATAAATAGCAAGACTTCATGCAAAGCGACTTTATATGACCTTAATGATTTTGAAGCGCTTAAAGCTGAAATTGAAAGCAGCTACTTATTTGTAAATGCTACAGGTATGGGAATGAAACCATTAGAAGGACAAACTTATATTCCAGATGCTTCATATCTTAGACCTGAACTTATGGTAGTTGATGTTGTATATTCGCCAGCTGAAACTGAGCTTTTAAAAATGGCTAAAGCTACAGGCTGTAAATGTATGAACGGACTTGGCATGATGCTTTTCCAAGGTTCTGCTGCATTTGAACTATGGACTGGAAAACCGATGCCAATAGATTATATGAAAGAAATTTTAAATATAAAATACTAATTGAAACCTTGGAGGAAAAATGGAAAATCTAAAGACTACAGAATCAATAAATTTTAAAAAATACTATCCTACCGCATTTATAATGTATATAAGCTTTTTTATACACGGAATCGGTGTGTCTATCTTAGGACAATATAAACAAAATTTTGCAGGTCAATGGGGAAGTGAAAAACTTGCAGATGGTACTTTTGATGTAGGAAGCGTACTTATTGTAATTGCAGCCTTGGGACTTGGTAGACTTATAACGCTTCCTATTTCTGGCCCTATTTCAGATAAATTTGGAAGAAAAGCTTCTGCACTTACTGGTATCGTATGTTATGCCGTTTATTTCATCGGAATTGTATTTTCTCCAAATATGTATGTTGCGTATGCATTTGCAATAGTTGGTGGAGCTGCAAACTCATTTATTGATACAGGTGTAATCCCTGCCTGCCTTGAAATTCTAGTTGAATCTAGTGGCCTTGCTACTATATTTACAAAATTAGCGGTATCGCTAGGCCAATTAGCACTGCCTACTATGATTGGATTTGTAGCTGCAAATCAGCTTTCATTTAAAAGTATATTCTATCTTATGGCCGCACTTATAATTATAGATGGTATTCTTATAGCATTTATGCCTCTTCCACCAATGAACAGCAATGTGAAAAAAGGCGCTACAGAAAATACTAAAATAAAATTTACACCAGCAAGTATTGCACTTATTGCTATTGGATTCACTTGTACTTCTACATTCCAACTTTGGCTTAACTGTAACCAAGAGTTTGGAAAAATGGTAGGTATGGCTGACCCAAGTAAAATCCAATCTTACTATTCTTCAGGTACTATACTAGCAGTGCTATTTACAGCATTTCTTGTTAAACGTAATGTAAAAGCTGTTAAAATTCTAGTTGTATATCCTGCAATTGCTACTATTATGCTTACTATAGTTTATCTTGTAAAAACTCCTGCAATATGCCTTATTGGTGGATTTGTAATAGGATTCTCAGCAGCAGGTGGAGTGCTTCAAATGGCTACTGCAACTGCAAATGATATGTTCCCTACTAACAAAGGAAAAATCACTTCTATTATAATGATTGCTTCAAGTCTTGCAAACTATATAATCTTAAATATAGCTGGAATTATAACAAAAAATGGAGGCTTAAATGGGCCTATGTATGTTATACTTCTAAATATAGCTATAACTGTAGTGGGTGTACTTCTAGCACTATTTGTAAATATTCAATACAAACAAAATAAAATTTCATTAAACTAATTAAATCAAGGAGATACAATGAATACTGTTAAAATAAAAAATATAGAAATCGGAGCAGGCATGCCTAAAATATGTGTTCCTATAGTAGCTATTTCAAAAGCGGATATTCTTAAGGAAGCTGAATATATAAAAACTATAAAGGCTGATATTGTAGAATGGAGAGCTGATTGGTTTGAAAATGTATTTGATATCGAGAAAGTAAAAGAAGTACTTTCTGATTTAAACAATATTTTAGGTGATATTCCTCTTCTATTTACTTTCAGAACTAAAAAAGAAGGCGGCGAAAAGGAAATTGAGCTTGAGTTTTATGCTGAGCTAAATATAGCTGCTGCAAATACTGAGTTTGTAGATATGATAGATGTTGAAATTTTTTCGGGTGATGCTATAGTTTCAAATATAATTGAAGCAGTACACTTAGCGGGCAAAAAAATAATCGCTTCTAATCATGACTTCTTTGCTACTCCTGATAAGAATGATATCATCTCAAGATTAGTAAAAATGCAAAATATGGGTGCAGATATATCTAAAATCGCAGTTATGCCTAATAGCAAAAAAGATGTACTTACGCTTTTAGCTGCAACAGAAGAAATGGTGTCTGAGCATGCAACTACTCCTGTGGTTACTATGTCTATGGGTGGAAAAGGCTTAATCAGCAGATTATCTGGCGAAGTATTTGGTTCTGCAATTACTTTTGGGGCGGCTAAAAAAGCTTCTGCTCCTGGTCAAATCGCTGTAGCTGAATTATATAGCGTTTTAGATACAATACATCAAAGTATGTAGTTTTAATTTTTAGAAAGGAAGTTTCCATATGATTAAATGGCTTGATAAAAACTTTGAAGAATTTCTTCTAACTATACTGTTATTCTTAATGACTATTATTATGGGAATTCAGGTTTTCTCCAGATATATTTTAGGACATTCCCTTACATGGTCTGAAGAACTTACAAGATATTTATTCATATGGTCTTCCTTTTTAAGTATAAGCTACTGTACTAGAAAATGTATATCAATCAAGATTGAGCAATTTCTACATAAGTTCTCTACTAAAGATCAGATTCTTTTAAAAATAGTGAATCACCTTATTGAAATCACCTTGTTTTTATACCTTATACCTGCGGCGTTTCTTTATGTAAAGGCCGCAGTTGTAAGTGAACAAGTAAGTCCTGCACTTGGAATTCCAATGTATCTGATTCAAATCGCTCCTTTAGTTGGATTTTCACTCGTAGTTTTAAGGATTATACAAAGAATTTTTATAGAATCTTTAAAATTAGTAAGTCTTCAAAAAGGAGAATAAAAATGACATCAATTTTAATACTTATAACTTTTATTTTATGTATACTTATTGCTATTCCTATATCTATATCTTTGGGAATAGCCTCTGTACTTCCAAAAATTTTAGACCCTTCTTTTACTGCAAGTGGACAGTTTATAATTCGATCAATGGTCGGTGGTATAGATAGTTTTCCACTGCTTGCGGTTCCAATGTTTGTGCTTTCTGGAATTATAATGGCAAGAGGCGGTATATCAAAAAAAATATTTGATGTTTTTGCTTTCTTTTTTGGTAAATTTACTGCGGGAATTCCATGTGCTGTAGTTGCTACCTGTCTATTTTTTGGAGCTATATCAGGTTCTGCTCCTGCTACGGTAGCGGCCGTAGGGAGTATGACTATTCCTGTGCTTTTAAATCTAGGTTATGATAAAAATTTCAGCACCGCTATAGTTGCGGTTTCAGGAGGAATCGGAGTTATAATTCCGCCAAGTATTCCATTTATAATGTATGGCATGGTTTCAGGTGAATCGGTAAGCAAATTATTTACTGCGGGAATTGTTCCAGGATTATTAATTGCACTAGTTCTTATGCTCTACTGCATTTACTACTGCAAAAAACATGGTGAAGATAGACTTCTTATAGGTTCTGTAATTGATGAACTTCATGATAAAGGCTACTTAGCTCTTATTAAAGACAGTTTTTTTGCATTAATGACTCCTATAATTGTACTTGGCTGTATATATACTGGAATCACCTCTCCAACTGAAGCCGCTGTAATATCTGTATTTTACGCAATATTTGTCAGTACAGTTATTTACAAAAATCTTGATATAAAGCAGCTTATTGATATATTTGTTGAAGCCGTAAGAACCTATAGTCCTCTACTGTTTATTTTGGCAGCTTCAATGGCATTTTCAAGAATTTTAACCTTGATGCAGCTTCCACAGGTAATATCTGAATTTATACTATCTAATCTAAGTAATAAATTCTTATTTTTACTAATTATAAATTTATTATTATTAGTGGTTGGTATGATTATGGATACTACTCCGGCAATCCTTATATTAACCCCTATATTAATGCCTATAATTCAAGGGTTTGGAATCAATCCTATTCATTTTGGAATTATAATGGTAGTTAATCTTGCGGTAGGTTTTGTTACCCCACCTATAGGTGTAAATCTATTTGTAGCTAGTTCTTTGACGGATATTCCTGTTATTGATATTGCAAAAAAAGCAGTTCCTATGATTTTATGCTTCTTGTTTGCTTTGATGCTTATAACGATTTTTCCTAGTATAAGCTTAGGTCTTTTATAATTTTGAAACGGATGGAGATTTATGTATAAATTTAAAAAACTATTTATTTTGATTTTATTTATGATAGCTATAATAACGGGTATATCTTTAAATGCCAAAAAAATGGATATAAAGACATACTCTCTGCCACTTGCTACTGCAAGTCCTGAAGATACAGTCACGCAAATATATGCTGAAGCGTTTTCTAAAGAAGTTTACAATTTAAGTCAAGGTAAAATGAAGATACAAATATATCCAAATAGCACCTTAGGTGGTGATAGAGAGTTACTTGAGAGTTGTGCAAGTGGTGATATTCCATTTGTAATTCAAAATACTGCTCCTCAAGTAGGTTTTATGAATAAGCTCTCGATATTTGACCTTCCCTGTGCATTTGATGATATAGAAAAAGCAAGACTTACAGTGGATAGTCCTGATTTTTTAAATAAAATAGAAGTGGTATACGAAGATGCTGGCTATAAACTTTTAGGATATGCGGACCAAGGCTTTAGAGTACTATCTACAAATAAAAAAATAACATCATTAACTGACTACAAAGGGCTTAAAATAAGAACTATGGAAAATCCAAACCATATTAAATTCTGGACTTCACTAAGTGCTAACCCAACGCCGATGTCTTTTAATGAAGTATATATAGGACTTCAGCAGGGCACTATAGATGCACAGGAAAATCCTTATGAGGTTATTGTTTCTAGTAAATTATACGAACAGCAGAAATATGTAATAGAAACTAATCATCTTCCCCACTTTATATCACTAATTGTAAATCTGGATTTTTATAATGACTTATCTTCCCAAGAAAAACTCATCATTGATAAAGCCTCATATACTGCAAAACTATATGCTAGAAAAGCTTCTGATGATAGAATAAATGAAAAAATTGATGTAATAAAAAATAGTGGAACTGAAATAGTTCCACTGCCAAAAGAAATTCAAGTTGATATGAAGAATAATTCTAAACATATATATTCTGAAATACAAACTCAAGTTGGAAATGCAATTTATGATGCATATCTAAAGCAGCCTACAGCTTAACGCTTAAGGTTGCTATTATTTTGTCTACTATATGCTCAAAAGTATTATCATTTTTCACCCTATAATCGCATGAATTTTCGTATATAGACTTTCTTTCTTCATATAGTTTAAAAAGTCTTTCTTTTCCTTCTAACAGAAGTGGCCTATGTGACACATCTATATCTTTTATTATGGTTTCTACGTCTCTATCGATATAGATTATTGTGCCATAGGTTTTTAAAAGACTTACATTTTCTTCTCTTGTAATTATACCGCCACCTGTTGAAATCACTCTAGGTGAAAGTTTTACTGCATCTCTAAGTGCTTCTGATTCTAGTTTTCTAAAGTGAGCCTCGCCTTTTTTAAACATAGCTTCTATGCTTGAATGATTTTTTTCTTTTATATAGCTATCTAAATCTATAAATTCCATATTAAGTTTTTGTGAAAGTAATTTTCCTATAGTAGTTTTTCCAGCTCCTGGCATACCAATTAAAAATATATGCTTTTTTAGAAGATTTCCTTCGCAAGATACCATATATTCTTTTTGGTATTCTTTGCTAAGTTCCATTAAGTTTTTGAAATAAGCTTCTGCATAAGGCAGCAAATCTGCTTTTTTTATTTCTTTTGAAATTTTTTCTAAGATTGTATCTTCTCTTGAATTATTGAGGATTGGGATATTATGTTCTTTTTTGAAAAGGGCTACATTTTCTACTACTTTCATCCTTTGTTCAAAGAGTTTTAAAAGCTGTGAATCTATAGTATCTATTTCTTTTCTAAGCTGATTTAATTTTTCTGTTTCCATTTATTATTCTCCATAATTAAGTCTAAAATTGCAATTGCCGCCATTGATTCTACTACAGGAACGGCTCTTTGCACTATACAGGGGTCATGTCTTCCTTCTATCTTTAGAGCTACATTTTCACCTTGTTCTATATCTACAGTTCTTTGTGTTTTTGAAATTGAAGGGGTAGGTTTAAGTGCAGTTTTAAATATTATTGGCATACCATTACTAAGTCCACCTTGGATTCCACCATTATGGTTTGTGTAGGTTTTTACTTCGCCGTTTTCGATGTAAAGTTCATCGTTTGCCTTACTACCTCTGAGTTTTGTAAGTTCAAACCCACTTCCAAATTCTACGCCTTTTACTGCGGGAATAGAAAATAGTAGGCTTGAGAGTCTGCTTTCTACTGAATCAAAAAACGGATCTCCTATTCCAACTATTTTGTTTAAAATAACGGTTTCGACAATGCCGCCTACGGAATCGCCCTCTTCTTTAGCATCTAAAATTGCCTGCTTCATCTGCTCGCCTTTTTCTGCTGAAACTACAGGAAAGTCCATTTCTAAAAGTTCTTCTAGGTTTTTTCTCTCTATATTTACATAATCAAAGGCTTGGTCTTTGATATTTTCTATGCTAAGTATATGACTTGCAATATATATTTCATTTTGCATAAGAAGCTGTTTGGCGACTGCTCCTGCAAACACTATAGCGGCTGTAATTCTCCCTGAAAAATGGCCGCCACCTCTATAGTCATTTGAGCCATCATATTTAATAGAAGCTGGATAATCCGCATGTGAAGGTCTTGGCTTGGTTTTTATGCTAGAATAGTCCTTTGAAACCGTATTTGTATTTTTTATGAGCGCCGTAAGTGGTGAGCCTGTCGTTTTTCCTTCAAAAAAACCGCTTATTATCTCGGCTTCGTCTTTTTCTTTTCTTTTTGTAGAAAATTCATTTTTCCCTGGAGCTCTTCTTGCCATCTCTTTTTTTACTAAATCCATATCTAGTTTAAAGCCTGTGGGAAGTCCGTTTAGCGTTATCCCTAGCGCTTCTCCATGTGATTCTCCAAATATCGATATCTGAAAATTTTTACCTGTTATTCCGCTCATCAAATTTTCCTCCAAGCATTTTAAAATCTTCCCAAAAATGAGGATATGATTTTTTGACACATTCGCTTCCAATTATTGTAAGCGCTGAACTACATCTTGTAGACGCTATTGCAAGTGCCATTGCGATTCTATGGTCATTCCAACTTTGCACAATGCCTCCGCTAAGTTCCTCTACGCCTTCTATCTCAAGCCCGTCTTCAAATTCTGTTATTTTTGCCCCAAGTTTATTTAATTCGCAGCTAATAGCTTTTAGTCTATCTGATTCTTTGATTCTTACTCTTGCGGCATTTATTATTTTTGTCTTTCCTTGATTAAAGCTTGCTAGCACGGCAAGTATCGGTACTAAATCGGGACAGTTTTTTACATCTATTACTATAGTTTCCCCTTGGTTTGCGCTATACTTTTCTACTATATTTAAAATTACGCTATCTGACTGTTTGGAATTTATGTTCATATTTTTACAGCTGACTTTATTTCCTATAGCGTCTGCTACTATCCAAAACGCCGCCTGTGAAAAATCTGATTCTACTTTATAGTCGCAATTTTTATAGTACTGAGAGCCTTTTATTTTGAATTTACGGTAAGCTTGATTTTCTGCAAAAACGCCAAAGTCCTTCATCACATCGAGGGTCAAATCAACATATGCTTTTGATTCTAGTTCTGAGGTAAGGATTATTTCTGAATCGCCCTCAAGCCTTGGAAGTGCAAAAAGCAGTCCAGTTACAAACTGGGAGCTTATATCTCCTCTAAGCTCATATGTGCCTGAACTTAGGCTTCCCGAAACGGTAAGTGGCAGTTTATTATCTTTAAATGTATAGGATATACTGTATTTGTCAAATATATCTAGATATGGGTCTATCGGTCTTTCTACAAGCCTTCCTCTTCCTAAAAAGGTAGTTTCTTTAAAGGCAGTTTCCTTATCTGAAAGTAGGGCAAGTGGAATTAAGAATCTAAGGGTTGAGCCTGATTCTATACAATCTATAGTGTTTTCTAATTTTTTATAGCCCCCTAAAATTTCTAACGACATTTTCAAATCATGATTATCTAAATTGCTATTTGAGGCTTTATTCTCTTTTATTTCTGCACCAAAGGCTTTCATTCCTGAAATTGTAGCCTTCATATCATCTGACATAATAAAATTATTTATTGTGCTTTTCCCCTCTGACAGTGAGGCGCATATTATCGCTCTATGACACAGGCTTTTTGAGGGCGGAGGTTCAATTTCTCCTATAAGCTTTGATGGAATTATTTTTATACTATTAGGCATATTCTACCTCTTTATTTTTTGGAAGAAGTTACATAACCTCCACTATATGAGGTTATATCGTTTACATTTACAAATGCATTTATTTTATTGGTTTGCAGATAATTATAAAGTTCGTTTACGCGTTTTCGCTTTGCAGTTATTAAAATCATTTTTCGTTCTCCGTCTCGTCCTTCTCCGATAAAGGTAGTAACTCCAAAATGAAGACTTCTAAGTTCATCGATTACATAATAATAATCTGGATGGATTATCATTCTTATCTGAACGTCTCCAAAGGCAAGTCTTCTTTCTATTTTTGTACCTATATAGTTTCCAAGTGAGAATCCTATCGCATACGCTATTAGATAATACCACTGACCTAAGTTAGTAACCACATCCGATAGAACCTTTGTATATATTAATATTTCAAAAAAACCTATAAATGCTGCGGTTTTAGCTTTTCCTTTTGTAATAAGAATAGTTCTAGTTGTAGCTAATGAAACGTCTATTATTCTCATAGACATTATAAATAAACAATCAAATATTATTTTTTCCATAAAACTCCTCCTTATATTATGTTAGTACTGCCAAAACCATCATTCATTCTTTCTGATTTAAATTCTAAGAGTGATTTATAATCTAATTCATGTACTTCTGTTTTTGGAACTGGTAAGAGGATGGCCTGCGCTACCGCTTTAGTATAGTCATACTCAATAATATTATGTGTTTTTATAAGTTCTTCATATGCTTTTGTAATTTTAAATTCACTTTTCACTATTATTACTGGCATTGTAGAATGATTTGTTATTGGAAGCAACCACTCGCCTCTATATCCGCTATCTATAACGCCTGATCTTTGTCCAAGTCCAATTGAACCCGTAGAACCTCTCTCTTTTACTATAAAACAATACTCTTCCTCAAAACAACTTGCTATTCCTGTTGGAATTTTTACAGTTTCATTAGGATTTATCATAATATAATCTTCTTCGAAACAGGGAAATATATCATATCCCGCATCTTCTAGTCTCTTTTTTGGAATTATCGCATTTTTTTTTGTCTTTGCAAAATATATTTTTATCATATTTATTCCCTTTCCATAATGATATACAACAAAAACTCCACTCTTTTTTGTATAATTTAGAGTGAAGTTTTTGGCTTTAAATTTAAAATCTATACTGTTTTAAAACTATTCTAGAGTTTTTAAATGCTTATTTTAACATATCTTCTACTTTAGAAATTATGTTTTCTTTAGTTAATCCATAAATTTTTAACAAGTCAGCTGGTTTTCCTGATTGTCCAAATACATCTTCGATTCCTATTCTTTTTACTGGAACTGGGCAGTTTTCACAAACTACTTCTGATACTGCTGAACCTAGACCACCTATTATGCTATGTTCTTCAACTGTAACGATGTATTTACACTCTTTTGCTGCATTTATTATAAGTTCTGAATCTATAGGTTTTATAGTTGAGATATTTATAACTCTTGCGTTTATGCCTTTTGCTGCTAATTCTTCTGCGGCTTCAAGTGCCATTTTCACGCATATTCCTGTAGCTATTATTGCTATAGAATCTCCTGATTTTAATATTTCGCCTTTTCCTATTACGAAGTCACAACCATTAGGATGTACATCTTCTACGGCCATTCTTCCTGTTCTTATATAAACTGGTCCTACATATTCAGAAGCGGCTTTTATTGCAGCTGCTGTTTCTGTAGCATCACAAGGATTTATAACTACCATATTTGGGATACTTCTCATAAGTGAGATATCTTCTATAGCTTGGTGAGTTGCGCCGTCTTCTCCTACTGTTATTCCTGAGTGACTTCCTACTATTTTTACATTTGCTTTTGGATAAGCTACTGAGTTTCTTATTTGCTCAAATGCTCTTCCTGCCGCAAACATAGCAAATGTAGATGCAAAAGGAATAAGTCCTACAGTAGCCATACCGGCTGCCATACCAATCATATTAGCTTCTGCTATTCCTGCATTAAAAAATCTTTCTGGGTATACTTTTTTGAAATCTGCACTTTTTGTAGATTTTGATAAGTCTGCATCAAGTGCAACTATTTTATCATTAGTTTTTCCTAATTCAGCTAATGCTATACCATATGCTTCTCTAGTTGCTTTTTTCATTTTTTGTTAACCCCTTTCAATCTCTTCTAATGCTTGTTCTAATTCTTGAGCCGTTGGTGCTACTCCATGCCAACCTGCTTCATTTTCCATAAATGAAACGCCCTTACCTTTTACAGTTTTAGCTACTATCATTGTTGGTTTATCAGAACATTTTTTAGCTTCGTCTATAGCAGTTGCTATTTGAGCAAAATCATGACCATCTATCTCTAATACATTCCATCCAAATGCTTTGAATTTTTCATTAAGCGGATCTACGCCCATAACGTCACTATTTTTTCCATCTATTTGTAAACCATTGTGGTCTAAAAATGCTATAAGGTTGTTAAGCTTATAGTGAGCTCCTGCCATTGCAGCTTCCCAAATTTGACCTTCTTGGCATTCTCCATCACCCATTATCGCATAAACATAATAGTCTAAGTTTTGATATTTTGATGCCATTGCCATTCCTACTGCAGCAGAAAGTCCTTGTCCAAGTGAACCTGTACTCATATCAATCCCTGGTGTTCCCTTCATATCAGGATGACCTTGAAGCATTGAGTCTGCTTGTCTTAGACATTCCATTTCTGAAGAACAAAGTATGCCTTTTTCACATATAGCCGCATATACTGCTGGTGCTGCATGTCCTTTTGAAAGCACAAGTCTATCTCTGTTTTCCATTTTTGGATTAGCTACATCTATATTCATTTTATCGAAATATAGCACTGTCAAAATATCTGCAATTGAAAGTGAACCTCCTGGATGTCCAGAGTTCGCTTTTGCAATCATTTTTAGAATGTTTTTTCTAATGTTTTTTGCATGAACCTTTAAACTATTATTATCCATTTTTTTTGCTCCTTTTTATTTTAAAAATAACCAATTACTATTATATTACATATATCTAGTTTTTGCCATGTGTTTTACGAAATTTTTATATTTTAATTCCAATATTGTCTGGTTTTTTCATTCCTTTTGGAATTTTTGCATGGGGATTATCTGAAAAATGTTCGTTTTCTTCTAAAAATCGTGCTTCTATAATATGATCATTCTTGTTAAGCCTTATGGCTTGAATTCCTATGCTCGTTCTTGAAGCTACGGCTGATATAAGCGCTGTGTCCAATACGGCATACTTTAGATTTTCTGACTTCATATATATATTAGTTTCATCTTTTATCGGGAATATATTAACTAATTTAGCTTTATCAGAATATACTTTCTGAACTTTTTTCCTATATCCTTTTGTAAGATAAGCCTCAAAATTAACTTTTGCAATTTTTCCATTTTCATATACTGCAATTATATATTTATAGTTATCTCCAGGATTTAGAAGATTTATTATAAGCTCATCTTCTTCTAAAGCAAGTATATTAGGCAGATAATCTCCTAAATTTGAAGCTTTGTTATCTGCAAACTCATGTAGTCTAAACTGATATAGATTGCCTTTATTGGTTATTCCCCATAAAATATCTGTGTTTTTAGCTACCAAGCTTTGGAGCATATTATCATTATCTTTAAGTTTTTGCTCTGAATTTCCTCTTAATGATATATCTGTTATTTTTTTGAAATAATTATGTTCTGTAATAAATATATTTACTGAATAATCATCAAGATGTTCCTCTTCTTTATATTCTACTACAGTGTTTTTCCCTACTATAATACTTTTTCTATTTTGAGAATACTTTTTAATTATTTCTTTTAAATCTTTTTCTATATTCTTATTTTGAAGTTTTTTATTTTCTAGTATTTTTTGTCCAGCAGATATATCTTCTTTTAACTGTCTTATTTCATCAAGGCGTTTTAATATATATTCCTTATTAAGATTTCTAAGTTTTATTTCACTTATATACTCTGCTTGTTCCTTATTTAGTTTAAAATAATCCATTAATGAAGGAATTACGTCTTTTTCGTACTCTGTATTTCTAATTATTTTTATAGCTGTATCTATATCAAGAATTATCTTTTCCATACCAAGTAATAGATTAAGTTTTGCACTTTTTTTGTCAATTTCAAAATTGGTTCTTCTCACTATACAATCTCGTCTAAAGTCTACCCAATTTGAAATTATATCTCTCACGCCCAAAACTTTAGGTCTATTGTTTATAAGTATATTAAAGTTGCACCCAAATGAATCTTCTAGTGTAGTCATTTTGAATAGTTTTGTCATTAGCTTATCTGGGTCAGTATTTTTCTTATAATCTATTGCTATTTTTAATCCACTTAAATCAGTCTCATCTCTTATGTCATTAATTTCTTTTATTTTCCCAGCTTTTATTAATTCTACAATTTTTTCTATGATTGCTTCTACATTTGTAGTATATGGAATTTCAGTTACTTCTATTAGGCTATTTTTCTTATCGACAATATATCTAGAACGTACTCTAAAACTTCCTCTTCCACTTTCAAATATTTCTTTCATCTCCTGAGAATCATATAAAATTTCTCCCCCTGATGGAAAATCTGGAGCTATTATATGTTCTTCTATTGGAGTATTTGGATCTTCTAAAAAAGCTATTGTGTAGTTACATATTTCCAAAAGATTAAAACTTGGAATTGAGCTTGCCATTCCAACAGCTATCCCTTTATTCGGATTTACTAATATATTAGGAAATCTTATAGGTAGCAGTGTAGGCTCTTTGAGCGTTGAATCATAGTTGTCTACAAATTCTACTGTATTTTTATCAATCTCTGAGAAAAGTTCTTCGCACATATCCATAAGTTTAGCTTCTGTATACCTTGAAGCTGCGGCTCTCATATCTCTTGAATAGTTTTTTCCAAAATTTCCTTTTGAATCTATATAAGGATAAAGCAGTGCTTCATTTCCTTTTGTCATTCTAACCATAGTTTCATAAATAGCTTGATCTCCATGCGGATTAAGCTTCATCGTTTGACCTACTATGTTAGCTGATTTTGTTCTATTCCCTTTTAAAAGATTCATCTTATACATAGTATATAATAATTTTCTATGTGAAGGCTTGAATCCATCAATTTGGGGTATTGCCCTTGAAACTATTACACTCATAGCATAGGGCATATAATTGTCTTTTAGTGTATCTACAATATTTTTTGATGTATTCATATTATTTTACAGTTCGTCAATTTGGCTTATATAAAATTCACCAAATTCCTCAATGTATTCCTTTCTAGTCTTTAAATCATCTCCTAGAAGATATTCAAATGTGCTTTTAGTTTCCTCTGCATCTGATGGGGTTATTTTTATAAGTCTTCTAGATTCTGGATTCATAGTAGTTTTCCACATCATATCAGGATCATTTTCACCAAGTCCTTTAGAACGCTGGATTGTATAATCTGATTTTATTTTACTTATTATCTTATTTTTTTCAATATCTGAATATGCAAAATAGCTATTTTTCTTAGTATTTATTTCATAAAGCGGAGATTCTGCAATGAAAACTTTGCCATCTTCGATAAGGGTAGGTGTCAGTATATAGAACATTGTAAGTAAAAGGGTTCTTATCTGAAACCCATCTACGTCTGCATCTGTACATATTATGATTTTATCCCATCTAAGATTATTTATATCAAATTTTGCAAGATCTTTTGAGTGTTTACTACTTATCTCTATACCTGTTCCTAGTACCTTTATTATATCTACAATTATGTCACTATTAAAAATTTTGTTGTAATCTGCTTTTAGACAGTTTAGAATTTTACCTCTTATAGGAATTATAGCTTGGAATTCTGCATCCCTTCCTAGTTTACATGAACCCAGCGCCGAATCTCCCTCAACTATATAGAGCTCTCTTCTTCCTGTATCTTTGGTTCTGCAATCTACAAATTTCTTAACTCTATTTAGGGCATCTACATTTCCTGAAAGTTTTCCTTTTATCGCCTGTCTTGTCTTTTCTGCATTTTCTCTAGAACGTTTATTTATTAAAACTTGCTCTGCAATTTTTTCTGCTGCTTCTTGATTTTCAATGAAAAATATGTTTAATTTTTCTTTCAAAAAATCTGTTAGCGCTTCTTGTATAAATTTATTGTTTATTGCCTTTTTAGTTTGGTTCTCATATGAAGTTATCGTTGAAAATGAGTTTATAATTATCAAAAGACTTTCTTGAACATCTATAAAAGATATCTTTTTTTCGTTTTTTTGATATTTTCCTGTATTTTTTAAATATTGATCTATTGCATAAACATATGCAGACTTAACCGCTTTATCAGGCGATCCGCCATGCTCCAAAAAGCTTGAGTTGTGATAGTATTCCATTAATGATTTCGTCTTTGAAAATGCAAATCCTATCTCAGCTTTCACCTTGTATTCAGGCTTATCTTCTCTATCTCGTCCTCTAGTCTCAAGTTCAAGAAATTGACTTTCTATAAGCCCTTCGTCTCCAAGCATCTCTTTTAGATAATCATTTATTCCGTTTTCATAATAGTATTCAAACTCTGTATCTTGAACTTCATCAATCAATATAAATTTCAAATTTTTATTTGTAACAGCTTGTTTTTTTAGGGTATCTTGATAATACTCTAATGGTATATCAATATCTGCAAATACATCTAGGTCTGGCTTGAATTTTATGCTCGTATAGGTATCGCTACCTTTAACTTCTGTTTTTTTTAGCCCTCCTACATTGGATCCTTTTTCGAAATGCAGATTGTAAATATAACCATCTCGCTTAACTTCTACATCCATATATTCCGATGCATATTGAGTTGCACAAGCTCCAAGTCCATTAAGTCCAAGTGAATACTCATAATTGCCTTCTGCTTCATACTTTCCACCAGCATAAAGCTCTTCAAATATAAGTTCATAGTTATATTTTTCTTCTATCGGGTTGTAATCTAAAGGAACGCCTCTTCCTTTGTCTTTTATAGTTATTGATTTATCTATATGTCTTATTACTAAAATTTCATCTCCATGTCCTTCTCTCGCTTCATCTATCGAGTTTGAAAGAATTTCAAACATGGAATGTGCACAGCCATCTATACCGTCAGAACCAAAAATAACCCCTGGTCTAAGTCTTACTCTATCTGGCCCTTTAAGTGCAGTTATACTGCTATTATCGTATTTTTTTGTTTTTTTCTTAGTCAATTTTATCACCTTTTTTATTTTTATTCATAAGTTTGATTTTATAATAAAGAAACCTTTAAATCAACACTTTTTCTAAATCTTGGTAAAAAAATAAATTTCTTTACCTTTTCTATTTACATTTCAAATCACTTATTATAGAATGGTTATGAGTACAATAATATTTTTAACTTTCAGATTAGGAGATTCCAATATGAGTATAAACATAAGCGGTGAAGCTCTTCAAGAGCTTACAAGTATTCTTGATGAAAAAAGTCTAGATGGAAATATAATAAGAGTTTTTGTTGCTGGTATGAGCTGTAGTGGCCCTCAATTCAATCTTTCTCTTGATGAAGTAAATTCTGATGATATCTCTGTTGAAGCAGGTAAATTTACTTTTGTAGTTGAAAAAGATTTAGTTGACCAGTTTGGTGGATTTGAAATAAAGTATTTCAATGAAGATGGTACAACAGGAATTTATGTTGAACCCCTTGTAAAACCTGAAAGCTCTTGCTCTAGTTGTGGCGGAAGTTGTAGTTAATAAAAATATCAAAATTCCTATCTTTTTAAGATAGGAATTTTTTTTACTTATCTTTTATTAAAATCTATATTTACTATTTTACTTGCATCAAATTTTGAAATTCTTTCATCCTGAGTTTTATTAGATTCGTAAGGTGTGTTTCCTTTTAATATCCATTTTTCTGAGTTTTTATAAAAGTCTCTAAAAGTTTCTAAGAAGCTCTCGTATCTTATCCCTGTTGGAAGTTCATAATTTATTTCTATCATTCTCAATATGAGATTTGGTTCAAATTCAAGTTTAGAAAATGTAAAAATCAGATTTTTAAGGTCATCAATATCTTCACCTTTTATTGGATTTAATTGGGTTATAGCCTCAATTATTTGTGATAAATGAAGACTCTCTTCAAAATAGTAACTATCTCCTCTTGTTTCTAAATCTTCAAAACTATACTCTTTATATTCGGTTATTGATTCATTTTGAATATCAATTAGACTTTGCGTAAAGCCTACTACCGCATGATGTACATATTCTTCATCTACTATTATGTTTGGATAAAGTCCTCGTTTTACTATTGAATCTGAAAATGAAAATTTGTAGAGTTCATTTATATACGCTTTAAACTCAAACTCACTTTCTATTACATTGAGTTCTTCCCCTAATAAATTCCTAAGTTTGCTTATCAAAACATTTAGTGGCATTATTCCGTAAGAATTCACATAGCCAATAGTTGCTTTTATAAGTTTTCTATTCAATTTGTTATATTTATCAATATTTGTAAAGTCTATCTTTATAATTTCATCCATAACATCTTTAGGAATAATTAAATTGTGACTGCCGTTACTCTTAACTCTTGAAACTAAACACTTAGAAACTAAAAAATCTATTTTTATTTCTTCTTTTTCTTTTAAAACTTTATTAAATTCTAATTCGCCTTCACTATAAACTATTTTACCAATTAAGTTCATTGCATCTCTATCCATTAGTTTAAATGTATTTTCTAAATAATCATGAAGTTTTGGCAGTATTTTTCCAATTATTTCATTTTTACTCTCTTTCCCATTTAAACTTACTCCTGCATTTTTTGCTAGCTCTCTTAATAATTCTATTGGATATATATTTTCAAATTTATAAGGTTTATAAAAGTTCTGCCATTGTCCAAAAGTTCTATAATACACTTGCTCTTGTTTGTATTTTTCTTCTATACTCTTCATCTCAGAGGCAATTTTAGTTATGCTTGACATATCAAAACTATTTATATCTAGCTTATTTACTATATCCATTACTTCTTTGCTATTAAGCGCTTCTAGCAAATGTTTGTTCATACTTTCATCCATAGGAATTCCCATGCTCTCCATAAATTTAAAGAAGTCATTTGGATTTCCTTCTGTAGGTTTTGATGTTGATTTAGCTTCTTCATCTTTTTTCTTTAATTCTTCAAAATTTATAACTTTATCTTTGTCACTCATCTCATATCCTCCGGTAAATATCTATTCGCTTTTTCATGTTCTATAAGAAAATATTTTAAATCTATTCCCCCCGCATAACCTACAAGGTTTCCTTTTGAACCTATTACTCTATGACATGGAATAATTATCGGTATCTTGTTTTTATTATTTGCATTCCCAACTGCTCTATAAGCTTTGGGATTATCTATTTTTTCTGCTAAGTCTTTATAAGTGATAACTTCTCCATATGGAATTTCCATAAGTGCATTCCATACTTCTTTTTGAAATTCTGTACCTTTTAAAATTAAATCCATAGAAAAAGTTTTTCGCCTTTGAAAAAAATACTCTGATAATTCTTTACTGAATTTCTTAGTTATTTCGTTTTCATTAGTAAAATCCTGTTCTATATGGTTTAAAAATCTAATTTCTTCAAGCTTTGTATCTGTAGCAATTATTTTTATAAGTCCACAAGGACTTTCCAAATATGAAAAATACATAGAATTTCCTCCCAAATTATTTATACCACTTAGTTATATAATTATACCTTAAATTGCTAAATATTTATAGGTCTGTAAAAATATTTTTGTGATAATGTCACATATATGAAACACTTTATATATTATAATATAAAAAAAGAATATGAGGGAGTTGAAAAATATGAAACTAGAAATTACAGACAATGCGAAAGTTAAATTAGAAGAATATAAAGAAAAAGAGGTTCCCCTAAGACTTATACTCAGTGGTATTTCCTGATGTGGCCCTACGTTTTCGATTGTTTCGGAGAAACATGACTCAGAAGATGAAATTTATAATTTAAGTGGGGTTGATATAGCTGTAAGTAAAAATGTGTATAGTATCCTTGAAAAAGCAACTGTTGATTACTCTAATAAATTTCTTAGAAAAGGTTTTATTGTACTACCTGTGCCTAAATAAAAATATGTTTAATAAATTCTCAAGGAGCAAGCTTAAAAAGCCTGCTCCTTTTTTATTTAAAATATCTAGTTTGCAAGTTCTAAAATAGCACCTGCACAAATTTTTATGCCTTTTATTAGGCTCTCTACACTTATATGTTCATTAGGCTGATGGATTACATGGTCTTCACCAGGAAATTCTGGTCCAAATGCCACCATATTTGGGAATGATTTAGCATATGTGCCTCCACCAATTCCTATTAGTGTAGCTTTATCTCCTGTATATGCTTCATACACTTTTGAAAGTTTTACTATAAGTTCACTCTCTTTTGGTACATAAAGTGGATTAACTCTCTTCACATCAGAAATTTCTATACCATATTTTTGTGATTTTTCAACTATAGTTTCTTCTATAAAGTTTGGTTTTTTGGTAACTGGATATCTTATATCTACTGTAACTGAAATGGTATCATTTTCAAAAGATACTAAGCCTAAATTCATAGTAAGTGGACCTGATTCCTTATCGCTACAAGCTATCCCAAGCGTTTTTCCATCGGTCTCCATGTTTATCTCTTTATTTACGAAGTCAATAAATGATTTAAAATCTCCTTTTATATCTGCATTTTCAAGACATTTGATTAGTTTTAAGAAAGCATTTTCTCCTTTTTCTGGAGTACTTGCATGTGCAGATTTTCCTAAAACCTCACACTCAAAATCTCCACTGTAAGTCTTTCCTTCTATTATTACGTCTGTTTCTGTTTCCATAGCTATTGTAACTGATGGCATAACTACATTTTTAGCAGTTCCTCCAACTAGTTTTTTTAGTTTATAATTTTCATTATTGGTTAAGGTTTTTTTGAACATTAAGGCAATCATACCTTTTTCTGCGTTTATTATTGGAAAATCCGCATCTGGAGTAAATCCTGCTACTGGCATTTCTTGTCCAGAACTTATATAGTGAGCTACACAGTTACTCCCACTTTCTTCATCGGTTCCAAAAATTACTCTTATTCTCTTATCATGGTTTAAGCCTAAATCCTTTATCGCCTTAAGTGCATAAAGTGCTCCTATAGTAGGCCCCTTATCATCACTAACTCCTCTTCCATACATTATCCCATTATGTATTTCTGCGCCAAGCGGATCGTAATTCCAGCCTTCACCTAAAGGCACTATATCAAGGTGTCCTAGTATTGCCACCATCTCTTCGCCTTCACCGATTTCTGCATATCCTATTTTATTGTCAATATTTGCAGTTTTAAGCCCAAGTTTTTGTGCTTGCTCTAAAGCATTGATTAGTGCGGCTTTAGGTCCTTCTCCATATGGAGCATCTTCTTTGGGCTCACCTTTTATACTACAAATTTTTACATTTTCTCTTATTCCCTCGAATATTTCCCCTTGCATTTCATCAATTTTTTGTCCTAAAACTTCATAGTTCATAAAATTTCTCCTCCCTAAACATATAATTTTTAAAACCGAATACTTATTTCACCAGAATTAAGTGTGATAATACCAGTTTGTGTTTCTATTATAAGAAAGCCGTTTTTATCTATATCTACAGCTTTTCCTTTTATAGACGTTTCTTCACCCATATTTAATACGTTTACAAATTTACCTATAACTATAGATTTAGATTTATAATACTCAATAATCTGTGAATCTTCTATTTCAGAAATACATTTATCAACTTCTAATATTAACTGCGAAATAAGCATATTCCTTGTAATGTTGTTTGTATTTCCACTATATAAAGCCCCCGCTTTATTAATGATATCTTCTGGAAAACCATCATTTGCAGCATTAAAGTTAATTCCTATTCCAAGTATTATCTTATCTATAGTTCCTGTTTCAAAATTAGTGACTGCTTCTGTTAATATCCCACATACTTTTTTGTCGTTTACATATATATCATTAATCCATTTTATACTAGTTTCTATCCCTGTGATTTTTTCAATAGCTCTACTTACTGCCACGGAAGCTGCTACAGTAATTAATATCGAATTCTCAAGTTTTAAAAATGGTTCTAATATAAAGGTGCAGTATATACCACTGTCTTCAGGTGAAAAAAAACTTCTACCGAGTCTTCCTCTTCCTGCCGTTTGTGTATTTGCAATTATTAAATCTGGTGCCGCATTATCCTCAAGTAGTAGTTTTTTTGCATAAGTATTTGTAGAATCCACAGTTTCTAAATATTTTATGTTCTTCTGTTTTCCAAATTCATATAACTTTTCATTTATTATCTTTGCTGATATCAAATCTTCACATTCTAATAATCTATATCCTTTGTGATGAATTGACTCAATATTGTACCCTTGAGTTTTGAGTTCATTTATTATTTTAAAAATAGCACTTCTGGTTATATTTAATTGCATTGATATCTCACTACTTGATACACATTCTCCATTTTTAGAATAGAGTATATGCAGTACTTTTTCTCTATTTTTCATATATTATACCTCAAGTGTATCTATATATTTTTCTACAATCTCAACGTCCGAAATAGTTTCTATATATTCGGTGCCTCGTTTTTGTCTAGTTTCTCTTCCTTTTCCAGTTATAAGCACTACTGAGTTGCTATCATAATGCTTAAGTGCAGTTTTTATAGCTTCTTCTCTATCTAAAATTATTTTACAGTTTGAATTTATTGGTAATGCAAAGCTTTCTATTTCTTTACATATATTTTCTAAAGCTTCTTCTCCATGGTCTTCTTCTGTTATTATAACTAGATCAGAATTTTTTGCGGCAAGTTCACCTAAATCTTTTCTTCTTGCAAAGGCTTTGCCCCCAGGACATCCAAACACTGTAATTATTTTTTTATTTGGATATTCAGTCTTTGTAGACTCAAATAGCGTTTCAAAGCTGAGCTTATTATGAGCATAATCCACTATTGCTGTAATGTTTTTTTCTCTGTTTAAAAATAGCTCCATTCGCCCACTTACTTGTGCACTTACTAAACCATCATATATGTTATTGTACGGAATGTCAAGTTCTGTCGCTACTGCAATTGCGGTTGCTGCATTAAATACATTGAATAGCCCTGCCATCATTATTTTAAAAGGCTTTGCTTCTCCTGCGCATATGATTTCAAACTCTACACAGTCTTCTTTCTTAACTATATTGTTTATTAAATATTTACTTTCTTTGTTTTCTCCAAATTTTATTATATTGGCTTTTGTATTTGAGATTATATCTTTAGGAAATTCAAGTTTATCCCAAACTATCATATTTTTTGCTATATCGAACAGCTTATTTTTAGACATAAAATAATCTTCAAACGAGCTATGTTCTACATCACTTATATGGTCTTCTCCAATGTTTAAAAAGCATCCCATATCAAATTCAACGCCTGATACTCTATCGTATTTTAGTGCTTGACTAGAAACTTCCATAATACAATATTTAAGATTATTTTGCTTCATATTGTTAAAATGCCAATGCAGTTTAAGTGGCTCTGGCGTTGTAAGATGAGATTCTTCAAATATGCTTCCGTCGTAGTTTTCTATTGATGAAAGAATTCCTGCAGGTTTTTCTCCTATGCTTTTCATATAATTATCTATTATACTTTTTATAAAATATGCCGTAGTCGATTTTCCTTTAGTTCCTGTAATCCCTATAAGTTTAAACTCTTTCCACGCATTATCATAGTAATAGCAACCTATAAGCGCCATCGCTTTTCTAATATTATTAACAAGTATATAGTCTGCACTTTGCTCTGTTAAGGCTTTGTTTTCAGTTACATAGCATGCGATTCCTCTATTTATCGCCTCATCTAAATAAGCTTTCTTAAAATGAGCTCCTTTGCAGAAAAATAAACTGT
The DNA here is from genome assembly GCA_041738345.1 of Proteocatella sp. GTDB lineage: Bacteria > Bacillota > Clostridia > Peptostreptococcales > Filifactoraceae > Proteocatella. The sequence goes on from JBGSPX010000037.1 coordinate 91,522, forward strand.
TTTTAACTACTTCTTTTGAATTATCAGTTACTGATTCTATTTCTAGTGCTTCGTTTCTAATGTTTGACGCTATTATAAGCTGTTTTTGATCAAGTATTGCTAAAATATCTTGTAATGTTTTTTTCATCTAAATATTCACCAGCTTTCCGCCACAAAGTTCTATAGCTTTTCTCACTAATACTTTTTGTGCATCTACATAAAACTCTTCCAATTTATTTATCTGTGCATAATATGAAAGCTCTGTGCAACCTAAAACTATTGCCTGTGCGCCACACTGCTTAAGCTCACTAGCTATTGCCTCAAAGCTTTCTTTCGAAGGCTCTTTACCAGCTTTTATTTGCTCATAAATTATCTCCATTACTTTTTTTTGCATAGCTTCACTTGGGTATATCGTATCTATTCCAAATTTTTCCATCTTTAGTTTGTAGATATTACTATTAAGGGTTCCGTCTGTAGCCATTATTCCAGCTTTTTTTACCCCTCTTTGTTTAAGCACGTTTGCAGTTTCTTCAATCATATCTATAAACGCTATTTTAGTGCTAAGTTTTAGTTTATCGATAAAATAGTGTGAAGTATTGCATGGCATAGCTATATAATCTACTCCAAAGTTTTCTAGCTTAAGTGCATCATTCAAAAGTTTCTCAAATACAGGTTCTGTATCTCCGCTTAATATAGCACTTGTTCTATCGGGCATACTTGCATGGTTTATTATAACCATATCTATATGTTCTTGATCCTTTGAAGCAATTGTATTGTTTATTACGTCTTGATAAAATGACTGTGTCGCTTGAGGCCCCATTCCTCCAATTACACCTAATATTTTTCTATTTTCCATTATTTATCTCCTAGATATTTTTTATATTTTACAAAATGGGACATCTGTGATTTGAATATAGAAAGATTTCTGCGAAGTACTTTATCTTTTGAATAGAATAGAGGATTGACATAATTTCCTTCTGCTATACATTTTTTCATAGCTTGCTTATATTTTTCTAACTTTATATATTTAAAGGCCACTTGTTTTGGTACCATCATCCATAGTTTCTCATTTGAAACCATAGTAGTTTGTGTAATTTCTTTTCCCTCAATATATTCATCTACAACCATCTTCGCTAGATTATAGCCTGAGTTTGTAACATAAAAATTACTTCTTCCTTGACGAGGATTTATTTCAAAAGCCTTGTATTTTCCGTCTCTTTCATCATACTTTATATCAAAGTTTGAGAATCCTATATAGTTTAGATTTTCCAAAAGAAGTTTGTATTTTTCGTATAGTTCTTTATTGTATTCATTTAAAATTACTGCATGATTTCCAATGCCTTTTGGAGTATGTTCTTCTAATAGTACATGTCCAAGTGCCATAAGCTTTACTTTTCCATGTTTATCTGAATATGAGGTAAGTACTCTCATATTTGTATCATCCCCTGGAATGAATTCTTGAATTATTATGCCCTTACTGTAACCCGCATTAAAAATTTTATTTACAGTTTCAACAAGTTCTTCTTTTGTATCTACTAGAAACACTTTATTTTGGCCTTCAAACGGATATCTCCAATATTCCACACTATCTGAAGGTTTTATTATATAGGGTGCTCCAAAGCCTAATTCTGAATCCCTTGGAGTTTCTTTTTCGTAAGTAAATGTTGACGGAAAATCTATTCCATTTGCCGCACATACTTCATAGAATGTTTTCTTATCAGTAAGAGGTTCAATTTTTTCAAAATCCATATATGGTGCTATTATGTTGTTTTCAAGTTTGGCTAGGTTTTTACTTATTACTTCTACATAGCTGTCCCCACATCCTATTAATATTATTTTGGTATCTTTGTGCGCTTTTGCAAATCCATTTATATTTTCTAAAAATACAGCTGTAGTATCCATCTTAGGATCAGCCTTTAGCTCTAATATGCTACTGTTGTTACAAGGCCCACTTATACTTTTACAAAAAACAAAAGATTTTAAATTGTATTCTTGATGAAATGCTCTCGCCATACTATATACATTTATATCATTTCCCATTAAAACTGGAATAAATTTCTCGCTCATATATTTCCTCCAAAGATTTTATTGTCTATATTATATTTTAATACTTGCTGACTCATTGTGCAATAAATACTCACAAAATACGGAGACAAAAGTCTCCGTTTTTTAGTTATCTATGTTCATCGCTATATCATAAACTCTGTTTTTAGGGATATTCGAATTTTTGCTTATATATTTTACTGCATCTTTTTTTGACATTCCCTCATCAAGTTTTTCTATAATAAGACTTTCTATATCCGAATCGTTATATTCAAAAACCTCTTCAATTTTATTGCCTTTTACGACTATTACTAATTCGCCTTTTATCTGAGTCGTTTCTGCAAATTCTATTAAAGCTTCTATGTTTGTTCTTTTATAGGTTTCGAATTTCTTAGTTATCTCTCTTGCTAATACAATTTCTCTATTTCCTAAAGCTTTATTTAAATCTTTTAATAGTTCCCCAATTCTATGAGGAGATTCATAAAACACAAGTTCGCCCTTATAGGCCTTATATTTTTCTAATATTTTTAGACGCTCTTTAGATTTTCTAGGAAGAAACCCTACAAAAGTAAAATCTTCATCTACAATTCCTGACCCAATTACTGCTGTAACAAATGCACATGCTCCTGGAAGTACTGTAAATTCTAAAGAATTTTCTATGGCAGCTTCTATAATTATTTTTCCAGGGTCTTGAATCCCTGGCATTCCTGCATCAGATACAAGAGCTATATTTTTCCCATCTATTAAATCTTTTATAATTTCATCTTTTTTAGCAAACTCATTATGCTCGTGTATGCTTATAAGTTTATTTTTTATTTCATAGTGATTCAAAAGCTTAATTGTATGCCTTGTATCTTCACATGCTATATAATCTACTTCTTTTAGTACATTTAATACTCTTATGGTGATATCTTCCAAATTACCTATTGGCGTAGGACAAATATAAAGCATTTAATAACCTCCCAAAGTCTCACTGCTGTAAATTTGGTTTATCTCGTCAGAATATTGTCCTTTTTCATTATAAACATACAGTGGATCTAAAAATTTGATTCCTGGATTAGCTGATTTTACATATTTAAGCATCACAAGATTTGGTGCTTTTGTAACATTTGGATGCACAAACCTTATTTCCTTTGGCTCTAATTTGTATTTTTTTGCAAGTTCAATAAGATCTACCAATCTATCTGGTCTATGAATTATAAAAAAAGGTTTATTCGGTTTTAAAAGATAAGCAGCCGTCTCCATTACATCTGAAAGGTCACATTTTACTTCATGTCTAGAAATCAATTTTTTTATATTATCTGATTTCAAGGTATCTGCTTTAAAATAAGGAGGATTTGATACAACAAAATCCATAGAAGCTTTATTAAATAAATTTGATTTATTTTTCAAATCATCATTTATGACTTCTATCCTATCTGAAAGTTTATTAAGAAACACTGAACGCCTTGCCATATCTGCAACTTCTTCCTGTATTTCAAGTGCATACACTTTAGAAACCTCTGACTTTGCCGCTAATATAATTGGAATTATTCCCGTTCCAGTCCCTATGTCTACACCTACATTCCCTTTTTTTAGCTTGCAGAAATTAGCTATAAGCACTGCATCTATTCCAAATTTAAAACCATCTGATGATTGTATTATTTTATAATTTTTCATCTGTAGATCTTCTATCACTTCTGATTGCTTTAATTCCACTATTAATCCTCTAATTCTCTCAATTCTTTTTCTAATTCTCTATCTATTCTCTCATTAACTTTTTTAGCATATTTTAAAACCGTTATATCTTTAAGTTTATATCTTTTCATCTCTATAATATCATTATTTTTATCAATTTGTACTTTAATTTCTTCCGTCAGTACATATACATCTACTACTTTACCGTCTCCATCTGGCGTTTTAACTCTACTTCCTGGTGCAGGCATTACAGAAATCATGTCTTCATAAACTTCATGTTCATATTTTAAGCAGCAAAATAATCTTCCGCATATCCCTGAAATTTTAGTTGGATTCAAAGATAAGTTTTGATCTTTCGCCATTTTTATAGATACTGATTGGAAATCTCCAAGCCATGTAGAACAGCATAGTGGTCTTCCACAACAACCTAATCCTCCAAGATTTTTAGCTTCATCTCTAACTCCAATTTGTCTAAGTTCTATTCTAGTTCTAAATATAGCTGCTAAATCTTTTACAAGCTCTCTAAAATCAATTCTACCTTCTGCTGTAAAATAAAATATTAATTTATTTCTATCTAGAGTATATTCCGTCCCCATCAGTACCATTTCTAAGCTATTATCTATAGATTTTTTTTCAAATACTTTTCCAGCTTCTGCTGCCAATATTTTATTTTCTTCATAGTTGCTTATATCTTCTTCGGTCGCAAGTCTTAATATAGGCTTTAATGGTGCGACAATAGATTCTTCTTCAATTAGTCTGTTTCCGATGGCAATATTTCCTAACTCCAAGCCTCTTGCAGTTTCTACTATTATTTTATCGCCTGAATTATATATTTCTTCACTTGGAGAGAAGTAGTATATTTTCCCAGCTTTTTTAAATCTCACTCCAACTATTTCTGTTTTCATTTTTCCTCCAAAATTCTATACAAAAGTAAATCTAAACATAGATTTCTATTGCAATTAGAATTTATATAATTATAACATTTTTTAAGTTTATTATTTATATCAATTATATCTTTGAAATATTCATTTTGATCCAAGTTCTTTCTAAGATAAAAATACTCAGAAATCATCAGATTTTCTAATATATTCAAAATATCATTTTTTTCTAATTTATCTTCAAATAGTTTTAAAACATCTTGTTTTGGAAGATTTTTCAAACTATTATTCTTTGATTCTTCAAATTCTCTATTTAAATAGACACTATACGCTCTAGATTTTATAGTATCTAAAATTCCTATCGTGTCATTACATACTGAAATTATAATTGTATCTTTTGGAAGTTGCTCTATGCTTTTTAACATCGCATTTTGAGAAAGTTCTCCTATTTTTTCAAAATTTTTAAATATAATTATTTTTTTATTAAAAAATGGTCTTAATCCCATTTCAAATATGACTTGTTTTACATCTGTAATTTGGAGCTCTTTTGAGTCAAATATTCTAACATCTACATGATTATAAAAATCTTCAATTTTATATTTAATAGAGAGCACCTCTATAAGTGCGCTCTCTATTTGGTTATAATCTGCTTCTATCAAAAAAAACGATGAATTAGAACTTAACATCAGCTCAAATATTCTATTGTTCTGCATTTAGCATACCTTCTACTACACGTATTATTTCACCGTTTATATCTTTTAAGGTTTTCAAATCTCCACAGCTATCAATACAATCTATTTTCTGCCAAGAAAGTTTTTCACATATTTCGATTGAACGTTCATATGTTCTTTTTAGGTATTCTTGATTCGACTCATGAATATCTTTTTGTTTCTCTCCAGATATTTTATTCTTTCGATTTTTCATTAATTCCTGAGATTTTTCATAGGGCATATTCAGAAAAATAGTTTTATCTGGTTTTGGTATTCCGAACACATTATACTCTAAATCTTCAAGCCATGCTATAAATTCTGATTTTTCTTTTTCATCATCAATTTTACACGCTTGATTTATTATATTAGAAGAAGTGTATCTATCGCTTATTATAATATAACCTAAATCATAATACTTCTTCCAATTAGTTCTAAAAGAGGCAAATCTGTCACAGGCAAAAAATATTGATGCCGCTTTTGCATTTACATCTCCTGGATTTTTTCCAAAGTCTCCATTCAAATACATTTTTACAAGCGCTGACGAATCACTATTATAGTCAGGAAATGAAATTTGTTTCACTTTCAATCCCTGCTTATATAAGTGTTCATAAAGCAATCTTGTTTGAGTTTGTTTTCCTGAAGAATCGGTTCCCTCTATACTTATTAACATATATAAATTCCTTACTTATTTATAGTTTAATTTTGATATATCAAGTAATTGAGATATCAATCGCACTACTGAATTTAATAAACTAAGTCTGTTGTTTTTAATGTTTTCATCCTTATCCATTATCATAACACTGTCAAACAATGTGTTTATATAAGGGCAAATTACTTCATAATCATTTAAAGCTTCTATATATTCTTTATTTTTTATAGCAGTTAAAGTATTGTCTCTAACTTCTACATATTTTTCATAAAGTTCAAGCTCTGATTTATCTGCAAAAAGTTCTGGATTTATCTGTATAAAATCTTCTTCTTTTAAAAGATTATGCGCTCTTAAGATAGTACTTAAGATTTCTGTTTTATCAGTTTCTAACCATTTTTCTGCAGCTTTTGCAATTACTAGAATTTCGTGAAGTGATGCATCTTCATTTTCTAAAACTGCATTAACTACGTCATATCTTATTCCCATATCTAGTAATAGACTATTAATTCTAAGCTTGAAGAATTCCATAAGCTCATTTTCTACAGTCTCAATTTTCTCTACATTGTATTGAGATAATGCTATTTTAAATAACTTCTTTAAATTTATGTTATAGTCATTGCTCATCAATATGTTTATTATTGCAATAGCTTGTCTTCTAAGTGCATATGGATCTTGAGACCCTGTAGGTTGAATTCCTATTGAGAAAAACCCTACGATTGAATCCATCTTATCTGCTAAAGAAAGTAATATTCCCTCATCAGTTTTTGGCAATTCATCATTAGCATTTCTTGGTAAATAGTGTTCAAGTATAGCATCACACACCGCTTGAGGTTCTCCTGCAAGTTGCGCATAGTATCTTCCCATTATCCCTTGTAGCTCTGTAAATTCAAATACCATTGCTGTAGTAAGGTCTGCTTTAGAAAGTAATGCCGCTCTACTTATATGAGTTTTATCCATTCCTAATATTTCTGCAATACAATGAGCTGAAGCATCTATTCTATTTATCTTATCTCTCATAGTTCCAAGTTTTTGCTGGAATACGATAGTTTCTAATCTAGGCACAAAACTATCAAGGGGCTTTTTAGTATCTTCTTCGTAAAAGAACTTAGCATCCATAAGTCTTGCTACTAAAACTTTTTCATTACCTTTTCTAACGTTTTCAATCATATAATTATCACCATTTCTTACTGTAATGAAATAGTTGATAAGTTTTCCTGATTTATCTCTTACTGGGAAGTATCTTTGATGTGCTTCCATAGGAGTTATTATAACTTCTTCTGGTAATTTTAGATATTCTTCTGAATAACTGCCAAAAAATGCAGTTGGATATTCTACTATGAAGTTTACTTCTTCAAGGATAGCTTCATCTATTATTGCTTCTCCATTTAGCTCTTCTGCTACTTTTTTTACTTGTTCAAGAATCATATTGCGTCTTTCATCTTGGTCAAGTATTACAAAGTTATCTTTAAGTTTTTTCTTATAATCCTCAAAGTCTGAAATTTCAAATTCTTGAGTTCCCAAAAATCTATGACCTTTAGTGATATTTGTAGTATTTATTCCTTCGATATCAAAGTCTATATGGTTTCCATGGAATACACATATAAGCCATCTTATCGGTCTTATAAATTTAAGATTTTTTCCTCCCCATCTCATAGGTTTTGGAAAATTCATGTTTCTTATTACATTTTCAAGCATCTCTTTGACATAGTTTACAGTCTCTTGCCCAGATTTTTCAACAGTAAGGTATATATACTCATCTTCACCTGAAGCTCTAAGCTCTACATCCTCTAAATTTCCACCCTTACCTTTTACGAATCCTAAAAGTGCTTTTGTTGGATTTCCGTCTTGGTCATATGCTATTTTTTTTGAAGGTCCTTTAAATTCCTCTTTTAGGTCTTTTTGCTTTTCTGCAATGTTTCTTACAACTATCGCAAATCTTCTTGGCGTAGTTTTTACTTCAATGTTTTCAAAATCAATATTTAAAGTTTTAAGATTTTTAGAAAGTAAATCATAGATTTCTTTTAAAGCATTGTTTATATATCTAGCTGGTATTTCTTCTGTTCCAATCTCATAAAATAAATCTCTATTCATCGCCATTACTCCTTTTCATCAGAGGATATCCCATTTCTTCTCTTTGCTGCACATAAAGACTTGCTATCTTCTTTGCCATATTTCTTACTTTTGCAATATATCCTGCTCTTTGGCTAACACCAATTGCACCTCTTGCATCAAGTAAGTTAAATGTATGTGAACATTTTAAAACATAGTCATATGCTGGCATTACTAAACCTTTTTCTATTAATTTTAAAGCTTCTTCTTCAAATGTTATAAATTGATTAAATAACATCTCTTTATTTGATTCATCAAAGCTATATACTGAATGTTCATATTCAGCTTTTCTAAATACATCTCCATATTTTATTTCATCTGTATAATCTAAATCATACACATCATTTTTATTTTGTATATATAGTGCAAGGCGTTCAAGTCCATATGCTAATTCAGCTGACTCAAGCTCACAGTCAATAGCTCCTACCTGCTGAAAATACGTATATTGCGTTATTTCCATACCGTCAAGCCAAACTTCCCATCCAAGTCCCCACGCTCCAAAGGTAGGATTCTCCCAGTTGTCTTCTACAAATCGAATATCGTGTTCCAAAGGATCTACACCTATTGCTCTTAGTGATCCTAAGTAAAGTTCTTGAACATTATCTGGTGAAGGTTTCAAAATAACTTGAAACTGATGGTGTTGATATAATCTATTTGGATTTTCTCCATATCTTGCATCAGCTGGCCTTCTAGAAGGTTCTACGTAACACACTTTCCACGGTTCTGGCCCCAATGACCTTAAAAAAGTCTGTGGATTAAGTGTCCCAGCTCCCTTCTCACTGTCATAGGCCTGCATCATTATACAGCCTTGATTCGCCCAGTATTCTTGTAATCGTAATATCATGTCTTGGAAATTCATATTGCCCTCCTATATATTTTCTGATTTGTATTACAAATTAGTTCTCAAACTCAGAAGTTATGTTCACTGCATCCTTCCATATCTTCTCGATTTTATAAAAACTTCTTTCTTCGTCTTTGAATATATGAACGATGACATCTCCATAATCTAGAAGAATCCATCTTGCTGTATCAAAGCCTTCTTTCGCTCTTGGCTCAATACCTTCTTTAGCTAGTGAATCTTCAATTGAATCTGCTATTGCCTTTACTTTTCTTTCATTGTCTGCACTTGCAATAATAAAATGATCTGCGATTGAACTGATTTTACCTACTTCTAATATAAGCACATCCTCCGCTTGTTTCTCGTCTAGTTGTGTATATATTTTTTCTAAAATGCTATTTTTCATTATTTGAAATCCTTTCCTAAAACTATTACTATATCTGGCTCACTTGAAGCTATCGCTTTGGTCCCTTTTTCTATTTTACCCACTTTGAGTATATTTCTAATCTGACTGGCAAAATTTGAATCATCTTTATAGTAAACAATTGTACTTTCATTATCAAAATCACTTGCGTTTCCAGTTGAAGTGACTGTTATGTCATCTATCTTTAATAAATCTGATGCTCTTCTTGCAACACCACTTACTCCACTACCATTTAAAACTTGTATTTTGTAATTACTTGTATCTTTAACTACAGGTTTTGCTTGTGTTTGACTGCTTCCTGTTTTTGATTGAGTTTTTGAAGCTTCTCCATTTGCTGTACTGCCATCAGTAGTTGTAGCTTCTTCTGGTACTGGATAATTCCCTGAAAGAAGATAATCTAACATTTCTGATAGTTCTGTAGCATTAGGTTCGTAATAAGAAACACCATTTATCATATCTGGTTCACCTGGAACAGTTTTCTTCTCTATTCTTGAAGTGTCTACTGACAATGCTTGTTTTGCAACTATAAGCATTGTTTTTATATTCATGTCTGTTTCTACATATTTTGACATTGTGTCTATATAATTTGGAATATTAATTATTGATGCTGGTGATGTCATCTTTTTTATAAGTGCATCCAAAAATGCTTGTTGTGCTTGAATTCGTCCTAAATCTTGATTTGGATAGCCTTTTCTAAATCGTACAAATCCCATAGCCTGCTCACCATTAAGCACTTGTACTCCTTTTTTAAGATTTACATTTAGTGGTGGTTCTGATCTAGAATCCGTATAATTCATATCTATTGGAACATCCACTTCTATTCCGCCTAAATCATCTACTGTTTTAAATAGTGCTCTATAGTCTAGTTTCACATAGTGATGTATTGGAATTTGAAGGAAGTCTTTTATAGTGCTTATAGCAAGTTCTGTTCCTCCATAAGAATGTGCATGGTTTACCTTGTCATAATCTCCACCATTAGCAAGTTTTACTCTTGTATCTCTTGGAAGCGAGAGTATGAAACCGGTTTTTGTAACTGGATCTATACTAAGTACCATGATTGTATCCGTTCTTGTTCCTTTTCCATCTCCACTATTTTCGAGAACGTCTACTCCCATGAGCAATACATTTACTCTTTCTTTATAGCTACTTACATCTAAATTCTCAAACTCATCTGCTGCTGTTGGTTGTTTGTCTACAGCCTCATCAACATCATTTTTGAAAAAAGCATACATAACTGTACTAAAAATCATCGAAAATATAACAAACAATACTAAAAAAACCTTTAAAAACTTCTTCATTTATTCACCTCTTTATTTTTATCTAGAAAATAGTTTCTTGCCATTACAGAATTCGGATGAATTTTTAATCCACTATTTAGAAGATATGATATTGTGTTATTTAAAATACATAACATTGCTCTATCTATGTCAATAAGCGAAATTTCTCTTATTGAATCAACACCGGGGTATTTCCTTCCCTCTTCAATAGAATCTGCGACAAAAATTATTTTTTCTAACATAGACATTCCTACTCTCCCTGTAGTATGAAATGAAATTGCATTTAATACATCTTCATCTACTATGTTATACTCATTTTGTGCAATTTTTGATGCAATTTTTGAATGAATTAGCTCTCTTGAGTTCATTTCCAACTCATCCACTGATAAATTATTTTTTTTAATGAATTCTTCTATCTCGTCATAAGAAAACTGCTTTGCGTAGTCATGTAATATTGCTGCAATCTTGCATTTTTCTATATCTTCTCCATATATTTTTGCAAGTATTATCGCTTTATCTACAACCCCTTTAATATGCATATAGCGCTTTTTACTGAGTAGCATTCTTAATTTTTCATCTACTCTATAATATATATCATTATTTTCATTCATAGTTAGTTCCTATATAAATTATTTTTTATTATATAATTTAGTATTTTTTCATCTAATTCATCTATTTTTCTAGAATCAAGGCTTATCTTTTGTCTTATATCACTAGAAGATATATTGTCTGTTATACTTCCTATAAGGTTTATTTTTCCATTATATTTGTATTCTAATTCTTCCATTTTGCGTTGTAAAGCTCTATAATCTGAAATATCAGGCCTTTGAAATACAATAAGCTCACAATATTTAAAAATCTGCTCCACCCTATACCATTTTTCAATATCAAATATACAGTCTGAACCTATTATAAAATACAGTCTATCCTTTGGATATATAAGCTTTAACGCTTTTAAAGTGTCCACCGTATAAGATTTTCTATGTTTTATCTTGTTTTCTATATTAGAAACCGAAAATCCTTCTATCCCTTCAATTGCAATTTCTACCATTTTTATTCTATGACAAAAAGGTTCTATTTCCGCCCCACTTTTATGAGGCGGATTTGCTGATGGAATAAATATTATTTGATCCAAAGCTAATATATTTTTTGCTTGTTTTGCTATATCTATATGCATTGAATGTATAGGATTGAAAGTTCCTCCTAAAATCCCTATCTTTTTCAAGCCAATATCCTCCAATTTATCTTCTTGGTAATATTATTTGAGGATCTTTTTTAAACTTTCTATATAATACCGCTTTATTGCCTATACATTGCACACATTCTGCATCTAAAAGTCTTGCTAATTCATTTCCAGCCTCTTTAGTTATTAGCCCAGAATTATCAAGAAATTTTATCTTAATTAATTCTCTATTTATAAAAGTCTCTTCTACTGACTCTATAACCTGAGCTGTTATTCCATCTTTTCCAATGTGTGTAGTTGGCTGTATTGCATTTGATAAGCTTCTTAAATAAGCTCTTTGTTTACTTGTAATCATATTTTCTCCTACTCAAAAAAATCGAATTCTAAATCATAAATTTTAACTGTATCACCATCTTCTATTCCCATAGCTCTTAGTCTTTCAAATACTTTGTATTGCTCAAGCATTTTTTGGAAATATCTTATAGATTCCATATCCTCAAAGTGAACTGAGTATAAAAGCTTTTCAAGTGGAGTTCCTTCTACTATATAAACCCCACCTTCTACTCTAATTTCAATTTTTTCTAAATCGCTCTCATTTATAACTTCTTCTACAAAATAATCTTCCTCATCAAATATTTCTTGTGCTTCAACCGTTTTCAATAATTCAGAAACTTTATTTAATAATTCATCCACACCTTCTCTAGTAGCAGTTGACATTGGAATAACCACATGTCCTTCCGATTCAAGCGTTTGTTTGAATTCAAGAAGTCCTTCATCATCTGAAAGAAGATCGATCTTATTAGCTGCAACTATTTGTGGTTTTTTTGAAAGCTTTGGATTAAACTTTTCTAATTCTGAGTTTATTTTTCTAAAATCATCTAAAGGATTTCTTCCTTCTATCCCTGATATATCTACTATATGGATTAAAACCTTAGTTCTTTCTACATGCCTTAAAAAATCATGACCTAAACCAACTCCATCACTAGCACCTTCTATAAGCCCTGGAATATCTGCAATTACAAAGCTATCTCCAGTTTTAAGCTTTACCACACCTAAATTAGGGTATAACGTCGTAAAGTGATAATTTGCTATTTTAGGATTAGCTTTAGTTACTATAGAAAGGAATGTAGATTTTCCAACATTAGGAAATCCTAATAATCCTACATCTGCTATAAGTTTTAGCTCAAGTACAATATTTCTTTCTTGTCCTTCTCGTCCTGCTTTTGCAAATGCTGGCGCCTGTCTTATAGCATTTTTAAAATGTGTATTTCCTTTTCCGCCATTACCACCTTTTACTGCAACAAATCTATCGCCTTCTTTTGAAAGGTCAGCTATTACAAGATTAGTTTTTTCATCTCTAACTACAGTTCCTAATGGCACCTTCAGAACTAAATCTTCTCCTGCTTTTCCATACATATTAGATCCTTTACCGTTGCCACCTGGTTCTGCTACATATTTTCTTTGGTATTTAAAATCCATTAGGGTTCTCATATTTGTATCAACTTCAAATACTATACTTCCACCTGTTCCGCCATCGCCTCCATTTGGGCCTCCTGCGGGAACATATACTTCTCTTCTAAATGCAACTGCCCCGTTACCGCCGTTTCCAGCTTTCAAATAAATATGGGCCTTATCTATAAACATTAGCACTCTCCTTTTCAATCTTTACTTAATTTAAATACTTTTACTACTTAATATATTCTATTATTGGCATTCCCTCACAATAATAAATTTTTGCCACTGCACAATTTTTTATTCTAAAATTCCAGTAAAGCGCTTCACTTCCTGAAAGTAAATATGAAAGCAGTATCTGCATAACCCCAGCATGAGAAACGATAACTATTTCTTTGTAGTTCTTATACTCTAAAAGTGTAGCTTCGTAAGTTTTTGATACTCTATGAAAAAAAGTCTCTAAATTTTCCCCATTTGGATATTGATATACATTCCCATCTTTCAAAAGTTTTTCAAATTCTTCTTTATGATATTGCTTTATATATTCAAAGGTCATTCCGTCAAAATCGCCAAAATCAAATTCTCGAAAACCTTCATTTACTATGATTTTTTTATCAAAAATACTTGCAGTTTGCTGTGCTCGCTCTGAAGGCGAACTTATAATCAAAGGATTCTTTAAACTGTCTAATTTACATGATATCTCCTGCTTTATATTATCTAATGAATCTAAAAGCTCACTTTCGGTTCGTCCACATAAAATACCTCTTGTGTTGGCTTTTGTCTTTGCATGTCTTATTAAATAAATAGTTTGCATATATACACTCCTACATACATTATTGGAATAGCAATCGTTTCAACAATTTCACAGGTAGCTCCTAATATATCTCCTGATATTCCATCTATTTTTTCATATACAAAGTTTCTCATTTTTTTCACTAAACAGAAAATAACTAAAAAAGTGAATCCTAAAGATACTGCAAATATACTGCCATAAAGCAAATACATTGCAGCCTCCATGATAACACCATAAAATATTATTATAGCATAATATTTAAATTTACTCAATTTCCCTATGAAAGGTTCTCCCATTTTTGATTTATTTAATGGTATTGCTTTATAGCAAATTATAATCAGCGAAATTCTTCCCATAATAGGAACTATCATCAATAGAAAAATTTGGTTTGAATTTATACAAAACTCAAAAAATGCTATTTTTAAGATTAAAAGAAAAACTACTGCTAAAACTCCCATAGCACCAATTCTAGAGTCTTTCATTATTTCAATAATTCTATCTTTATCTCTATAACTGAAAAGTCCATCAAAACTGTCTGATAACCCATCAAGATGAAGTCCTCCTGTTATTAAAACCAAAGATAGTACTCCTAAGACCGATGCAATATGTGCTCCAAAAATAAGATTTGAAATATATGTTGTAAGTAGCACTAAGCTACCAATTATAACTCCTATTAATGGAAAAAATATCATATTATCTGATTTTGCTATATAATTAAATTTCAATTTAACTGGAAATCTTGTAAGAAAAACTAATGTGCTTAAAAAAGAGTCTTTTATGTCATTCATTTATTGCGCCTCTTTCGTTATTTTATTTTCATGGGAATTGAACTTACAACAAAATATACTTCATCTGCATATTTTGCACAAATCTGATTGGCTCGCCCTACATAATCTCTATATATTCTAGATAGTTTGTTGGCTGGAACAATTCCAAGTCCTAATTCATTGCTAACCAAAACCAAATTCCCTTTTGATTTTTTTGTCTTTTCTAGTATTGCTACAATAGAATTATTTATTTCAGCTTCTATTTCATTTGCTTTTTCAACAGATATATTTTCAAAATCTAAATTATCTTTAAACATCATATTACTTATATACATAGTTATACAATCCAAAAGCACAAATTCATGAGAATTCATAATATCTGTTATATAATCCTCTATCTTAAGTGATTTTTCATAAGTGCTCCAACTGCCACCTCGTTGAATTTGATGTTTTTTTATTCTGTCCTTCATTTCCTCGTCGAGCGCTTCTGCGGTAGCTATATAGCCTAAATTTTTACCATTTTCAGTGCAATAGCTTTCTGCAAAAGTACTTTTTCCAGACCTTGCTCCACCTGTTACAAATATGATTTTTCCCATATAAATACTACCTCTGTTATTCTGTATCTGCATCTTTGGGTTTTTCTTCAGCTTCTTTTGTTCCCACTAAAATAACCTTAGTTTGACTTGGATATCTATCCTTAGATACAAGTTTTTTTACGCCGTCTACTATTACATATGTTTCAGAACGAACTTCATCTCGTCCTTTAGTTTTTAATTTTTCTTCACCTTTTGGAAGTGTAGGGTCTTCAACACTCTTAACTTCTCTCACCTTTTTAGAAACTACATTAGAAATAACTTCTATATTAGGCACACTTTCTACATTTCCATATATACTAACGGTAACACTACTGCTTCCCACATACGATTTTATAAGTATAGGAAAATTATAGTTGTTTCTAAATTTAAAATCAATTGAATTATCACTTACCGTAGCATCTCTACCATAACTCACATAATTAGAAGGTATCGAATGCGGTCTTCTTTGTACAACCTCAAGTCCTGCATAAAGCACACTATTATATAGCGTAGATGACGTTTGACATACTCCTCCGCCAAGACCTTCTTCTATCTCACCATTTACTATTACTGTGGCATTCTTATATCCATTTTTAGCAGTTTTTAGTTTAGTTACATCATTATATGAAAAAACCTCACCTGGCATTAAAACCATATTATTCATATACTCTGCTGATACTCTTATATTTTCATTTCTTCCATGGAGATGAGATGAAAATGTGGTTTTATAACTCCCAATAACTCCATTTATCTTATTTAGGTCTTCACTTTTGACCTTAGGTTCAACTTCTTTTATTGGAACTTCTACAACAACATCTTTCTTTGGTTCTATAGCTTCATATATTTTAGTTTTAAACGCTTCTCTATCTATTGCTATACCATTTTCTCCATTATTTACATAAATTGAAGAATCTACTGTTATAGTAGCATCTTTGGGTTCTCTTTCTATATCACTTTTTATATTCTGATATAATTTTTCTTCTATATCTTGCGGCACTACATTTTTTACATCAAAAGTTTTCTCTGATTTTAAATATTTAAGTTTAATATAATCAGAAAAATCTTTTAAGATTTCACCACTTCGCCCTACTTGATAAGCCTCGTTTACAGCTTCCTCTAAATCAAATTCGCACCCTAATTCCGTCAAACTGTAGACATGCGATTTCCCATCATATCTTAAATCGATATTTTTATACGCATTTTCTGATTTCAACAACTTTCTCGCATCTTCTTTTGAAAGATTCCCTACATTGGTATCATTCACATAAATATTATCTAGTATTTTTGCTGCTGAAACAGTATTAGAAAAAGAATAAATTAAAATACCTGAAATAAGTGCTGTCAAAAATACTATTCCTAAAAAAATTTTCAAACCTGTACTTTTCAAATTACCATTCTCCTTTATTTTTTATAATAATTACAATCATTTGTCAATAAACAGCTTTCGCATAAAGGATTCTTTGCTTTACACATTCTTCTTCCATGAAATATCATTGCGTGGTGTGCTTTTGTGTACATACTCTTAGGTATTTTTGATGTTACATCCTTCTCAATCAAGTCTGGATTGGTATTTTGGGTAAGTCCTAACCTAAAGCTTATTCTCTTAACATGAGTATCTACTGCAAATGCCGGAATTCCAAAACAATTACTTAGAACTACATTTGCAGTTTTTCGTCCTACTCCTGGCAATGAGGTTAAACCCTCCATATCATCTGGCACTTTCGAGTCATATTTTTCCAGAATTATTTTTGAAGTCTTTATTATATTTTCTGCTTTTGAATTATAAAAACCGATACTCTTTATACGCTCTTTTAGCACCTCTATATCCGCACTAGCTAGTTCCTTGGGATTTTTATATTCTTTGAATAATTCCTTTGTAACTATATTTACTCTTTTATCAGTTGACTGTGCGCTTAAAATAGTCGCGATTAAAAGTTGAAATGGATTTTCATGCACTAGCTCACATTCAGCATCTGGATACATCTCTATTAGAGTCTTTACTATTCTTGTATGTCTATTCATTGTCTACAATAAGAATATTACGCTTAATAATACTCTTTCCTCTCCAAGAAAAATTTCTATTTCCATATATATGTTTAAACTCTTTATTACTAAGGCCTAATACATCATCTAAGTTTATATTATACAATAAATCTACATTAAAATCTTCAATATTTGAAGATTTTTTATTTTTATTTTCAGGACATATAATCTGACAAATATCGCATCCGTATATTTTATACTGTTTTTTTAAAATATTTTCTTCATTTTCATCCAAGTGTTTTTTTTGCGTCAAGTAAGAAATACATTTATTGAAATTTAATCCATTTTCGAAAATTGCACCCGTAGGACAACTCTCTATACATTTTTTACAATTTATGCAATTAGTTTTCTCTGTTTTGTATTCTTCAAATGCTATATCAGTAAACAATAGTGATAAAAATCCATAACTCCCATAAATATCATTTATTACAAGCGAATTTACTCCCCGCTTGCCGAGTCCTGACTCCATAGCAAAAAATTTTTCATTGTATTCTCCATTATCACACTGAATGTGATATTTTAAATTAGGATATTTATCACATAATTCAATTGCCAGTTTATTTGCAATAGCTTTAACTCCCTTATGATAATCTATGCTGCACGCATGAACAGATAGATTGCTTTTTTGTGCAATTTCTAATTTCTCACAACTTGAATATGGGGTAAATATTACAATTATACTTTGAGCTTCAAACCCATATTTATCAGAAAATAAGTCTAGACTTTCTCCTTCTATTTCATATTCACAACTAAATCCATCTTGTTTTCTTTGTTTAAGACTCTTTATAAATTTTGAATAATTTTCCTTTTGAGCTTCAAAATTTAAAATCCTGTATTCAAAAAAATCATTAGTTAAGTTTAGCTTATACATAAATTCCCCTTATAAAAAAACCTTTGAGAATGAACATCTCAAAGGTTTCTTTCAAACTATTTGCCACAGCACTTTTTGTATTTCTTTCCGCTGCCACAAGGACAATCATCATTTCTTCCGATTTTGTTTTCATTGACTACCGTTCTAGTCTTATTATATTCTTTTTTAATTTGTTGTCTCTGCTCAGCAGTTAAAATACCTTCCCAAGCTTCCATGCCATATAACCAATCTGCTTTAGCTGCCAACATATTGAAATATAATTTTTCAAAATCAATATTTAATGCTACTTCTGTATCTTCGCTTAATGATTCCATATCTAACTCTTCAGTTAAAGATGTGTTTATTCCATCAAGAAATCCTACTACAGTAAGTGCTTCCACTTCAAACTTTTCTGCTAACTTTTCAACAGTTCCTTTTAAAACCTCTTCTTTATGAGTTAGTAGATAATCATAAAATTTTGCTTCTTTTGGAAGATATTCTCCCCAAAATGCTTCATACTCTTCTTGAGTTTCGATTTGATAAGCAAGCTTATCCCATTTGCTATATAAAGACATATCTTATATTCCTTTCAGTTTTTTTAACCTTTGTATTATAGCAGGAAAACTGCTACATTGTAAATAGAAACCTAATAATTTTTAAGTTCTCTTTGCATTCTTCTTTCTGTATCCTTTTTGGCAAGAGCTTCTCTCTTATCATAAAGTTTTTTTCCTTTAGCTAATCCTATTTCAAGTTTAACTTTTCCTCTTTTTAAATACATCTTTATAGGAACTATAGTGTATCCTTTCAACGTTGTTTCGCCAATCAATTTTTTTATTTCGTATTTATGAAGCAAAAGTTTTCTTACTCTAAGCGGATCTACATTAAAAATGTTTCCTTGTTCATAAGGACTTATGTGCACTTGCTTAAGATAAGCTTCAGAATTATCTATTGAAATATATCCCTCAGACAGATTGACTTTAGACAGTCTTATAGATTTTACCTCTGTTCCTTTTAGTTCAATTCCTGCTTCATAAGTTTCTAATATTTCAAAATTAAATCTTGCTTTTTTATTCTGCGCAACTATTTTTATATCAGACACTTTATTCTCCTCTTAGTCTTTTAGCCATTTCTTTAGCTATTATCGCTAGGCTCTCCAAATCTTCTTTTTTAGGAGAACACTTAGCTTCTACCGTATGCTCTATGACATCATAATCACTGCATTCTGCAAATTGCTTTAGAGTTTTAACACCCCCACCACTCCAGCTGTATGAACCACAAATTCCAAGAATATGATTTTTTATATTATTCATTTCAATCACCTTAACAAGCGTAGCCATAGGTGGGAATAAACCATTGTTATACGCACAGCTTGCTAATATTAAACCCTTGTATTTCCATATATCATTAACGATGTATGAATGATGAGTTTTTGAAGCATCATATATCTTTATATTTTTAATGCCTTCTTCTGCTAAATATCTTGCTACAGTTTCTGCCATAGTGGCTGTATTTCCATACATAGAACCATATACAATTACTACCCCTTCTTCGGTTTCGTAATTTGACCATTTTCTATATTCTTCTATTATTTTTGCAGGATTGGTTCTCCAAACAGGACCATGTACCGGACAAATCATTTTGATTTCAAGTGCTTCTAATTTTTTTAAAACCCCCTGAACTTGCTTTGAATGTTTTCCTATTATGTTTGAATAGTATCTTCTAGTTTCAGACTCATAATACTTCCAGTTTATTTCATCATCAAAAATAGGGCCATTTAGTGCACCAAATCCACCAAATGCATCCTGTGAAAATAGTATTTTGTCATAAGTTTCATAACTTATCATAGATTCTGGCCAATGCACCATCGGTGTCATAATGAACTTTAGTGTTCTTTTCCCTAAGCAAAGTTCATCGCCTTCTTTTACCTCCAGCATATTCATGTCTTCTATTCCATAAAACTCTTTAAGCATTTCTCTAGTTTTCTTGTTAACCACAAGTGTAACATCTGGATATAGACTAATTATATTTTTTAGAGAACTCGAATGATCTGGCTCCATATGGTGAATTACCAAATAATCCAATTTTTCGCCCGATAAAGCCTCATCCATCTTTTCAACAAAACTATCTACCTTATTTATTTTTACTGTATCCAATAGTACGTTTTTTTCATCTTTAATTATATAAGAATTATAAGTGACTCCATTATCTAGTGGCCACATATTTTCAAATAAATAAGTCTCTCTATCATTTACCCCGATATAATATATATCTTCAGTAACTTTAACTGATAACGTGTTCATATTTCAAAACCCTCCGATTTATTTTTAATAATATTTTATAATGAAATTACAAAAAAATCTATACAAAACTAAATAATTGTAAGCCTAATCTCTTTGAACGCAAAATCCACGCTGCCTACTTCTACTTTAAGTTTATCTCCTACACGATATATTTTTCCAGTTCTTTCGCCTCTAGCGCAGTAATTCATTTCATCAAACACAAAATAATCACTGTCTATGTCCGCAAATCTAACTAGACCTTCCACCGTGTTCTCTAGCATTATAAACATCCCAAAGTTTGTTACACTAACAATTCTACCCTCAAATTCATCTCCTATATGATTCTTCATATAATGACATTTCAGAAGATCATCTACACTTCGTTCTGTCTCCATTGCTTTTATTTCATTCTCTGAGCATTGGTTTGCCACGTCTGAAATAATTCCCTCGTAGTGAGTAATTCGTTTTTCATCAAGATTCCCAGAAATACTTTCTTTTATTATTCTATGAATTTGTAAATCAGGATATCTTCTTATCGGTGATGTAAAATGAGTATAGTATTTTGCTGCAAGTCCAAAATGCCCAATACAATCTGGAGAGTATCTTGCCTTTTTTAGTGATCTTAAAAGCGCATACGATATTATTGTACTTTGCTCAAGTTCTTTAGTTTCTTCAATTATCTTTTGGATATCTGTAGAATGAATATCGCCATCTTTTCTAAGCTTGATTTTTATATTCATATTTGATAAAAATTTAAATATAGTTGCTATTTTTTCTGCATCTGGATCTTCATGGACTCTATATAAAAACGGAATTTCTTGAACGCAAAAAACTTCTGCGATAAGTTCATTTGCTGCAATCATAAATTCTTCAATAATTTTGTTTGCAATTCCCATTTCGCGTTTTTCAACACCAACCACTTTGTTATCTTCTATTACAAATTTAGATTCCGGAAAATCAAAATCAAGGTTTCCTCTTTTTCGTTTCTTTTCCTCGAGTATTTTTGCCAATTCATGAGATACCTTAAGCGCATTCTCAAGCTTTTCGTCTTTGTACCCCATTATATTACTAGGCTTCCCTTCAAGAAAATCTGTAACTTCAGGATAGGTTAGTCGATACTTTGATTCTATTACACTATTTACAATTTCATAATCAAGCACCTTCCCCTTGTCATTTATTCTCATAACACATGAAAGGGTCAACTTAGCTTCATTCGGATTTAAAGAACATAAATTATTTGATATTTTTTCAGGAAGCATAGGCACTACACGATTTGCAAAATATATAGATGTCCCTCTTTCTACAGCTTCCTTATCTAAAGGAGAATGCTCATTTACATAGTGACTTACATCTGCAATGTGTACTCCCAAAGTATATGTGCCATCTTCATTTTTATCAATAGATATCGCATCATCTAAATCTTTTGCATCTTCTCCATCTATCGTGAATATAAGCTTATTTCTAAAGTCAGTACGTTTTGATAACTCTTCTTTTGTCGCTCCATCTTCAAGACTTTTAACATAACTCATTACTTTCTTAGGAAACTCAGTCTTTATTTTCTTCTGAACCAGTTCACTTTCTATTTCTACCGAAAGATCATTTTTCTTCCCTAAAATTTCGGTCACTTTCCCTTCAGGCTTTTTCTTTCCATCTGGATAAGATATTATTTTACACACTACCATATCCCTGTTTTGTGCGCCTTTTGTATTTGCGCCCGATACGAATATATCATATGATTGTCTGTTATCTATAGGTACTACAAATCCAAAATTTTTACTGCTAACAAACATTCCTACAATCGTATCTGTATTTCGTTTAAGAATGCTGACAACTTCCGCTTCAGCTCTTTCACGTTCTCCTTTTTCTGCAACAATTTTTGCAAGAACCACATCTGCATCCATAGCCGTTCCTAAGTTTGGAGGAGAAACAAATATATCATCTTCATCTTGAAGTATAAACCCAAACCCTTTAGGATTAATCTTAATTATTCCTTTTACAAACCCATTTCGAATAGCAAGTCCATATTTTCCTTTTTTAGTTTTGAGTACTTCCCCACTATCCATGAGCTTTTCAAGTACTTCTCCTAAAAATTTCTCATCGCTTTTATTTGATGCAAAAATCATACTTAACTCTTTGAATGTTAAGTTTTTATAAGATTCCTCATTCATTAATTCCAATATTTTTTCTGAAATGTTTTTCCTCATCTATTCCTCCATAAGAATTTCTAAAACTCTAGTACTTGTCCTCTTTTTTCAATAGTAAGCACCTTAGTAAGTTTAGATTCTTCTTCAACATAATTTTTAAATTTTTGGGTTATATAGTAACAATCTTGAAAATGCATAGGAATAAACACCTTCGGGCTTACTTTTTCAATAAAATATTTTCCTCCATAAAAATATGCATCTTCCAATCTAGGATCCACAGGGAAAAAAGCAATATCTATTTTTGTTCCTATAATTCTCTCTACTTCTCTAAAAAAAGAATTTTTAGCATTTTCCTTTTCGTCTTCCGTTTCACCTTCCCAGTGCCACCAGTTTAAATCTCCTGCATGAAAAATCTTTTTACCTTCAATTTCAACAAGAAAACTTAAACCCTCATCTGTAGACCCAAAAGTTTCCACTTTGAGGCCATCTATTTCAAATTTTTCATAAGGTGCACAAAGCATAATGCTTTCATTTTTAGCAATTCTTAAATCATTAGAAATTACATATTTCGCATTATTATGGAGCTTAAATATTTCTTTATCAAAATGATCATAATGTGCATGGGATACAAAAAACACTACTTTTTTATCATTAGAAAAATCTTCTGACTTTAATCGTCCACAATCAAAAGCACTCTTTTTTTTGCAGTTATCCTCAAAATAATCAAAAACTATAATTCTATCCTCAGTTTCTACTAAAAACCCACTATGAAACAAATATTTTATCTTAAACATTTCAAACCTCCACAACATATATATTTTATCACATATTATCTATATAATTATCTTCCTATTCCTATAATAACATTTTAAATGGAAAACTCCAAAAAAATTTTGTATAAAAACTCTTCAAAATACACTGTCCAATATAATAATATAATAAAATCAAGCCTTACGCCGTATAAATAATTATTTATGTCTAGAAAAAAAATATATATTGTGATATAATCTTTTTTAAAGTAAACAAAAAATATGATTTAAATGTGAGGTCAATTATGAGACTTAATAAATTTATAGCAGCAAGCGGAATAACGTCTAGAAGAAAAGCCGACGAGCTCATAAAAAATGGCGAAATAAAAATAAACGGACAAGTCGTTGCAGAACTTGGAACTGAAGTTTCTGAAACAGATATCGTGTCCTACAACGATACTATAATAAAAGAAGAAAGTTCAAAAATATATCTTATGCTTAACAAGCCCGCTAAGTATTTATCTAGCGTATCTGACGATAGAAGTCGAAAAACAGTTATTGATATTGTAAAAAATAACTATTCAGAAAGGTTATACCCTGTAGGAAGACTTGATTATGATACAGAAGGACTGTTAATACTTACAAACGATGGCGAGATAACAAATAAACTAACTCATCCTAAACACCATATTAAAAAAACCTATCTCGTAAAAACAAACAAGCCTATAAGTGCTTCTGCTTTAACTAATTTGGAAAATGGAGTACTTATAGATGATTATATGACAAAAAAAGCTTCTATTAAGATGCATCCTAAACATACTAATCAATGCGAAATAACTATAGGTGAAGGACGAAATAGACAAGTTCGAAAAATGTTTGCATCGCAAGACATCGAAGTAATATACCTTAAGCGACTATCTATGGGAAATTTAAAACTTGGCAATCTCCCACTAGGAAAAACACGAGAACTAACTAAAGAAGAAGTTGATTACTTAAAGTCAATAAATTGAACTTTATCCTTCTCATTTCGTCGTTAATATTTTATCATTTTCTTTAATATCTAAGCTGTTTATTTTAAAAATAATTTAAAAACAAGCAATTAGATTATTTAAATTTGCAAAAAATATAGTTTTGAAAGCTCTAATAAATATTTTTTGAAAATTGTGCAGTTATTTTTTTAACTATAATTGCAACTCAAAAATCTTTTTATTCAAAAATGCAGTTTTTCATTTATTTTTGTATATAATTATGTTATTTTATAAATATAAAGCAATACTTAAAACCATTTAAAAGAAGGAGTTATCATCATGATTAATAATATAAATATAACCGAAACCGTTTTAAGAGATGGGCACCAATCACTTATGGCCACAAGACTCTCTACCGAAGATATGCTTCCAATCATAAAAACTCTGGACGAAGCTGGCTATTATTCTTTGGAAATGTGGGGAGGCGCGACCTTCGACTCATGCCTTAGATATTTAGACGAAGATCCATGGGAAAGACTTAGAACTATAAAGAAAAATGTAAAAAATACAAAGCTTCAAATGCTTTTAAGAGGTCAAAATTTACTAGGATATAAGCATTACAGCAATGACGTAGTTGATACCTTTATAAAAAAAGCTATTGAGAATGGAATTGATATAATACGAGTGTTTGATGCACTAAATGACTATAGTAATCTAATCACAAGTATTAATTCTATAAATAAATACGGCGGAATTGCTCAAGCTGCTATTGTATATACTGAGAGTCCAGTGCATACCATAGATTACTATCTTGACCTTGCAAAAAAATTAGAAGTTATGGGAGCACATTCTATATGCATAAAAGATATGTCTGGAATACTTCTTCCTAAAATAACTTACGATTTAGTAAAAGCCCTGAAATCAAATATAAGCATTCCTATACACCTTCACACTCATTGTACTGCTGGACTAGCGGAAATGAACTATATAAAAGCTGCTGAAGCGGGTATAGATGGCATAGATACTGCTATATCTCCATTTTCAAAAGGTACTTCTCAACCTCCAACCGAATCAATTCACGCTGCCCTTACAAATATGGAGTATAATACCAATTTAAATTTAGAAAAATTGAATTTAATTTCAGAGCATTTTTCTAAGGTAAGAGATAAATATATAGAAAATGGTATGTTTAACTTTAGGATGCTTGATACTGATATAAAAACGCTTGTATATCAAGTCCCAGGCGGAATGTTATCTAATCTTATGTTTCAATTAGAACAGCAAGGTTTATCTGATAAATTCGAAGCTGTACTAAGTGAAGTTCCTAGCATAAGAAAGGATTTAGGTTACCCTCCTTTAGTTACTCCTATGAGTCAAATGGTTGGAACTCAAGCTGTATTTAACGTAATGTTAAATGAGCGTTATAAAATGGTTCCTACCGAAATAAAAGACTATGTTCTTGGAAGATATGGAAATCCACCTATAAGCATCTCTGACGATATAAAAGAAATTATTTTAAAAAATCACGTTTATGAAGAAATCTCAGTTAAAAGTTACATGCAATTTAAAAAAGAAATTAATGGACTTGCGCTTTCAGAAGAAGATGTACTTTCATATGCAATTTTCCCAGATGTAGCAAGAAAATTTTTAGAAAATAGATGGTCTATAAATAATAAGATAGAAAATAGTATTTATGAAGAAAATACATTTAATCACCCAATCTAAAATATCATAATTCGAGTATTAATAATACTCTTATAAAAAAAGGTATGTTGTGCTAAAAACTCACAACATACCTTTTTTATTTAATATTCTTTTATTGAATCTAATCTATATAGATGTCTAACGTTACGTCAGCACCTCCAATTATACCTGTTAATGTGTATTTCCCTGGAGAAATATCATTAGGTATAACTATACCTCTAGCCTTATAACCAAAATTAACATTTGATAATCCTGTACTAGATGAAGGTCGCCCTACCTCTATAAGGACTGTTCCAATTTTGTCATTCCCTTGTAACGCGTAAGTTCCAGTTCTTAAATCTGTGCTACTTACAAAAGTATCACTTAGATAAACAGTTCTAGCTTCCTTAGGAACTTTAAAAGTAAGTTTTATACTTGATCCAACCTGTTTTTGGTTTATCTCCGTTTTATTAGAGCTGTATTTAATAGGTTCTTTTGATTCAAATATAAATCCTGAGAAGTAAGTTCCCATAGGACTTTCTCCGGTATATCTTCCAGTTCCAGAAATCATAGCATTTTCACCTACATTAATTTTACCCTTATTATTTACAGTAACATTATTGTTAGCTGTTAAGGTCGCACTATTTTTCACATTAAGCGTAGCGCCATCAGATACTACTAAGTTCTGCTCTAATGTAAGTGATTGAAGTAAGTCTGCATTCCCTTCAATTGTCATAATAGGCCCTGCCATAGAACCAGTTATAACTACTGCTGATTTTCCATAAGTTTTAAGTGTAGTGCCTTCTTTTCCAATCCATTTTCTACCAGCATTACTAAGTGTTCCTGCAACAATTATTCTACCACCATTATCTACTTTATACATTCCTTTTCCTGATTTGTTAAGCACAGCTCCAGTTTTTATATAAAGTACACCTTTTCCAGTTATTCTAAATTGTTTTATAGTCTTGTAGTTTTTATCTCCAAAACCTACATTTCTTCCTGAAGTAATTGGGTCTGCACTATAACTCAAAGTTGCTCCATCTACAACCGTAACTGGTTTAGTTATAACTGTATTTTGAGCTAACGTCATACTCTTAACTACTTTTATTGCTGAAACATTTGAATTGCTAAGCGCATTATAAAATTCTGTAGCAGTTGAAACATCTGTATATACTGTAGGCTCAGTGTAATTGAAAGTCGTAGCCTCTGGTGCTGCATAAAGCGTAGTAACTGGAGCTGGCGCCGGAGCCGTAAAACCTACAGGAGCTGCCATTGCCGAAAATTCTACTCTAAATGTCACTGTTTCAAAATCTTCAGAAAGTATAAACGATCCAGAAACCGGAGGAATTTTCACTCCATTTATATTATCTACCGTTATGTTTCCTGCTGTTATTCCATAGAAAGTATATCCCGGTTTAGCTCTTAGTCTAACTAACGCCTGATATGCAATTCCAGATTTAAATCTTCCATTTGCATCAAGTTCGCCCATCCAACTTACAGTTTCACTTCCATATTGAGGATACCAATCTGGATTAGTTGCTATTGTAGTACTTGGAAGAGATCCTACCCTTGGAGTTATACTATAAATATCAACAGCTTTGATTTTTGTTTTAACTTTTAATTCTTTTGAATATATGATACGTGGCTGATCTCCATCAAGTATGCTTATCTTGACTTTTGCACCATCATGATCTTTTGTTAGTATTAAGCTATTAAGGTCACTATTTACACTTCCTATTTCAGTTTTACCATCTTTTAATAAAAGTGTAACTTTTATACCTTTTGCAGTGAAGACTCCTCCAGTATCACCAAATACTAGATTTTCACCTGTTTTACCGTATTCTTTAAGAAGTACAGTCATTGATTTTATATCCAATACATCATCTACAAAAAACATTTTAGTCTTTGGCGGAGTTCCTTCTTGTGTTGGATCTACAAGCATCTCAAATAATTCTATTCCATTTTCAGGTTTTACTACTATTGGAATATACGCAAGTTCCACACTATTGTAACTTGTCGGTATTGGATTACCATTTGTATCTAGTCTAACACCTGACTCAGAATGAATTATTTTTACAGCAACATCTTTTCTCTGCCAAGTATAATCTGGAGATGTTACTAAATCTGGTCCTGGAATTATGGTTCCAGATGCAGTCTTTTGCATAACTAGAATCTGCATATTTCTGAAAGTATCTCCAGTTGAATAGTTATATGGTTTCCATGTGTTTTGATCACTTCTGCTTGTATATTCATACAGCTTCGCTGAAGGAGTTGTACTTGCCGTTCCATAAAGCACTTTCGTACTATCTGAAGCTTGAGGATTATCAGGATTTTGATTAACTATAGAATCTCTGAATACTGTGATATCCCAATTTTGAAGATTAACAGTATTTCCCTCATCAAGTTGAACCCCCATCCCTGTAACCGTAGCACTTACAGCTTTTGAAGGTGGTTTAATCTGCATGTTTATTTCTACACTTGCTGGAGCTACATCTTTTGCACTATGAGTTATTTTGATTTTCTTTACATTATCAATATCTCCAAGCCCAACATCTGTTCCATGCTCAACCAAAACGTCTTTTTTAGCTATTTCTTGTGTAATTTTAACTTCTCTTAAAATATCTCCATTTGCAGCTTTTGTTCTATATAAATCTGCCACTGTATATTGATCATCACTTGTATTTTGTTTTTTAAATACAAAATCTTTTAGTGCCGGAATATATCTAAGTTCTATTTGCGCCGCATCTGGGTCACTACTCACAAGTCTAACTTCTAGGTTTGTAAAATCAAATTTATCTCCATATAAATAAGAGAACTTATAACCTGAAGCCGAAACTGCATTAATTCTTGCTATCGGGTTAACATTTACATACAATGGATCTTGCGTTTTTATTATTTGATTTCCTGCATTCCTAAACGACACTGTGATAGTTTTAGTTTCTTGAACGGTTCCTGGTCGCTTAAGTGTAAGTGGAATTCCATTTTGAAGTGAAGTTTCTATACCTATATCTTTAAATGAATCCGAAGCTTTGCCCTCTGCATTAGTTGTTTTTTCAAATTTTACAGTTTTTGTAGCTTCGTTATCATATCTTAGTAAAACTTCCATTCCTGTAAAATCAAGTAACTCCCCATCTATATAGGTAGTTTTTGGTGATGTCATAATCATCATTTCCTTAACTTTAGGAATAGCATTTACTGTAAGATTAAGTGTCGCTGATTTGCTTGTTGGTACATGTGTTATTTTTACAGTCTTAGTGCTTGCTAAAACTTTAGTTTTTCCATCTGGATTAGGATCTATTGAAATAGAGTTTGTAGCAAAATCCTTCAAAGGTACACTTGCAGTTGCTCCATTACTATATTTAAAAGTAACCTCTAACCCATCTAAATTCAGAGTATCTCCTACTGTATATACAAGTTTCTCCGTCGGAGGATATTTTGTAACCTCCATGCCTGTTACTTTAGCATCTGGATCATTTGGTCCAACAGTTCCGCCTCCGATTCCACCACCAGGTTGGGTAGTTCCACTACTTCCACCTGTAATCGGTTTTCCATTAGATGTTGTCCCACTTGCATTTTTATCTACTTCAACTTTAGTTGGAACTGTATCTATTTTACAATCATTCCCATTTATTATAGCACTATCTACTTGCCCCTTGCCTCTTATAGATACTCTATCTGCATCTGTTTTCACAGTGGTAATATGGCTTCCTTTTTCTGCAAGAATCTCTGAAGCTCTACCAGTAGATGTCAAATATATACTATTTATTTTTCCGAGTACTTCTGCCTTAGTAAGAGGCGCTGATATTACTACCGATGTTATCTTTCCATCAAGAGACATATAAGCATTTGATGCACTTCGATTTACAGTTATTGTGCTTATATCTGAATTTTTATCTACATATAAATCCGAGTCCTCACCTTTTACTTCAATAGTTTTTATTTTAGCTTTTTCGACTCTTACTTCTCCTCTCCTCACATTTGGGATAAGAGCTTCAATTTCTCCTGTCACATAATTTCTAGAACCTGCATTTACATTTACAGTTCCTACAATAGCAGGTTTTTCAACCTTTAGATTTAAATCTCTTGTTTCTTTTTCCATATATACAAGAGGTATATCTGAATCACCTTTTACAACAACTGAATTAGGTCCCCCGCCTTTTATAACAAGTTTTCCTCTCACCTTTACATTATCTAAGGTTACAGTCCCTTCGCCTACACTTGCTGAAATCCATAGATTATCTACTATTTTGTTAGAAATAATAGTTCCCGAAGTTTCAACTAGTATATCATTAGGTCCTACAAATATCTTGTGTAGTTCCGTGGTTTGACTTTGAGACATAGCTCTATTGCTTACTGCCGCCATTATACCTCTTGTTACAGTAGTCTGCGGTCTCAATGTATTATCTGGATATCCAGCAAATAGTCCTTCTTTCACCGCTGCGGCAAAATAGTAATTATATCCTTGTGTTATTTTTCCATAATCGCTAAATTTCGAAACTGGATCAAGTGTTTTTGATTCAAGTCCCATAACTTGTGCAAACATAGCACCTATCTGTTCTCTTGTTGCTGGAGCATTGGGCTTAAGCCTTTTCCCTGGCGCTATTGAAAGCAGATATCCATTTTCAACTGCAAGGGCTATATCTGCCGAATACCACTGATATGGATTTACATCTGTATACGGAATTGAGTATACATCGCCTGCACCTACTATATTAAATGCTTTATTTATTATTTTTACCGTTTCCGCTATGGTTACATATCTATCTGGCTTCATGCTTCCATCTGGATACCCCCCCATAACACCATTACTCGCCATTGCTAAAAGATCAGTCTCTGCCCAATGACCTTCTATGTCATTTTTGGATTTATTCTTGCTCGGCGCCGCATATACTGGCACAAACGAGGTAAAAATCATAACAAATACCAACAATGACGCAATTTTTTTCTTAATTGCTACCCTCATAAAATATCCCTTTCTTTTGTCTATAGTATTAAAATTCACTTAATATATATTTTACCATAAACCCCTTCAAAAGTCATTATATTATGCTGTTTTGATATCAAATTTATTTTTTATTTTGATGGTTTTTATGTGACATTTTGTATCAGTTGCAGAATTTTCATAAAATAATGTCAAATCACTTGACATATTTTTATTTTTTCGATATCATTTTAATGAAATGTTTTTCATTCTATTCTAAGGAGGTGAAATCTAAGTGTTATTTGGCGAAAAACTTAAAAAGCTTAGAAAAAATTCAAAAATTACTCAAGGAGAATTATCTAAAAAGCTTAACATCACAACCAGAACGCTCATAAACTATGAGAGTGGAAAGTGTTACCCTAAACAAACTGAGATATATTCTACAATAGCCTCGGTTTTTGATGTCAGCATTGATTACCTTATATCAGATACCGACTCCGATGTTTTTTCTACATATAAATTTACAAATGACCCTCTTAAGCAAGCTAAAAATTTAGTGCATGAACTCACTACTTTATTCGAACATGGTAATCTATGCGAATCTGAAAAAGATGCAGTAATGAAAGCTATTTCCGCTTCATATTGGGAGACCAAAAACATCAATGCTTCTTCTGGATTTTAAGTAATAATAAAAAAAGCTTTTTTATCAAGGAAATATTTTCATATCCTTTGTAAAAAGCTTTTTATTTTTTAGTATTGTTTAATATAATCAAATGCATCCTCTTGTAATAACGGTTTACTGTAAAGATAGCCTTGAACAAAATCGCATCCATACTTTAACAAATAAGTTTCTTGAGATTCACATTCTACCCCTTCCGCAATTACATAATGCCCTAATTTATGCGCCATCGAAATCACATCTGCTGTTATCGCTTTTTCTTCTTCTACTGAAAGTAAAGTGTCTATAAATGATTTATCGAGTTTAAGGCAATCTACATCTAATTCCCTTTCTCTAGAAAAAGAAGAATACCCTGTTCCAAAATCATCTATAGCTACAGATATTCCCATATTTTTCAATAGTCCTATCCTATGATTTATTTCATCTAGGTCATTTGAAAAAAACGATTCTGTAATCTCTAATTTTATATTGGATTTTATAACTTCAGTTTCTATAATTAGGTTTTCTAAATCTTTTAAAAAATCATCTCTTAATAATTGAATTCCAGAAACATTTACAGACATTTTAAGTTCCAAACTAAGTTCTTTATTTAAAATATTTAAAAATTCAAATGATTTTTTCATTATTATTTTTCCAAGCGGAACTATAAGCTGAGTTTCCTCTGCGATTGGTATAAATTCAATTGGAGATATAAGCCCGAAGGATTTACTTTTAAATCTAGCTAGAGCCTCAAATCCATAAACAGTTTTATTTTTTAGATTTATTATCGGCTGATATACTACAAATAAAGAATTTTCATTCATCCCTCTTGATATACTTGATAATTCATTTTTTATGGCTTCTTTTCTTAAAATGGTTTTTTCCATAGAAGCATCAAAATAGCAACATCTACTTCCCACACTACAGAAATTGCCTTCCACTGCTATAGCTGCTTTTTTGAGTAAGTCTTCTGAACTCACATAGTTCCCACTAAGTTCCACTACCCCTACAGAAGCTTTTATATTGTACACCTCTATCACATTTTTTATTAGAGCATTTATTTTACTGCAAATTTCATCTAAGTCTATTCTCGCATCATATCCATTTATATAAAATATAAATCTATCTATCGCTATATGAAATAAACTTATATTATCGGAATTTAACTTTTCTAATTCTTTTGCCAAAATTTTTATTATATTTTCAGCATAAAAATAACCATATGTTATATTTAAAAGATTAAATTTCTTTATATTCACTAAAACTACCGCTCTTTTTTTATCGTGAATGTGACTTGATTCTTCTCTTAATACTTGTTCAAAATAAGCTCTATTATATAGCCCTGTAAGCGTATTGTGTTCGCTTATATACTTCAACTTCATTTCTTTATCTTTTTGCTTTGTTATATCTTCGATTAAACAAAGATGTTTTTTAGTATCATTTAAATCTAAATTTAAAAAAGATACCATCATATGTACCCACACATATGATCCATCTGCTCTAAGATATCGCTTTTCCATATCATATCCATCAATTTCTCCTTTTTGAAATTGATAAAAATAGTCTAGGTCTTTTTTCAAATCTTCAGGATGAGTTATTTCATCCCAATTCATAGTCTTTAATTCATCCGCACTTCGATTTAAAATTTTTTGAAACATAGGATTTATAGTATTTCTGCCATCTATAATTGTCGCTATATTCTTTTGTGAATTTCCTATCGCAATTCCAATTGTCGCTTGTTCAAAAACTGACCTAAATAATATTTCACTCTCTTTAAGTTTTTTTTCTGATTCTATTAGTTTTTGCCTTTCAAGTCTTAATTCTTTATTTTGATATATAAAAAAATACAATGCTATTGCAGCTAACATTACTGCCAAACTTATTATAACCGCTTGTATTGTTTGAATTTTTGCATATATATGCCACACTTCATGGTCATAATCAAGTCCAAAGACTGCCATAACCTTTCCGTTTTCATCAAATATAGGAACTAACACACTGCGCCAGATTCCCCATCTATCTCTATTTGCTTTCGTTATTATAGTTTCTCCTAATTCAAATGCTTCGAAATATTCCTCACTTGCTTCAAAATAATAATCTCCTGGAGGCGAATAATCTTTAGAATTAAATTCTTCTGAATCTGCCAAAATCCTAATTTTGTCTCCTGTCTTTATTAGTATATAAGAAAAAGTTATATCATTATCAATATTTGCTATGAAAGAAAGCGCTTTTTTTAAATCTTTATAAGATTGATCCTTTTCTAATATCCCTAGATTTTTTTCTGTAGTAAAATTATTTATAATTGTATTAGAAATCCCAGCAGAAGCCGTTTCTGCTATTTTTATGGCTTCTCTTTCAGTTATATTTATCGCAGTTTTCCAGGAATAAGTTAATAATATGCAAGACGCTACTATTAAGCCTATTAATATAACTCTTAATTTTTTATCTTTTAAAAAAATCTCCGTTACGATTTTGCATATTTTCTTCATAATTCTCCTCTATCATCTACTCTTTTGAAATAAGCCTTATTATATTATTCCCAAAAATATAATCGTTTATTCAAAAAAATAAAAAAATAGCTATTGACTCTAGCTATCTTTATCGTTAAAAAACAAAGCGTTTTTTGTATTAAATTTTAAATAAACGGTTTCTCCTACCTCATAGGATTTTTCGGAGCTTATTTTTATTCCCAAAGCATCTTTAAAATATTCATTTTCTAGAACAATGTCATATGAGTTTCCTTTATAAAATATCGCTTTTACTCTAAATTCTTTATTAGTTTCACTTTCAGAAAAACTTATATCCTTAGTACGAAACATAAGACTGTATGCTCCATCTATTTTTTTTGTTTGGAATTCTAAATATTCACTTTTAAAAATTCCACGCTCTACACTTCCCTGTATATAAATATTGTCTCCAAAAAAATCGGCTATATCTCTATTATTTGGCGAAGTATATATTTTTTTTGGAGTATCATACTGAAGTATTTCCCCATCTTTCATTAGTGCAATCTTTTCAGAAAGACTAAGTGCCTCTTCTCTGTCATGCGTTACAAGAATTGTAGTGATTTTGTATTCTCTTTGTAATTCAAGCAAAAGAGTTCTCATATCCTGCCTTAGATTTTCATCTAAGCTCGAAAACGGCTCATCTAATAGTAAAATGTTAGGTCTAGCCGCAAAGGCTCTTGCAAGTGCCACACGCTGCATCTGCCCTCCTGACATTTCTCTTATTTTTCTATTTTCAAAACCCTCTAATTTAACCTTTTCAAGCGCTTCTCTTGCTATTTTATTATACTCAGGTTTGGGCATACCTTTCATTTTTAGCGCAAAAGATACATTTTCTAGTACCGTCATATGAGGAAATAGTCTTAAATCTTGAAATACTATTACAGTACCTCGTTTATGTGGTTCCAAATTATCTGCAATCATATCTCCTAAAAAGATTTTCCCTTTAGTTTGAGGAATAATGCCTGCTATGGTTTTTAGTAGTGTACTTTTCCCGCAGCCTGAAGCTCCTAAAAGAGATATAAGCATCCCTTCTTCTACCTCTAAGCTAATGTCTTTTAGTATTTTTTTGCCCGAAAGCTCTACAGATATATTTTTTATAGCTAGTTTCAAAAAAACCTCCAAGTTACTCTTTAAGCATAGTGCTTTTTCTAATAAGATATTCAAAAATCAAAAACACTATAAAAATCGATAATATAAATAAACAAGAATATATAGCCGCTAAGCTTCTATCTCCACTTTGAATAAAAGGAACCATAACTACAGAAAGTGTTTCTACTTTTCCTCCACCAATAAGTAGGGTCAAAAAATACTGACTATAGGATATTATATACGCCATACTCATAGAGGATACTATTCCTGGCATAAGCAGTGGAAAAGTCACATAAAAGAATGATTCAAGTGGTTTTACACCTAATACCTGCGCCTGAATCTCCAAACTGTCCCCCACTAAAGATGTAATATCAAGCATTATATTTATTGTATAAGGTAGTGCGTATATTAGGTGTACTAAAATCACTCCAAAATAGGTATTTGCCCATCCTAATTTTATAAATACTACATGTATTCCCATAGAAAATGCCGTTGCTGGCACTATTATTGGCATTATTGACAAAAATGAAAATAATTTTTTAAATTTAAAATCATATAGAATAAGTGCTCTTGCAGTCATCATCCCTATCATAGAAGCCATAAATGCGACTATAAGCGAAAGGATTATACTGTTTAAAACCAATCCATATATATTTGTACCGCTTGATAATATTTGAGTTATAGCTCTTGTCGAAAATCCAGAAGGCATTATATTCGGCCAAGGCCATCTTCCAAAAAAACTCCATATTGGGAGAATTATTAAGGGTAATAATATAAGTAAAATGGCAATAACTGTATTAATTTTCATGAAAGTATTATTTTTATTCATAATGCTTACCATCTATTCTTTCTATTTTCTTAGATACTATATAATAAACGCCCGATAGTATAAGCGTTATTATTAGTATAACTCCATTAAGTGCCATCGCATACGCCCGATGTCTAAGATCAGGATGGATATATTCAATATATGCTTGTACTGGCAATGCTTTTGGCACAGTTGCTCCAAGCAAAAAAGGCAGTTCATATGCTCCAAATGAAAATGCAAAAATTATCATGAAAACTTTATTTATTGTCGGAAATGAAAGTGGAAGTATTATATGAAAAAAAACCTTAATTCTGCTTGCACCAAGATTCTCCGCCGCTTCACCTAAGGTCTCATTTATATTAGACATAAATGCAAATAAAAAATATGCTACAAATGGAATTTCTTTCCATAAATATCCAATTATTATGCCTATACTATTTTCTGAAAATAAAAGCATCGGAAATTTTTCAGAAACATCTATTAATCCAATTAAATAATATACTCTCGCCAAAATGCCACTTTGAGAAAAAAATAAAATTACAAAGAATGCAGTTATTGTATGTGGTACAAAAATAGGCAGCTTTACTATATTCATAACTTTAGAACTTGCTTTTTTATTCGATATGATTGCTAAACATAGTATAATTCCAAATAAAACTGCTATTACTGAGGATGTTAGTGCAATATAAAAGCTTAATTTTATAGATGAAAACAGTTCAGGCTTTGAGAACACATCTCTATAATAATCTAAAGTCATATCTTCCATTCCAAATGTAGGAATATATCCAAAGCTTTGGATGAAGGCATTGCCCACACCCAAAGCGAATATTACTGTTAAAAATATAAATGGAGCTAAGAGTAAATAAGGATAACTCTTTCTCATTATTTACCAACCACTTCTTCCTGCCAGATTTCTTCTATAATTGGAATAAGTTTTGCTGGCATCTCTGGAAGACGCTTCTCTAGAAGTTCATCTTGTGGGATAGTTCCTTTTCCAATATCAACTTTATCAAACATAGCTTTTTCTTCATCTGAAAGCTTTGTATAATCTAGAACAGAAACCGTCTTTAACTTATCAAATTGACTAGCTTGAAGTTTTGCTGAAATTATTTCATTTATTGCAACCATAGCTCCTGCTTTATTCGGCGCATTGTTTGCGATAGCTATATAGTTAGTATTTCCAATGGTTCCCTTGTCAAATAAGAACGATTTTGCAGTTTCTGGGAATTTCCCCTGTTCTATATTAACTGCTACTGAATAAGGGCTATAGCTCATATTCAAATATACTTCTCCATCTGCAAACATATTTTCTAAAAGCGTTGAAGATGCTGGAAAAGTTTTCCCTTGATTCCAAAGATATGGATTAAGTTCTTTTAAGTAGTCCATAGCTGGTTTAATCGCTTCTCTAACCACTTCCTTATCGGCTTCCATATCCATAAATTGTTCATAACCTACTGTATCATATATTATATTTCTAACAAAAGCGCTTCCTGTAAAATCTGGTAATGCTGGGTAAGTAACTTTTCCTGGGTATTTTTTTGCAAACTCCATAAGTTCTGCTGTATTTTTAGGCATTTCTGTTGCTTTTGCACTATCTCCCATAAGCACTAGCTGAGCTTTTCCATATGGTGCTTCAAAACCTTCTATCGGATATCCAAAGTCATATTGATTTTCTTTATCCTCTGCATTCATATATTTTTCAAAATTTGGTAATTTCTCTGCAAAAGCTCCAAAAAGTAATCCATTCTCTTTAGCTGAATAAAAATTTTCTCCATTTATCCAAATCATATCTATAGTACCCTCTTCACTCGAAGCTTGTTTTTCTCCTGAAAGCTTTGCAAGAATTTGGTCTATATCCATTGGAACTCGCTGAAGTGTTATATCATAATTTTCTTTAAGTTCTTTTGCCACTTCATTGTCAAGCCAAGCATTTCGCTCATCATCTCCCCCCCAACCATAAAATGTAACAGTAGTGCCTTTTGCTTGTTCTACAATATTTTCAAAATCTACACTTGCATCAAATTCTCCACTAGTGGCTTGTTCCTGCTTTGAACAGCCTGTAATAAGGCTCATACAAAGTACAAATGTCATTATAGCTGCTATAAGTTTTTTCATTTTTATTCCTTTCTAAAATTCAACATTAAAATAAGTTTTATATACATTTTCCTCAAAAGCTTCATTGCTTATAAGTTTTGGCAAATTCACTTTAATCTCATCACCATTTCCAAACAATCGCCCTTCCTTTAAAGATTCTTCATCTGGATTAATAATCACATAGTTATCTTTAAACAATGACTTATCCAAAAGATAAGCCGCCGAAACAACATCCCAATTATAAAATCCTTTTAAATCATAACGCTTCATATATTCATACCAATAATTTGTATTTTCATAAATATATCTTGCAATTTCAAGGTTTGCGTTTTTTAACCGTTTTTCGTGTTCCTTATGTGAAAAAAATGCACTCAAACAATTATTTCCCGTTGCTATAGAAAGATTCTTAGCATTTTTAAGTACACCATAAGCCGCTTTGGCATCACAAGAAAAATTAAGTTCTTTCATCAGTTTTCCATTGATTATAAGATCTTCTGAAATTCCACCCATAAGACAAATTTCTTTAACTTTATTAAAAAACTCATTATCTTTTAGGTAAGCTCCATAAATATTTGTAAGCGAACCTGTCGCTAGAATTACAAGTTCACCTCTTAGTTCATCTGCCTTTTGCACTAAAAAATCCACGGCTTCACTTTCATAAATTCCAGCTTTTTCACAACCTTTAAATAGTGGAATATCTTTCTTAAGTTCCTTAAGCATAACTTTAGTATTGTCATAGACTGTATCTATATCACTATTACCATATGTAGCTGTAATTCCTAATATATTTACATCCTTTCCGATAAGATAAAGTAGTGCTAAACCATCATCTATATCACAATTCTTTACTCCAAAGGTATTATCACAATCAAATATTATCTTCATTTTTTCTCCTTTCAAAAAATATATAATCGCACAATAAACCTCTTGATATCAAGAGGTTTATTGTAGTTATTTTATGCTAATTAATTATATCATAAGCAAATATATTTTACAATCATACCCCATTATCATAATTTCTATTGACTTTGATATATATATATGATAACATATGTTAAGCGTTAGCTATAGCTAACTTATTTAGAATATAACTTTGGGTTTAGCCCAATATTTTTTTAATATATTGGTTAGTTTCGACTAACTTATTGCATTTTAATGTTACTGTTTTAACAAAATTGGAGGTATTAAGTTTATGAAACTTGTAATTATAGGTGGCAACGAACGGATGGTTTGTCAATATGCAGATGTTTGCAAATGTCATGGTTGTAAGGCAAAAATATTGATTAAGGAAAATGGCCCATTAAAGAAAAAAATCGGTATCCCTGATATGCTAATATTGCTTACTAATACTGTTTCTCATAAAATGGTTAACAGCGCGGTAAGCGAAGCAAAGAAAAATAACGTTCCTGTAGTAAGAATAAATTCAAGTAGCTCTACTGCACTCGATAATTTTTTAGCAAATCATTTGCAAGCTCAAATTTCTTAAAAAATGTAATTTGCTACATAAATAAAATATCCTATAGAAATTTTAAATGATTTCCATAGGATATTTTTATAATAGATTTAGTTATTATAGAACTTATCTAATATATTTTTTTCAAATTCTATAGTCTGCTTTTCAAGTTTTTTAACTTTTTCTGAATACTCTTTTACAAAAGCTTCATCCTTTATAGACCCTAAATTTATTCTAGTATTTAGAAGTGCTGAAAGTACTGCTGTTCTTGCCATCATAGCAGATACAAGCCCATCTGTTACCGCATTTTTATTTCCGCTAATAACCGCTTCGTCTGCTAAAGGCATTATTTCATATGCTAGTGACGCTACTTCAAAAGGTACTATAGCCGCTTCTTTTAACCCTTCTTGCATCATATTGGTTCTAAATGCCTTTTCTTCATCAGTTTCCTTAGGAAGTTTTAGCGCTTCCATATATTTATTGAATGACTCTGAATCCCTCTTTATATCATCTAATAACTGCGCTCTTATAGCTTCAGCTTTTGATGCTAATTCCTTCATTTTAGCTTCAGCATCTTCATAACCTTTTTTATTTACTGTAAGCTCTGCCACCATTTGAGCAAGCGCTGCGGAAAGTGCGCCTGCAAGCGCTGCTATGCTTCCGCCTCCAGGTACTGGACTGCTTGATGCGGTTTGCTTTGCAAATTCTACTAAAGTCATTTCCTTCATTCCAATTCTCCTTTTTAATTTAATAATTACCCCTTAACTATAACTCCATTTTTTATAACAGTTTCAACTATATTTACTCCCACATTATATGGTAAAAAGTTTATAGATGGATATTCAAGGATTATTATATCAGCTTTCTTCCCTATATCCAAGCTTCCTATTTCTGATTCTTTACCTAGCGCAGATGCCGCATTTATAGTAAGTGCTGTAATAATTTCCTCAATTGACATATTCATATTAATAGCAGCAAGTGCAATTACAAGCGGAATTGAGTTTGTAAAACAGCTTCCCGGATTAAAATCCGTAGCTAGTGCTACTGCACAGCCCGAATCTATCATATATCTGGCTCTAGCATAGCCTTCTTTTAGCGAAAATGCCGTAGCTGGAAGAAGAGTAGCTATTGTATCGCCCTCAGAAAGCATCTTTATTCCCTTATCTGATGCTTGAAGTAGATGGTCTGCTGAAGTAGCTCCAAGCTCGCACGCCAGTTCTGTCCCTCCAAGTTGAACTATTTCATCCGCATGGATTTTAAGTGACACTCCCATTTCCTTTGCCGCAGTTAAAAATCTTCTTGACTGCTCAATTGAAAATACATTTTTTTCACAGAATATATCTGCAAATTCTATAAGATTTTCTTTTTTTGCTTTAGCCATGACCTCTATCATGTACTCTATAAACTCATCCTCTTTGCCTTTCCAGTTTGGAAGTACACTATGTGGCCCTAAAAATGTGCTTACGATATCAATCACATGGCTTTCATTCAGCATTTTTGCCGCTGTTAACTGTTTTAATTCCGTTTCCTCATCTAACCCATAGCCACTTTTCGCTTCAACTGTAGTTACTCCAAATTCGAGCATCTTATCTAATCGTTTTTTACCTAAAGCTATGAATTCTTCAAGAGAGGTTTTTCTTGTAGCATTTACAGTGTTTGTGATTCCACCTCCACGCTCCATTATGGACATATACGTATCCCCGTTTAATCTCCATGAAAACTCCTCAGCCCTATATCCGCCAAATACAAGATGTGTATGCGAATCTACAAATCCTGGAAGCACAGTTTTTCCAGAGGCATCTATAATATGATACTCTTGCTGATTATATTTTGCTAGTATGTCATTTGTATTCCCAAGGTCTTTTATAATTCCGTCTTCAATTACTATAGCGCCATCATCAATTAGTCCTATATCCATCATCTCTTTACCTTTTTTAGCTTTAAATCCGCTTGAGGTAATAAGTTCATTAGCATTTTTTATTATAATTTTGCTCATATTCACCATCCTAAAGTCTAGTTTCTAAAACCTGATCCATACTAAAGTTTTCTATTCTTAAATAGTATTCTGCGCAGTCCACAAGCGCTTGCATTGGTACCAGTCCTACCACTTCACTTCCTATAACATTTACACCATATCTCATCGCTTCCATCTTAACTGTTTCAAAAACTCTATATACTGCCGATTTTGTGTAATCTGTAAGGTTCATAGAAACTTGTGCTACATTTCTATCTTCAAGCATTACGCCCATAGCCTTAACATATCTGAAACCGCCGCCAATATGTCTAATTTGCTTAGCTATTTTATCAGCTACTGCTAAATCTGAAGTTCCAAGATTTATATTAAAGGCTACAAGTGGCATTCTTGCTCCAATAACAGTTGCGCCACCTGTAGGATGAATTGTCGAAGGTCCAAAATCTGGATTCCACATATCATCTTTCATCTTTTCTGCCATTCCTTCAAACTGCCCTTTTCTTATAGCTGCAAGATTTTCTCTATGTGGTGCAGTTGCAGATTTTTCGTATAAGAAAAATGGTTGCCCAAATTTTTCGCTTGCTTCTTTAGCTACTTCTTTAGCTAAAATATCAGCGTCTTCTATTGTAACATTTCTTATAGGAATAAATGGCACTACGTCCACCGCTCCCATTCTAGGATGCTGACCTTCATGTTTTGTCATATCTATAAGTTCTACTGCTTTCCCAATAAACTCAACAACTGCAGTTTTTAGGGCTTCAGGTTCTCCAACTACTGTAACTACGCATCTATTATGGTCTTTATCTGGACTATAATCTAGTAATTTAACACCTTCCTTAGCTCTAAAACAGTTTACAATTTGCTCTATTTTTTCTAAATCTCTACCCTCACTAAAATTTGGTACACATTCTACGATTTTATTCATGTCTACTTCCCCCTATTTTTTGTATTTTTTATAAGCATTTTCAATCATTTCATCATCTGCTATAAAAGGCAGTGTTATATGGTCTGTATTTTTAAAATCCTCATTATATTTTGCTACTGTAGATACTGAATTTTCACATCTAGCCCAGCTTCTTCTTGCTACTCCAATCATAGTATCCCATGGAATTACATTTTTAAGAATTTCATCAACTCTTTCACTTCCATCAAGTACCATCCCAAATCCACCATTAATCGATTTAGAAATTCCTACACCACCGCCATTATGAAGAGCTACAAGGCTCATCCCTCTTCCTGCATTTCCTGCAAAACAGTGTACCGCCATATCCGCAGTCACATTGCTTCCATCATAAATATTTGAAGTTTCTCTAAATGGTGAATCCGTACCACCTGTATCGTGATGGTCTCTACCTAACATAACTGGACCAATTTCTCCATTTCTGACCATCTCATTGAACTTAAGCGCTATATCTCGTCTTCCAAGTGCATCTTGATATAAAATTCTACACTTAGTACCTACGACTAAATTATTTTTCTTCGCATCTCTAATCCAGATATAGTTATCTCTGTCTTGGCCTCTTCTGTTAGGGTCTATAATTTCCATAGCGGCTTTATCAGTCTTATCTAAATCTTCTTCTTTTCCACTTAAGCAGCACCATCTAAATGGTCCATATCCATAATCAAATAGCTCTGGTCCCATTATATCTTCTACATAAGATGGGAATATAAAGCCTTCTGACGTATCTATTCCATTTTTTGCAATATCATTGCAGCCTGCATCAAATACAGATTTCATAAATGCATTCCCATAGTCAAAGAAATACGTTCCATTTGAAACCAGTTCTTTTATAAGCTTATAATGCTTGACTAAAGTTTTATTTACCAGTTCTACAAAAGCTTCTTTATCATTTTCAAGCATTTTAGTTCTCTGCTCAAATGTAACTCCTTGTGGGCAGTAGCCTCCATCATAAGGTACATGACAAGAAGTTTGGTCTGAAAGTAGTTCTATATGAACTTTATTTTCAACTGCATATTCTAAAAGATCCACAATATTTCCGTGATAAGCTACAGATAAAGCTTTTTTCTCTTGCATATAGGTATGTGCTATTTCAAACGCTTCTTTTGCAGAATCCGTAATTTTTGAAACCCAGCCTTGGTTATATCTAGTTTCTATTCTAGAATAATCAACCTCCGCTATTATACCTACACCTCCTGCAATTTCAATTGCCTTTGGTTGCGCTCCACTCATTCCTCCAAGCCCTGAAGTAACAAATAAATGCCCTGCTAAATCATCTTCTGCTGGAATTCCTAATACTTTTCGTCCTGCATTAAGCAGAGTATTAAAAGTCCCATGAACTATACCTTGAGGTCCTATATACATCCAGCCTCCTGCAGTCATTTGTCCATAGCTAGATACTCCCATAGCTGTTGCTTTTGCCCAATCATTAGGATTATCAAACATCCCTATCATAAGCCCATTTGTTATAATTACTCTAGGACTAGTTTTGCTTGATTTAAAAAGTCCCATAGGGTGTCCCGACATCATTACTAGCGTCTGTTCGTCAGTAAGCACTTCCAAATATTTTTTTAAAAGCTGATACTGCATCCAGTTTTGAACGACCTGTCCTGTTTCTCCATAAGTAACTAGTTCATAAGGATAAAGTGCAATTTCATGGTCTAGATTGTTGTCAATCATAACCTGAAATGCTTTCCCCTCAACACAGTTGCCTTTATAATCTTCAATTGGTTTTCCATAAATTCTTTCTTTAGGCATAAATCTATAACCGTATATTCTACCCTTAGTCATAAGCTCTTCCATAAATTCTGGAATAATCTCCTCGTGTAAGTTTTCAGGTATGTATCTTAAGGCATTTTTTATTGCTAATTTAATTTCTCGTTCGTTTAATGTAAGCTCTCTTTTCGGCGCTCTTCTTATACCTTCTTTAAATACCGGATATTCCGGAAGAGTTTCATCTAATTTTATAGTCATTGCATTTGAAATATTAGAATTATTTAACATAACTTTACCTCCAATTTCTTATTTAAGAATATTCTATCAAATAACCGTCGATAAAACGTCTAATTTTCTGAATTTTACTTGAAAAAAGAATTTTGATGCTATAGTATATAAATATAATGCGTTTTAAGAAAGGTTTATTATGTATAAAATTATCG
Source organism: Proteocatella sp. (assembly GCA_041738345.1). Lineage (GTDB taxonomy): Bacteria > Bacillota > Clostridia > Peptostreptococcales > Filifactoraceae > Proteocatella. The sequence goes on from JBGSPX010000037.1 coordinate 136,211, forward strand.
TAAAACTTTTAGATACTCCTAATGTAAAGCTTAATAATGAAGATATAGTGTTTCCTTACAAAAAGTTAGAAGCCCTCTTTTACTATCTCTGTGTAAAGAAAAAAATAACTAGAGATGAAGTTACATATCTTTTTTGGTCAGAACATAGCGAAAGTAATGCTAAGAAAAATCTTAGAGATGCACTTTATAATCTAAAGAAGCTTTTTGGATTTGATATAATTCTCACCGTAAAAAATAAATATATTACGTTAAATAATGATTATGAAGTATATATAGATATGGATGATTTTTTAAAAAACAAGGACATTTCAATATATAAAACCGATTTTTTGGAAAACTTCCATGTGAAAAATTGCTATGAATTTGATGCTTGGTGTGAAGAAACTAGAGATTTTGTAAAAATCGAATACAATAATCTATTGTACTTAAAAATAAAAGAAACCTTTGAAAGCAAAAACGCTGAACAGCTTGAATATTACAGCAAAATACTTATAAAATCCCATCCCTATGATGAAGCTTTATACCGAAATCTTATGAGTGCTTTTTCAACTCTAAATCGCTGCAATAATGCTATCACGCTTTATAGCCAGCTTTGTGAAACCCTAAATAGAGATTTAAAGGTTTCGCCTGAAAAAGAAACCCAAGATCTTTTCGAAAAGATTTTACTAAAAATAGAATCTGATAATGCAAAATCTCGTTCGCTTTATTATAGTTCATTTGAAAATAATAGAAAGCTTGAGCTTGAAAATCGAAAATTCCCGACCAAATCTCAAGCCTTAATAAAAAACAAGATTTTAAAATTAAATTCAAAAGAAAAAACAATTGCAGAAATAATAGCTATATTCCCTCAAAAATGTAGCTTTGAGGAGATAAAGGTGTTTTCAAAAATATCTGAGCCTGAAATATTTTCTTATTTAGAAAATCTAATATCCAAGCTTATTATAAAAGAATTTCCAGTCGGCTATAAAGTATATTATTCCTTTACCAGCGATAAAATAAAACAAATAGTTTATGAAGCTCAATCCCTATCAAAAAGGCGTTATCTTCATAACTTAATCGGCGAATACTATGAAAACCAATATATATTAAACCCTAATCTTCAAATATGTTCCAAGCTTATATATCACTACGAAAAATCATATTCACTTTCTAAAACCTATAACTATAAATTAGATTATCTAAATGAAATATGCAAGGCTCAGCACGAAATATATCCACTTATATACTTTGAAGCTTCTTCATACAGCGATGAACAGCTTTCTGTCGATGAAGCCTATATTTTTAAGCTTTTTGATGAAATAAATACAGTTTCACTAGAATTTGAAAGTGAATTTGAAGTAAAAAAAACATATATGAAATATTATTATATAATTGGAAGATATTATATATCCCAGGGTATGTATGAACAAGGTTTTCAGCATGTAAATAACTGCATATCTTTTGCAAAAGAAATTGAAGCTTATGACTATTTATTTTCTTCATATATTCAGCTAATATTCCAATGTATCCAAACTGATGATATTTTAAATATGAAAACCTATTTAAATAAGGCGTTTAATTATTTGAAGTTTTCCTATAATAAAGAAAATCTAGCTATAATGATGAGATTAAAAGGGCTTTATCTATATAAAATATCCGATTTAAAAAATGCTGAAAAACTCCTAACAAAATCAATAACACTTTTAAAAACTGCTTCTATCACAAAACCCTATTACAATATAGCAATCGCTGCCTCCCTTAACTATCTTGGTAAAATAGCTATCTCAAATAATAATTATGAACTTGCCCTTAAGTATTTTGAGGAAGGCATAACTTTATGTAAAAATTCATATTCCTTAAATGCCCTTGGTATGTTTTACGCAAATGGTGCTAAACTTTTTTATGACTTAAAGAATTATGAAAAAGCAAAGGATTATATTTTTTCATCTATTGACTGTTTTGAAAAAAATAACTTTTTATGGGGTAGAGGCTTTGCCGAGGCATATGCTGCGGTTATAGAACTTGCACTTAGTAATGAAAGCTCAGCCTTTGCTCATTATCATATTTCAAAAAAAATAAATCAAAGCTTATCACATCCAGAAGCCCTTGAATTATTAAAAAATCTAGATACCATTTTTTAAATAAAAAACTACTCATGTTAATAAACCTAAATTCAAACATGAGTAGTTTTTTCAATAATATTCTTATATTTTTTCAAATATAGGTTTCATTTTTTCAAATCTTGTATAATAATTAAAACCACAATCTTTTAAAAGCGATTTCGCTATATCAAAATCTTTCGCTAAATCAGTTTTTCGGTGTGCATCTGAGCCTACGGTTATAATTTCTCCACCTAGTTCTTTATAAAGCTTTAAAATTTCAACCTTAGGATGTACATGTCCTAGATTATATCTAATTCCTGCAGTATTTATTTCTATACCTTTGCCACGTTCTATCAGTATCTTAAGTATTTCTGAAATGGCCTCTTTATGAATCTCCATATCAAGATACTTATTACTAAAGCCTCCATATCTTACTATATAATCGATATGTCCTAGTACGCAAAAATTAAAATCTTGATTAACACAATCTATTCCCCACTGAAAATAAGCATCATAATATTCATTTTGAGTTTTTCCTAAGCTAAAATTTGACATTGCAAAATCTTCAAATTCCGATGCATGAAGCGAACCTATTACAAAATCAAACGGATATTTATCTAAATAACTATTTATTTCAGTTTTTATAGACGGTTCCAAGTTTATTTCTGCTCCAAGCTTTAAATCTATTGCACTTCCATATTTTTTTCTTAAAGCTTCAAGCTCATTTACATATTTATCATAATCTATAATCTTATGAATTCCTACCTTTGGATCTAGTGTTTCCAAATGGTCTGTAAACACAATTTCATTTAATTGCAGTTTTATAGCACTCTTTACTATATCTTCCATCTGTTCTGTCGAATCAAACGAATATGTCGTATGAAGATGATAGTCTGTTTTAATCATTTACTTTTTCTCCTCTTCTTCCTCACTGCACTCACAGTCACAGCTACAACCGCACTCCTCTTCGCAGTCTAAATCTTCCTCGCAGTCAAATTCTTCTTCGCAGTCACAATTTCCGTCGCAACCACAGTCATCATTACAGCCACAACCACAATTGCAATCACCTGCTTTAGATTTCATTTTACTTTTTAATTCTTCTCCCTTTTTCTTTAGAGAATCAAATTTATCCGCAGTAATCTGATTGATATTTATTATGTTGCCCTCATGATCTTGAATTTTAACCTGAATTTTCATAAAAGCGGCTGCACCAGCACCTAAAACCGCCGCAACTGGAGCAAGTATAATCCCAATAGCGCCTACCGTAACTGGCAGATTTAGGATTACTTCTCCATCATTTTCAATAATTATCTTACTTACATTTCCTTTTCTAACATATTCCTTTAAGGTATCAATCAAATCAGACATGCTAAAGCTTTTACCTGAAGCTTCTCCATAGTTTTTTTCTATGTTTATTATAGCCTCTATAACATCCCCATCGCATGCATTTAAAGCATCTCTTGCCACTTCAAAACTCACACCTGTTCTTTCTACAACTTGATCAATTTTTTCTAGTGTTACCATTTGAAATCCTCCTTGTTTTGCTTTTGATTTAATTTTACACCATATTCAAAATATTTGCATTAAAAATATGTTACAGTATCAAAAATTCTCTTGTTTTTAGATTGATTTCCGAAAAATGATACCTAATATATTCATCTAAAAGAGTACTTAGCTCTTCTAGAATTTGACTTGCTATCTTCGCTTCAAGCACTTTATCTATAGGATTTCGCTGAATATGCTCCATCAGTCTAAACGTAGTACTATCATAAAGTTTTTTACTTTTGAATTGTTCCTTGCAGCTACTACATATTCTTCCACCTTCTTGAGCTGAAAAATAGTTACCCAAACTTTCTTTTGCGCCACAACCAATACAAGCTGTAACACTTGGTTTAATTCCGTTATACTCCAAAATTTTCATTTCAAATATGATTTTTTGAAGTAGATAACTGCTATTAAACTGCAATTCCTCAAGTGAGCTGGTTAATAGCTCAAACATTCTTATATTGGTATGACCCTCAAAACTAAGTTTCTCAACAAGTTCAAGCATATAATATCCTAGATAAGTTTTTTGTACATCACTAGAAAGCTTGTAGTAATTATTTATAAGATCTGCATTTGATAGCCTGTACCTTCCATCTCTTGTAGTTAGGCTTACATTGGAATATGAAAATATCTGAGAACTTCCCATAAGAGGACTTTTTAGTCTTCTTGAATTCTTAGAATACGCCGCTACTTTTCCTAGTTTCCTTGTAAATAAAGTCAGTATACAATCCGAATCTGAATATTTAGTACTTCTTATAACTACAGCATCTGTCTGTATTATCATTTCACACCACTTTTTTTAGATTTCTTTTTCATTAAATCCAAAATTTCTAATATAATTTTCGTTATCTCTCCAATTAGCTTTTACTTTGACCCAGATTTCAAGATTTACTTTCATCCCAAGCTTCTCTTCAAGCTCTTTTCTTGCAGAAGAACCTATTCCTTTTATTTTTCTTCCACCTTTTCCAATAATCATACTTTTATGATTTTCACGCTCACAATATATAACCGCTGCAATATCTACAAGCTCTTTGTCTTCTCTTTTCTTTATAGATTCAATTTGAACCATAGTTCCATGTGGAATCTCTTCTTCTGTATAGTGAAGGATTTTCTCTCTTATAATCTCGGAAATAAGCACTCTTTCAGGTTGATCTGTAATCATATCCTCTGGGAAAAATTGTGGTCCATACGTAAGATATTTTTTTATAACTTCTACTACTCTGTTCTTATTAGTTCCCTTAAGTGCTGATACAGGAATTATTTCATCAAATATCTTCTTGTCATCATACATAGTTACAATTTTCATAAGTTTTTCATTTGTTAATTTGTCAACTTTATTAATTACCAGAATTTTACTTTCTTTTCTAAATTTAATTTTTTCAATTATCTTAGAATCCGCTTTTCCTATAAAATCTGATTCATCTACTACAAAAAGAATAATATCTGTTCCCTTCATAGATTCCTCTGAAGATTTTAACATATATCTTCCCAGCTTATTTCTAGGATCTTGCATACCTGGAGTATCTACAAATATAATTTGTGCCTCCTCATCATTATATATTGCCTTTATTTGATTTCTTGTAGTTTGAGGCTTATTACTCATTATTGCTATCTTTTCGCCTATAAGCTGATTTAAAAGTGTTGATTTCCCTACATTTGGTCTTCCTATTATACTTACAAAACCTGATTTAAATTTACTATTCATATATTCCTTTCACAATTCACAATCTATATCTTAAAAATTTTAAACATCAAAATTATTACTAGTGTTCCAGTTATTGCCCCAAAGACTACCTCTCTAAAGGTATGAATTTTCCCTTCAATTCTTGATTGACCTACAAGTGCAGCCATCATAAAAGACATCGTAGCTATAAGTGGCTCTTCTGAAAGTAGTGATATCGCAGTTGCTAAGCCAAAGCCGAGCGCCGCATGCCCACTTACAATTCCACCTTGAAATGCAGTTCCTGATTTCGCATAAGTCTTTATTCCAACCACTATAATCAAAATCAAAATAATTCCTACAAAGGTCACATGTATCCCTTGACGCCTTATCTTTGTAAGCACATTTATAGTTATCGGATTTAGTTTATCAAAAAACAAAAGATATCCCATAGCCACTGCATTTACAGCTGATACCAGTACAGCTCCTGCCGCTACGTCTTTCGCAATCTTTGCAAGTGGAGAATAGTCCGTTGTCGTAAGATCGACCGCACTTTCAATCGCTGTATTTATCATTTCAGCCACGACTACAAAGGCCACTGTCGAAAATAAAATTGCCATCTCAATTCTTGTCAGTTCAAAAAATAATGATGAAAATAGAGCGCATAATGCAAATACATAATGAACTCGCATATTTCGCTGTGACATAAGAGAATATATTATTCCCTCCACCGCAAAATTAAAACTCTTTATCATGCTTATCTTTCTTGGGTTCTTATCATCATATTTTTTATTTAAGGTTTGCCTTATTTCTTGATCTTTGCGATACTCTTCTTCAAGCCTCGCTTTTACTTTTTCCTTATCTTCATTCATATTTAAAACTCCCTAGTAACCCCTACCTTATCCATTATCGTTCTTTGCATCGCTTCCATAGCTTCAGTTCTTACCTTCGTATCATGATCATATCCAAGAAGATGAAGAATTGAATGACATGATAAGAAGCATATTTCTCTTTCTATTGAGTGATTATACTCCTTTGCTTGGGAAAGTGCTGTAGGTACAGAAATAATTATATCTCCAAGCATAATATTTTCTGAGAAATCAAGTGTTTTTTCAGAAGTTGTTATAACCTCTTTAATTTCATCCTCTGAAAATAATGGGAACGAAAGCACATCAGTTTTGCTATCTTTATTTCTAAAACGAAGATTTATATCTCTTATGTCCTCATCATTTACAAAGCTTAATGAAATCTCATAGCTCCCTTTTAAATTATGCATTTCAAGCGCTTCTTCCATTATGTTTTGTATCAGTGCTATTGTACTAGGCTCTACTATGTCTTCATAAATATCTATATCAAAATTAAGTTCTACCAATTAATTTCTCCTTTTTACATTCTTCTTCATGTTTTCTTCACGTGATTTTTCAAGATTATAAATTTCACGTTTTTCATACTTTTCATATGCCTTTATTATCCGCTGGACAAGTTCGTGTCTAACTACATCTTTTTCATCAAGAATACTTATCCCTATTCCATTTACCCCATCAAGTACCTCAAGTGCCACTTTTAGCCCACTTTTTTTACTATTAGGTAAATCTATCTGCGTTATATCCCCTGTAACCACGGCTTTTGAGCCATACCCAAGTCTTGTTAGAAACATTTTCATCTGCTCTGGCGTGGTATTTTGCGCTTCATCTAAAATTATAAACGCATTATCTAAGGTACGCCCTCTCATATATGCAAGTGGGGCTACTTCTATAACCCCTCGTTCTACAAGTCTGGCAAATTTTTCTGCTCCAAATATATCAAAAAGAGCATCATAAAGTGGTCTAAGATATGGGTCTACCTTTTCTTTTAAATCTCCAGGAAGAAATCCTAGACTTTCTCCGGCTTCTACCGCTGGTCTTGTAAGAATTATTCTACTTACTTCTTCCTTATTAAAAGATCTAGCCGCAAGCGCTACTGCAAGGTAAGTCTTACCCGTTCCTGCCGGCCCTACACAAAGCGTTATATCATTATTCTTTATATTATTTATATATTTTCGCTGTCCAAAAGTCTTTGGCTTTACACTTGCTCCTCTTGAGGTAAATATAATGTTTTCATCAGAAACCTCAGATATTTTTTGATTACTATCTCCATCTACAAGTTCAATAGCATAATTTACTGCCTGCAAATCCATGTCTTGTCCCTTGTCTAAAAGTTCCTTAAGCTGCGATAAAAGCTTAAGCGTTTTATCAATTTTAACTTCCTCTCCTATAACCACAATATTGTTATCTCTTAAAACAATATTTACACCCATGTGATTTTCTATCTTTTTTACATTTCTATCAAAGTTTCCAAATAGCTCTGATTGAAATTTTTGATCATTAGCTTCGAATACTTTAAATTTTTCCAAATTATTCCCTCCACGATGTTAATACCTATATTTTACACTAAAGCCCCTTTTTTTTAAAGGTATTTTAAATTTATATTAGTCTTATTATTTTCTAATTTTATGTTTAATTTTTTTAAAAATAGGGTATAATGATTCTTGTATGGACAGAATTTACTAATATAAAAATTTAATTAACTACATGGAGGTATATTATGGCAATAGCAAATTATTTTAAATCTGGTGATTGGAAAGCAGAAAAACACGTTCCAGTTATATGCATCCCTGAAAAAGTCAGTTCAGAAGAAAGCTTTGTAGTTTCTGTATCTATTGGCGATGAAATTGCTCATCCAAATACACTTGAGCATCATATCTCTTGGATTAAACTATTTTATGTTCAAGAAGGAAGTACGATTCCAGTAGAAGTTGCTGATATGAAATTTGGTGCTCATGGAGAATTAGATAACCTTACAGAGCCTTATTTTACAGCTAAAATAAAAGTTTCAAAACCTGGTAAATTAGTAGCCATGAGCTACTGCAATATCCATGGTCTTTGGGAAAATGAAGTGGATGTAAAATTCTAATCGATTCTAATCCCAAAATTTATCTAATAAAAAAATCGCAAAAAATTAATTGGAGAGCAGCTGCTCTCCATTTTTATTTTTACTTAATAATTATTCTGAAATTGGTTTTCTTGGTGGTTTAGGCCCTGGAAACTGATAATATATAGACTTTAACATACCATTATAAAGTTTACGCTTTTTAGCTGCTTTTTTATCAAATAATTCTTCTGCATTTTCAAGACTAGATATTAAATAAATAGACCATGTTGGAAGCTTTTTAAATACTTTACCTAACTCTTTATAAAGCGCAAATACCTCTTCTTTTTCGCCAAGTCTTTCTCCATAAGGCGGATTCGTTATTATAAATCCATATTCACTTAATGACTTAAATTTCCTAACATCTCCTACTATAAAATCAATCAGATGGTCAACACCTGCAAGCTCCGCATTTGATCTCGCTAGTTTTACCATTTCAGGATCTATATCATATGCAAAAATCTTAAAATCTTTGCCATTTTCTTTTTCAATCGCTTCTTTTCTAGCTTCAATCCAGTCCTGTTTACTTATAAAAGACAGTTCTTCGCCTTGAAAATTTCGATTTATGCCTGGCATCATATTTGCACCTATCATTGCAGCCTCAATTGCAATCGTTCCTGAACCGCACATTGGATCAACAAGAAGTCTACTCTCATTCCAAGGTGTAAGCATTACCATAAATGCTGCCAAAGACTCTCTTATTGGCGCTCCCCCAGATAGCTCTCTATAGCCTCTTTTGTGAAGCGCTGGCCCTGTACTATCTATCGTAACTTGCACAATATCTTTGTTTATAAATACGTGAATTGGGTGAGTTCCACCTGTTTCTTCAAACCACTCCACATTATAAACTGATTTAAGTCTCTCTACCGCGGCTTTTTTAGTTATAGATTGAATATCAGAAACTGAAAAAAGCTTACTGTTTATAGATTTTGCTTTTGCTACAGGAAAGTTTGCATCCTTTGGTATAAATTTTTCAAGCGGAAGTGCTTTTACTTTTGAGAATAGCTGTTCAAAAGTAGTCGCTTTAAATTCACCTAACTTGACAAGCACTCTTTCTGCACATCTAAGGGAAATATTTGCTACTGCTAGCCCTTTTCCATCCGTTTCAAAGGTAACTCTTCCATCAGATACATTTGTTACCGTAAAGCCTAAGTTTTTAAGTTCATATGATACTGTTGATTCCATACCGAACAAACATACTGCTATTGCTTCAAATTTCATTATTTTCTCCTCATTATAGGATTTCAAAAAACACTTTTTTAAAATCACTATTTTTAACCCACATATTTACATCATCTACTATATTTTCTAATTTTGATAAAGCTTCTCTTTCTATAATAACCACCACAACTGACTTTAAAACCTTAATCTCAACTTTTGAAGTAGTTGCAGTTTTTAACAACATTTCGAGTTTATTAAGAGTATATTCATCATCATTGTTAATCTCATCCAACTTATATTCATAAAAAACATCTTCGTTATTATCAAGCGCTTCATTTACAAGCTTATCCGCCTGCTTATTAAACTCACGTCTAACATGCGATACTGTAAACGATTTTAAGCTTCTGATTTCACTTTTTAATTCATCGTATAGAAGTTTTAGTTCTGGACTTTTGACCTTATATTCTCCTTTAAGCTGTTTTTCTACAAGCTGACTGTCCACAAAAACCTCAACATCATCAAAGCCAAGCTGCTTTGCTTTTTGTAACCCTCTTATTATAGCGGTATATTCAGCTACATTGTTTGTTGCTATGCCAATTAATTGACCTGATTCAAAAACAGTAGCTTCTCCTAATTTTATAACATATCCAATAGCTGCTTCTCCAGGATTCCCTCTAGAGCCACCGTCCGAAAAAATTGTCGCTTTCATAAGCTTCTCCTAAAGGTATTCAAATGGATTTACATCCACGGTAGATTTTACAAATTCTATATCTTTAAAGTCTGAAATATGTGTTTTTATAAAAGCTTCCATGGCTTCTGGGAATACACATTCCGTATCAAAATGACCTGCATCTATTACATTCATGCCCTTTTCTTTTAAATCAAGCGCATAGTGATATTTCAAATCTCCCGTTATAAAAACCTGCGCCCCTTTAGCAAATGCCATTTCACTATAATCAGCACCGCTTCCTGTTACTATCGCCGCTTTGTTTACCATTCCATTAAGGTTCCCAGTAAAGCGAAGTGTATCTATATTAAGCTTAGTTTTTACCTTGTTTATAAATTGAGTCATAGGTAATTCTTCAAATTCAAAAATTCTGCAAATACCTACAGTTTCAGCATCAGATTTTATAATCTCCGAATTTTTTCCTTCTAGGAGCGACACTACATAATCATTTAGTCCATCTTCAATTGCATCAAAATTCGTATGCGCGCTGTAAAGTGCGATATTATTTCTTACAAGTTCAAAAATAAGATTATCATTCTCACTCACTATGGTTTTTAGCCCTGAAAATATAGCTGGATGATGAGTTATTATAAGATCAACTTGCTGTTCTTTTGCCATCTCAAATACAGATTTTGTAAGTTCAAGTGAAAGCAATACTTTTTTCACTTCTAAGTTTAAATCTCCTAGAAGAAGTCCTACATTATCCCATGACTCTGCAATTTCTTTTTTTAGTTTTAAATCTAAAATCTCAGATATTTTTTTAAGCTTCATAAAGCCTCCTGTCTTAACGATTTATAAGATTTTCTAAACGCTCTATTTTACAAACAACTTCCTCATATCTTGACTCAACGCTCTTTCTATCTAAAGTTTCAAGCTGTGCTTTTATCTTTAGCTGTTCTTTTAGTTTATAATCGAGAAGCTCTAAGCGCAATTCTTTTTGAGCTTTATCATTGCTCTCAATTATAGCTTTTCCTATCTCATAATCAGTTTCAGACTCATAATTAAGCATTTTGTAAGCTTCATCATATTTAGCTTTTATAATATGATAAATTCTACCATCTGCCTTTGCAAGTTTTTCTTCAATTATAGTAAATTTTTCTTCTTCAAAAAATTTTCTTACAGATTCTGGTGACTGCACTGGTTGCACAATAAATTCAATATCATTATTTTTTATATACTCTAATTTTTGAGATATCAGCTCAGATATAAGAATTCCACCCATACCTGCAAGTACTATAGTATCTAGCTTATCCTCTTGCTTTATAACCATAAGCCCAGAGCCTAATCTAGTCTCAATTTTATTTTGAAGCTTTTCTTTTTTTACTTCCTCAATCGCTTTAGCAAGTGAACCCTTGCTTACATCCGAAGCAATAGCCTTATCTATTTTACTATTTTTTATAAGATATATTGGCAGATATCCATGGTCTGTGCCCACATCAAGTAAAGTGCCTTTTCTTGACACCATATCTGCAATTGTCATTAATCTATTATCTATCATAATTCATCTCCGTAATTTATAAGACCTATTACCAAGTATGTCTCAATAATAGGTCCTTTTTACTAAACTATCTTATTTGTCCAATCTTCTATATTCCAAACCTCATCTACTATATCAGTATAAAACTCAGGTTCATGCGATACAAGTACCACAGTACCTTTGAATTCTCTTATAGCTTTTTTTAGTTCATCCTTAGCCTCAACATCTAAATGGTTTGTAGGCTCATCCAGCACTAAAAAGTTTATGTCTTTAAGCAGGATTTTACAAAGTCTTACCTTTGCATTTTCTCCTCCAGAAAGTACCATCATCTGGCTTGTTATATGTTCATTAGTAAGTCCACATCTTGCAAGTTCAAGTCTTACCTCGTGGTTTGAAAGATTTGGATAAGTGTTCCAAACTTCTTCAAGTGCAGTATTTCTATTTTTCTTAGAATCTTCTTGCTCAAAGAAACCATATTCTACATGCTGACCAAATTTCACAGAACCACTTATAGGTTTTTGAAGTCCAAGCATAGTTTTAAGCAGCGTAGACTTTCCAAGTCCATTTACTCCTTTTATCGCAATCTTTTTATTACGTTCAACTACAAACGATACTGGCTTAGTAAGTGGCTCATTATAACCTATTACTAAATCTTCTGCCTCTATTATAAACTTAGACGGAGTTCTAGCTTCATTAAATGAAAATGTAGGTTTTATCTTTTCTCTAGGTTTTTCTATCATTTCCATCTTTTCAAGCTGCTTCATTCTACTCTTTGCACGTCCAGTTGTAGATATTCTAGCTTTGTTTCTAGCAATGAAATCTTCTAATTTTTCAACTTCTTTCTGTTGTTTTTCATATGCTATTTCGTGTTGTTTTTTCTTTAAATCATAAAGTCTTTCAAACTCATCATAATTTCCTACATATCTTGTAAGATTTCCATTTTCAACATGGTATATTATATTAGTTACCTCATTTATAAATGGCACATCATGTGATATAAGGATAAATGCATTTTCATAATTATTAAGATACTTCTTAAGCCACTCAATATGCTCAAAATCAAGATAGTTCGTAGGCTCGTCTAGAAGTAGAATCGTAGGATTTTTTAAAAGTAGCTTTGTAAGCAGTACTTTTGTTCTTTGCCCTCCAGAAAGCTCATTTACAAGACTGTCTAGCCCTATTTCTCTAAGACCAAGTCCACCTGCAACCTCTTCTATTTTAGAATCTATAACATAAAATCCACTTTCATCTAAAATAGTCTGAATTTCTGCCGCTTCTTCCATCATAGAATCCATCTTATCAGGGTCAGCCTCTGCCATATCTTCATAAAGCTTAAGCATTTCTTCTTCAATTTTATACATATCATCAAAGGCTTCTCTTAGAGTTTCTCTTATTGTCGTCCCATCTTTTAGAGATGCATGCTGATCTAGATACCCTACTGTAACGTGATTTGACCAACTTACCTCACCTTGGTCTGGCATAAGGTTTCCAGTTATTATATTCATAAACGTGGATTTTCCTTCACCATTTGCTCCAATAAGAGCTACGTGTTCTCCTTTTAAAAGTCTAAAAGAAACATCTTCTAAAATTACTCTTGAACCAAAACCATGGCTCACATCTTTTACTACTAAAACGCTCATCTATATTATCTCCTAAAAATTATAATTTAATCTTCGCACAACTATTCATAATTATAACATATTTAGGTATTTTTCGTCTATAGTCTTTACGCTTATAAGCTTAGCTTTACAGCTTTTGATAAGTGTTTTCCTTGCCTTCTTCCCAAATCGCAATTTCTTTTAGCCTTGAAATTATTGGAAGTGATTGTGTACATTGAATTTCACAAGCTTTACAGCCTATGCAATCTTTAGCGTGACCTACTGTATTTGCTGTATAATTCCAGTATTCAAGCCCGTACACTATATTTTTCATTTCTTCATCAGATTTTCCAAACATCTGCTTTTCATTATACATAAGCATATAAGCAGGTACATTTATCTCCTTTGGACAGACTTTGCAATAAGAACACCCTGTACACATTTCACTCGTTACACAAGAAAAATGATTTAAAAGAGCTTCCCTATCTTCTTTTGTAAAAACTCTATTCTCATCTGCAATTCTACATGCCTCATCGATTTCTCTTTTGTTGCTAAAACCTATAAGCGATACGGTTATCTCAGGAGAGTTTATGTTGAATCTTAATGCTGCCTCAGTTGGAGTTTCTCCAGACTTTGCAAGAAATGCAAGTTCTTTTTCATGAGACGGGATTGTACCTCCACTAAGTGGGTTCATCGCTACAACCCCATAACCCCTATCATAGGCATACTGAATTCCTTTCCAGCGGTAAGGATAATTCAGTATATTTATTCCCATTGTAACCCCTTGAAATTTCTCCTCATCAAGTACACTTTCCACTTCATCTCCTGGCTGATGCGAAGAAAATACAATATGATCTATAAGTCCTAGCTTTTGACATTCTAAAAGCCCTTCATACTGCCCCCCTTCACTCATACAAGCATTATACTGAGTATAATTTTTAAGTCCCCAAACATTATAAAAATCTATTTTTTCAACCCCAAGTCTTTGAATAGAACGTTTAACCGCTTCTATAGCTTTTTCCTTAGTATCAAATACCATAGGCTTTCCCTTAGTTGATATGTAAAAATCATTTTTCCCTTGTGCTTTCAGTTTTCTTATCCCAACTCCAATTATATCCTCCGAGCGGTCATCTACATATCCTGGCGCTGTATCAAAATAATTTATGCCCTTTTCATAAGCATATATCACAAGCTCCGCATTTTCCTCATTTGTCTTTGACTTGTCAAAACGCAGTCCTCCAAACCCTACCGATGATACTATTTTATCCGTTCCCGGATACTTTACATATTTCATAATTATAACTCCCTTTCACAATTTTTATTTTTTTCTTAAATACCCTATACTAAACTTTATTAAAGCACCAAAACATATACCTACCCCTATTATTATTGTTAAATTTAACAAATTAAACATAATTTGAAATTTATTCATCCTTTTATGCCCCTTTCTTCGTTTAACATATCTTCATAAAGTTTTATTTCAACTTCAAGTTCTTTTAGTGATAATTTTTTATGCAAATTTAAATGCATACGATATCTATACATTAAAGATTCTCTTAATGGTTGAAATTTAAAAGGTTCTCCGCTTAAATCTAATTGTCCTTCAAAACGAAGTCTTGCTATCTGATCATCCATTACTGCTATATAAAGACAAGCTTCGGTATATTTTTTTAATGAAACTCTTGGCTTAAATTTCCTAATAAAAGAAAGTGTAGCTACACTAGATAAAAATGTAATTGATGCTATAGTTTTTTTATTCATCTGAGACTCCTTTTTTTACACTATTTAAAGAAATTATATCATATTTTAGAATAACTTGCTCTCCTAAAAAAACCTCGCAATCTTTAGTTTTGATTGCAAGGCTTCTAATAACTATTTATTTTTTAGCTCATTTATTATTTTTGACCATGCTTTTTTTGTATCTTCAAAATCTTGAAAATGTGATTGAACGTTTTTATCATAAAATTCTAATTCTAATAATATATTATTAAAATTAGAATTTCCGAAATAATCACAAATTTTTGGAATAACAGACGCAAGATTTGTTTTCATTTTTAATATTTCTGATTCATAACTTTCTCTATTTGTTATATAAAGTAAAAGTGGTTTATACCTAATCCAACCAATCGTAGCCTTTAAAAATCTTTCAGTTATTATATCCGAATCTATTGTAATTGATTTTAATTCATTCGGGAGTACACCCAAGAGCAAATGTTCATATACCGAAAATCCATCATGAAAAGTATAGCATGGAACTTTTCTTATATTACAATCTCCAATACAGGTACTCAAGAAAGTATCTTCGCCTCTTGCTTCCGGTGGATTATAAAAAGGAAATATTTTATCAATATTTTTTAAGTTAAAGCCTAAATTTGCCCCTGATATAAATTTCATTCCTCCTATTTCTTTTACAACTTCTATTTTTTTGTTATTAATTATATCTAAATCTGCGTAAGTTACTCCACCATCATCCATTTTCAATTTAATAGATTCCCAATTTACAATATCATTACTTATTGCTTCAATAAAGAGTTTAAAATCACTTTCTTTAAGTTTTTCATTAAAAACTAACTGTGGAATTGGAGATATATATCCACAATGATGCCCATGAGTCATATCTGCATATTGAATATTTTGAATATGAGTTGATAAAACTTCTTGACCTTTCCAAACTATACTATCTTTAATTTTAATTACGGCTATAGGATATTCATCATCATCAAGAAATACCAAATAATCCATTTTATTTTTTAAGGCAAAATATAATATTGCATTTCTTTTCATTGCATAACCTTCACCAAATATTAAATCAGCTTCTCTTGAATTAATAATTCCATGTTTGACTAGTTGCTGAGCTTCATTCGATATTGATGAATTTCCTAAATAATATGCTGAGTCAACACTATCTAATATTTCTTCATCTGTAATTTTATAATCACTAACCTTAGTTTTTTTATAATTCAAATCATATGCTACAAAAAGATGGAGTATACTATTCTCACTAACACTATTTTGTGATTCATTCCAATTATCTACATATGTTTTTACAATTTTTTTAAAATTTTTACGACCTGTAACAAAACCTACCCCAACATTTATCTTATCTTGTTCAATTTTCACAAATCCCCCATTCTTCCCACTTAACTAGATTAGGATTTATATCTAAAATAGAATCATATTGTGCTTTTATTCCATATATAGCGTCTGGATCTAATTTTTTATATCTACTATACTTACCTTCTCGGTCTTCTTTTCTTGACCACCCCAAATGCTTTACTCTAAATTCAGTTATAGTTTTTTTAAAAAAAGACGTATTTACTGGAAATCTGCCACAGTGCTGTGCCTTTTCATTCCATGTATAATTTATTTCAGGTTTATATCTTATTAAAAATGGATTATATCTATTATGTGCATTCCAATATTCATCTTCTATAATTTCATCTGCATCTAAGTTTAAAATCCAATCTGGATTTGTTTTTATAGTTTCATCCCATTGTTTTTTCTTCATTTTTAACTATCGTAGACAGTGTTATTTTGTTTTGTTTTTTTATTATTTTGATTATAATAATCCACTCCACTTAAGTCAGACTCCCGATATATATGATACGCTGGATAAGATGTGTCTACAAAAAGTTCAATTCCAAGCACAGCTGCTCTTATACAAAAAAATCTATCTTCCCCATGTATTGTAAGATTTTTAATAGACTTGAAATTCACACCCTTTAAAAGTGCACTTTTACTAATTAATGTACACGCTCCTAATCCACCAACTTCATACACGCCTTCTTCTTTGAGTTGATTTAAAAAATCCACCTTACGACTATTCATAGTTTCTTCACTAAGAATTTCTCCTAATTCTTTAGGAACTAAATCATATTCATCAAATAGCCAAACATTAGGTTCTAGTGGCATATTTTCATGCCATTTTGTCCAAAAAATTTCAGATAAAATCTCTTTATCTTTGGATTTTAAATATTCAATTATATTTGGATGTAGTATTAAATCAGAATCTACAAAAAATAAATAGTCATAGTCATTTTTAATTGCATAGTCTATAATTAAATTTTTATAGTTAGCAACTTTTAACATTAGATTATCATTCCATTGATGAGAACTACTATTACAAATATACACGCCCGTTTCATTTCCTTTTATAATTACTACCTCTGAATCATATCTATTAAATTTGCTCAAAATATCACTAGATAATACATCTTCATTATCATCTACAAACATATAATCTATGTTAACATTATCCCTTGAAAGTTTTTTTAATGATTCTAAAAAAACTTTTAATATTTCTGCTTTTTGATATATTGGGCTTCCAACTAAAACTCTTTTCTTGTTCAAAATTTAACAACCCCTTTCTTGAATCATTTTTTTATTTATTAAAATATTATTTTTGTTTCTTGATTTTTTTTATTATAATAGGTTCTTTTGTCTCAATTTCTACAACCGGTTTTTCAGTTACTGTTTTTTTCTTCTTTTTTAATTTATTTGGATTTTTATCTCCCATTTTATTTATCTCCTTTTCAACTTTTATCAATAAAGTTAACTTTATTTTGTATAAAAAAACGCCACTATATAATTATGGCGTATGATAATTTTATTAATTTTTATATTGTAGCACAGCATTCGCCTCAGAATATTCTAAATTCAATATACCATTAAATACAGTTCTTTGTCAAATTTCATTATATTTTTATTTTTACATTTCTTTTATATTATAACTTAAAATTCAAAATATGCATTAAGATTATAAATTTTTATAAT
The DNA here is from genome assembly GCA_041738345.1 of Proteocatella sp. Classification (GTDB taxonomy): domain Bacteria; phylum Bacillota; class Clostridia; order Peptostreptococcales; family Filifactoraceae; genus Proteocatella. Next base: position 154,200 of record JBGSPX010000037.1, read on the forward strand.
TTTTCCTATTTTTTTTATAAAATATCTAATTTTAGGGTATATTACAATCATGGACATGATTTTTTTGGAGTTTAAAACTATAACATATTGGAGGAATTTATACATGAGACTTGTAACGCGTTCAGATTTTGATGGATTAATTTGTGGAATGCTATTAAAAGAGGCTGGGATTATCGATGAGTGGACTTTTGTTCATCCGAAAGATTTGCAGGATGGTTTGTTTACACCTACCGAAAATGATGTACTTGCAAATGTACCCTTTGTAAAAGGTTGCGGGATGTGGTTTGACCACCACACGTCTGAGGATGATAGACTTGGTTGGGATCAGAGCGTAAAAGGTGAAAGTAGATTAGCTCCTTCTGCCGCAAGAATTATTTATGAATATTACGGTGGAAAAGAAAAATTCCCTCTATACGACGATATGATTGAAGCTGTAGATAAAGTAGACTCAGGACAGCTTTCTAAGGATGATATATTAGACCCAAAAGGATGGGTACTCTTCGGCTTCATTTCTGACCCTAGGACTGGACTTGGTCGCTTTAGGGATTTTAGAATAAGTAACTATCAGCTTATGGAAGAACTTATAAATCACTTTAGAAATTATAGTATAGAAGAAATACTAGAGCTTCCAGATGTAAAAGAACGTGTAGAACTTTATAAAAAACAAACAGAACTTTTTAAAGATATGATTTTTAAACATACTAAAATCGAAAAAAATGTTATTGTTACAGACTTAAGAAACGTTGATATGATATACACTGGAAATAGGTTCTTAATATATAGCTTATATCCTGAGCAAAATGTATCGCTTTGGATTGTAGATGGTAAGCAAAAACAAAATGTAAGCATTGCATGCGGTTATAGTGTATTAAATAGAAGCTGCAACGTTGACATAGGCGCGCTTATGTTAAAATATGGTGGTGGTGGTCACAAAATGGTAGGTACTTGTCAAGTCCCTTATGAAAGTTCCGATGCTACTATAGGAGAGCTTATTAAAGCGCTTTCTGTATAAAAATAATAAGTAAAATAATAGAAAAAAATATATTGATATTAATAGTTATAATTGAAATTGTGTGCATATATTTCCCCTCATTAGGGCTTCGCCTAGATATTCCATTTACGAAATGCAAAAAATCGCCTCGAAAACCGCTACGCTAAATCGAGGCTAAAAATTTTTAGCTTATTCTATGGAATTATCTATGCTGCAGAATCCATTCAAGGAAATATATTGCACTACAATTTATTTATACTTTTGATGTTTTTTTATCAATACTTTATTTTTTCAAAAAAATAAAGCCTCCAGAGAAGCTTTTAATAAATTTTAATTGCAGTTGCACTTAGACAGTTTTGCCTACGACTTAAAACCAATGTTGGCAAATCGTAGGCAAATGATTTTAATTCTCTTTTCTATTCTTCAACATACCCGATGTAAGGAAGATTACGATATTTTTCTCCACAGTCTATTCCATATCCTACAACGAATTTATCTGGGATTTCAAATCCTGTAAAATCAGCTACTACATCGCAAGTTCTTCTTTGTGGCTTGTCTAAAAGTGTACATATTTTAAAGCTTTTGCATCCTTTACGTTCAAAATAATCCTTAAGATATTTCATAGTAAGGCCTGTGTCTATTATATCTTCTACTATAAGCACATTTTGTCCTTCTACGACCGCATCTACGTCTTTTATTATTTTTACTATTCCTGAACTCTTTGTAGACATCCCATAACTCGAAACCATCATAAAATCAAGAATTATATCATTATTGATTTCTCTCATAAGGTCTGTTACAAATACACAAGCTCCTTTTAGTACACCTACCATAACGATATCTTCATCACCAAAACATGCTTCGATATCCTTAGCCATTTCCTTTACTCTTTTAGCAATCTCTTCTTTAGAATAAAAAACTCCTGCGATATTAATATCCATTTACTACTCTCCTCTTTAAAATTGTATTTCTATTTATTATCTTCTCTTTTTTGAGTCAAAGCTGTTATTATTTCTCCATATATATCTGAAGCAAACTGATCCCAATTTTTGCACATGTTTTTTGCTGTTTCTGCAGTAGGTACTTCTAAAGTAAGATTAATAAATGGTCTATCTTTATTTATAAGTTGAAGCACTACTTCAGTATTTCCAGTTTCTACATTCTTGCTATAATCAGCTTTTATCTCTTTATATCTATTAAATTTAGACAGATTTTCCTCAAGATATTCTTCTAATTTCTTTTTATCAATTCCAAGCATTCTATTTTCAAAATAATTAAGTGCTGATTTTCCTCTTTCTGTTATTTGATAATAAGCTTTTCGCTCAACCTCCATTTTTGAAATAAATGAAGATTTTTCAAGTTCAAATAAATACTGCTGCAGCGGAAAATATTCTATAATATCTGTTTCTACAAATGTTTGGGTAATATTAAGATTTAAAAAAGGCTCATCAACCATATTTAATAAAAATAAAATATACAGTTTACTTTTGGTTAATTCGTCTTCTGACTTTCCATACACAGGCTACCACCCCCGATTCTTATTTAACGTACTTTTTCATTATATCACAAAAAAGATGCTTTCAGCAATTTGAAAACATCTTTTTAATAATCTTTTTAATAAGTTCAAGAGATATCCTTATTATTAACACATACATTTTGCATAAGCAATGCTTTGAGAGCTTTTTAAAAAATGATGTCCCGTATATCCAGATTCTATAAGTTTATTTTGCGACTCTATATCTTCGATGTTACAAAATATAAATTTAGGCCAGCAATCCTTACAAATAACACTTAGGTCTCTCGATAAGATATATCTCAAATACCCATCATGCTCCTTTGTTGCATATTTCTTTTTCAAATTTCTAACTTTTAACTCTCCGCCCATTATATTATTTAAGCTTACAGGATTATAAGGAGACACAGTGCAAAACAAATACCTATATCCATTAGCTACCGACCATTTTGTAGCATAATCCAAAGTCAATTTTTGTAGCCCTAAACCTCTAAAATCCGGATGTACTACGGTAGTTTCTAAATGAACCACTTTATGAAATTCAGATTTTTGAAGATAAACATCATTGCCCATATTATGACTGTTCTCGCCCGGAACATTTATAAACCTATATGCTGCCAATCGACCTTCATTTGTATATATTCCAAAAATTATACCTTTATCATTAAGTGCTGCTACCAGTTCTTCCTCTGTATCTCTAACAAATATTTCTTTTCGAGTTATTTGCTCATATATATAATCTTGAAGTTTTAAGACCTCATGAATTTCCTTTGGCTCCACATATTTCACATAAAAATCCATATTTTGCTTAGCTTTCGAATGCTTGTTTACCAAAGATATACTGTTTCCAACCATATAAATCTCCTTTCTCCAAAATATTCTGATTTAATTAGCGTATCACATTGACAGAATAGTGTCAAAATTTAGTATTTAATTTTTTGTATTAATTTATACTTATTGAATTAGAATTCGCATAATGTTAAAATGGAGTTAGAATTGGAAATATTAAAGTTAATTTGGAAGGAAAATAAAATATGGTTAATATATATAAAGGAAATATTATTTTTACACCTGAAAAAGACTCTTTTGAAATAATTGAAAATGGATATATTTGTGTGGAAAACGGATTAATTTTAGAGATATGTAATGAAATGCCAAAAATCTACAAGGATTATACATTTACAGATTTTGAAAATAAGTTAATAATTCCCGGCTTTACTGATTTACACGTTCATGCCCCTCAATTTCCTAATAGAGGCCTTGGGCTTGATGAACAGCTCCTACTTTGGTTAGATAAATATACATTTCCAGAAGAAGCTAAATATGCGAATTTAGATTATGCTGAAAAAGTATACACTAAAGTTGCACAGCTTTTTTTAAGGTACGGAACTACTCGTGCAGTTGTATTTGGAACTATTCATAACGAAAGCACTATGCTTTTAATGGATATATTTAATAAATTTAAAATTCCTGCATTTGTAGGAAAAGTTAATATGGATAGGAATTCACCTGACTTTCTGCAAGAAACTACGGAAGAATCTTTACAAAAAACTATCGAATGGATTGAAAAAACTGAAGCCAAATACGACTTTGTAAAACCTATAATAACGCCTAGATTTTCACCAACTTGCACAAAAGAATTAATGAGTAAACTTGGTGAAATGGCTAATAAGCATAAACTTGCTATCCAAACACATATCTCTGAAAATCAAGATGAAGTTATGCTTGTAAAAGAGCTTCATCCTGAAAATAAAAATTATGCGCAGGTTTATGATGAGTGTAATCTTTTAAATGAAAAAACAATTCTTGCTCACTGCGTTTATAATACTGATGAAGAACTTGCTATAATGAAAGAAAAAAATGTATATGTTGCACACTGTCCTAATGCGAATTATAATCTTGCAAGTGGGATAATGCCGCTTAGAAAATTTCTGAATCTGCAAATAAATGTAGGGCTAGGTACCGACATAGGTGCGGGTCATGAAATATCTATTCCACAAGTTATGAGAAGTGTTATACAGTCTTCTAAAATAGCTTGGCTTAATTCAAACAAAGCACTATCTCCAATATCTCTTTCTGAAGCTTTTTATTTAGGAACTAAATCAGGAGGAAGCTTTTTTGGAAAAGTGGGGAGTTTTGAAAAAGGATATGAGTTTGATGCCCTTATAATTGATGACACTGAACTTGATATTGGTTTTGAAAAAACATTACAAGAACGGATAGAACGTTTTATCTACACAGGTGATGACAGACATATAGTAAAAAGATTTATAAAAGGGAAGGAAATAGCAGTTTAAACTGCTATTTCTGCCCCTTCAAAAGCTTTATGATTCTCATCAAGTCCAAGCGCTTTAAGAGTTGTCTTATTTACTTTTTTGATGAATACATTTGAATTTTCTACTGGAATTTCATTTATTGGAGTCTTGTCTTTTAGAATTTTAACCGCCATATCTGCCGACTGTCTTCCAAGCTCTTTGTAACTTATCCCTACTGATATAAGAGCGCCATCATCTACGAAACTAGATACTGCCGATATTGTAATAAGCCCTTTTTCTTTTGCAATTTTTGAAACAAGCTCCATAGATGAAGCTATCATATTGTCATTTATAAGCACTAATGCCTGTGATTTTTTACTTACCGACTCAAGTGCCTGATTTATTTCATTTATCGATGCTATTCCTACTGTTGTAACATCTATATTTTTAGCTGATGCCACCTTTTCAATGTTTTCAATTTGAATTTGTGAGTTTGATTCACTAGTATTGTATACGATTCCAATATTTTCTATATCAGGTTTCAAACTCTTTAAAATCTCCATTATCTGATCTAAATTCTCTTCAGATACTTCATCTGTAACTCCAGTTATATTTGCTTCTGGAGTTTCTTTGTTTGCTACAAGTCCTGAAAACACTGGATCTGAAACTGCTGTGAATATTACAGGAGTTTTACTTTCTTTAGTAGCATTTTGAGCTGCCTGAGATGTTGGTGTAGCTATAGAAAGTATTAAATCTGACTTATCACTTACAAATTTTTCTGCTATCATCTGAGCATTTGCTATATCTCCTTGAGCATCTTGAACTGTTATATCTGCATCGATTCCAAGTTCTTTAAGTCTTTCTGTAAATCCATCTCTTGCCGCATTAAGCGCTGGATGGTCTACTATTTGAGTTATTCCTATTTTAAACTTAGCCGTTTCTGCCGAAGATGTTTCATTTGAAGAGTTTTCCGATGCTTTTGAGCTACATCCGGTAAGCATAAGTGATCCTATTGTAAGTATTGCTATGGCTTTTGATAATTTTTTCATTTTGTTATTCCTCTCTTTTCTAAATTAAAATTTGCAATTTTTATGCGTTTAATTTTGTAAAGATTTGATTGATGGGTACTTTTTTCTCTGGCCAGAGCAATAAAAAAGTCCCTATAACAACAAAGTCTGTTGTTATAGGGACGAAAATTCTTTCGCGGTACCACCCTAATTATAGCATAAGCTATATCTCAATCAAGATCTGACAATCTCTAACTCTGTAACGTGAGTACACGTGCCTGTCTACTTGAAAATATGTTTTAAAATATTTTCGTTTAACTAGCCTGCTAAGTAGTGAACAATATATACTTCTCTGTATCGATTCTCACCATCCATCGACTCTCTGAAACATCTGAAATATTTTTTTCTACCTCATCGCATTTAATTGTATTTATCTTGTTAGCAATGATACGCTGTTTTTTTATACTTGTCAAGCTTTTTTATTTTTTATACAAGATTTATTTTCCCTCTGTATACATATCCTTTTTGAAGGTCTAAGCTTATTACTTCTCCTGTTGTTATAGCTTCTACTACACCTTTTGCTCCAACTATTACAGGAATTCCAAGGCTAACACCTACTACAGCTGCATGACTTGTAAGTCCACCCTCTTCAACTACTATAGCTGAAGCTTTTTGAACTTTTTCCATAAAGTCTATATCTGTAAATTTACCAACAAATATATCGCCATCTTCAAACTTATCATTTGGATTTTCTATAACCCTAGCTACTCCAGAGACATTTTTGCTTCCAATTCCAATTCCACGTCCAACTACATCCGTTACAATATGAACTTTGATAAGATTCGTAGTTCCTGTTTGTCCAACTGGAACCCCTGCAGTTATTACTACAGTATCCCCTGGCTTAACAAACTCTGATTTAAGTGATAATTCAACTGCTTGTTCAAACATTTCATCTGTAGATTGAACTGATGCGCCCATTACAGTAAATACTCCCCAGACAAGCGAAAGCTGTCTCATCACTGATTCACTGCTTACTGCTGCTATAATTGGAGCCTGTGGTCTGTAGCTCGATACTGATTTTGCAGTATATCCAGAACTTGTTGCTGTTATTATAGCATTTGCTTTTATATCTCTTGCTAAAGTACAAGAAGCGTGGCTTATAGCATTAGTTATTGTCCAAGCTCTTAATGAAAGTCTATTTTTTAATATACCTTCATAGTCAAGAGTGTCCTCTATTCTCATCGCTATACTAGCCATAGTTTCTAAAGATTCCTTTGGATATTTTCCTGCTGCAGTTTCACCTGAAAGCATTATCGCATCTGTTCCATCATATATAGCATTTGCAACGTCTGTAACCTCAGCTCTTGTAGGTCTTGGATTTCTTATCATAGAATCAAGCATCTGCGTAGCTGTGATTACTGGCTTAGCTAAAGAATTACATTTTCTAATTATCATTTTTTGAACAATAGGAATTTCTTCTGTAGGAATTTCTACCCCAAGGTCTCCTCTAGCTACCATTATTCCATCAGAGACTTTAAGAATTTCATCTATATTGTCTACACCCTCTTGATTTTCTATTTTAGAAATTATTTGGATATGCTCTCCATCGTTAAGTTCTAAAATTTCTCTTATAGCAAGTACATCTGCAGCCTTTCTTACAAATGAAGCTGCTATAAAGTCTATTCCATTTTTTATACCAAATATTATATCTTGCTTGTCTTTTTCTGTGATAGCTGGAAGATTTATAACTACGCCAGGTACATTAACCCCTTTGTTATTTTTTACAGTTCCTGCATTTTCTACAGTACAAATTATATCATTACCTTCTACTTTTTCTACTAAAAGTCCTATAAGTCCATCGTCAATAAGTATTTTATCACCAGAAACGACATCATTTACAAGTCCTTTGTAAGAAACAGAACATCTAGTTTCATCTCCCTCGATTTCATCCATAGTCACTATAAAAGTCTGCCCCTCCACAAGTTCTACTTCAGGAAGAGAAAATTTTCCTGTTCTAATTTCAGGACCCTTTGTATCTAAAAGAAGCGCAACAGAAGGTTTAACCTCTGCTCTTACCTTCTTTATTCTATCCATTCTAGCTTTATGTTCTTCATGACTTCCGTGTGAGAAATTAAGTCTACATACATTCATCCCTGCAAGCATAAGGTCTTTAAGCATTTCTTCAGACTCACTCGCTGGACCAATTGTACAAACTATTTTTGTCTTCTTATTTACCATAGTTAATCTCCTTTCAAACCAATTATATAGACAGTATTTGAGAAAGTTTATGCATTTCTAAATCAAAGCTTCTTTCTTTTGCAAGTGCTTCATCTATGTCCATATCAAAAATTTTGTTTTCACTTATACCTATAACTCTTGCTTTTTTTCCATTCATCAAACATTCTACTGCTGCAGCCCCCATCTTACTTGCAAGAATTCTGTCTGCATTACTTGGAGAACCTCCTCTTTGGATATGTCCAAGAATTGTGGTTCTTGTATCCATACCAGTCTTAGCTGATATCATCTCACCAATATGACTTGAACTCTCAGCGCCTTCTGCTACTACAATTATACTTTGAGTCTTTCCTCTTCGCTTACTTTCTATTAGTTTTTTGCAAATTTCATCTATATCAAACGGTACTTCTGGTACAATTATCGCTTCAGCACCTCCACCTAAACCTGCATAAAGTGCTATGTCTCCACAATTTCTTCCCATAACTTCAACTATACTTACTCTTTCATGTGAAGATGAGGTATCTCTAAGCTTACTTATTGCATCAAGTGCTGTATTTACAGCTGTATCAAAACCTATAGTAAAATCTGTATACGCTAAATCATTGTCTATAGTTCCTGGTATGCCTATTGCAGGAACGCCTTTTTCGCTAAGCTTCTGAGCTCCTCTAAAGCTTCCATCTCCTCCAATTACAACTAGACCATCTATTTTATAAACATTAAGCACATTTATAGCATCTCGTTGCCCTTCTTCTGTCTTAAATTCTAAAGATCTTGCTGATTTTAATACAGTCCCACCTCTTTGGATTATGTCACCCACACTAGATACAACCATAGGAAACAGTTCGCCTTCCATAAGCCCCTTATATCCTCTTTGTACTCCATATACTTCGATATCATTGTATATGGCATATCTTACTACGGCTCTAACTGCCGCATTCATTCCTGGTGCATCTCCACCACTGGTTAAAACAGCTATTCTTTTCATCCAAACCTCCATTGGGAACATTTTTGTTCCCTGTACTCATTTTTCATCCCACTATTAAAGCATATACTAATTATAATAAAATTTCATCAAATTGTCATCTCTTTTTAATAAAATAATGACCTACTTTTGAATTTAATATTATTTTACCACAATGTTATCCTTTCCAATCAAATTTATGATTGCTTGTGAAACTTCTTCTGTAAAAAATAGCTTATTATACTTTTCAGAAATAAAACTTCGTCCTTTAGAGGCATCAAAATATATCACTTCATCATTTCCTGGATTATTTATTATTATTTTTTCAATGTTTTTAAGTTCAAGACTATCCATAGAAGGAATCCTTATATATATTTTTCTAGGAATAACATTTTCATCCAAACGCTTTATCTCCATAGCAATAATCTTAGGCATATCATCTTCCTTCAATTGCAGTCTTCCTTTTACCGTTACAACCTCATCCTCATTTACTAAGTTTGAAAATGCATTTAATACCTTTGGGAATACTATTGTTTCAATAGTTCCATATTCATCTTCCAAAGTTATAAACGCCATCATTTCCTTTGTTCTAGTTGTTTTATAAACTTTCTCAGAAATTATTCCCCCTACTATAACCATACTGTTATCTTCATACTGATACTGCTCATAATTCTCTTGCATTTCTTTTAGCATAATTGTGTTATGAGAAGCTACTCTTTTTAATTTTTCAGCATAATCTTTAAGAGGATGTCCCGTTATATAAAGCCCCAAAACTTCTTTTTCCATAGCCAGTCTTTCTCTTTGATTAAAATCAGAAACTACTGTCATATCTATTGTTTCATCCAGTTCTTCCACTGTATCAAAAAGCGAAACCTGTCCTGCTATATTATTTTTTCGTTCATTATTTGTGCTGTCCCAAATTTTTTCAAAATTAGCCATAAGCATAGCTCTATTTGAATTTATAGAATCAAAAGCACCTGCTTTGAACAAACTTTCAACTAGCCTCTTGTTTACATCTTGCCCTGAAACTCGTTTTATGAAATTTTGAAGTGATTTGTATTTACCATGCTTTTTTCTTTCTCCAACTATAAAATCCACCGCATTTTCGCCTACATTTTTTATAGCTGACATCGCAAATCTTATATTTCCATTTTCAACACTAAAAGTTCTTATACTACTATTAACATCTGGTGGTAAAACTTGTATGTCAAGGTCACTACACTCTCTTATATAGAGTACTACCTTATCAGTATTACCCATAACACTTGTCATAAGTGCCGTCATAAATTCTACTTTGTAATGAGTTTTTAGATATGCGGTTTGATAAGCAAGTACTGCATAACACGCTGCATGACTTTTGTTGAAGGCATATTTCGCAAAGTCTATCATATTATCATAAATTTGATTTGCTGCCTCTTTAGAAATTCCATTTCTTACACAGCCTTGAATTTCTATATTTCCAGATGAATCCAATTTACCATTTACAAAATACTCTCTTTCTTCTTCCATAACACTCATTTTTTTCTTACTCATCGCTTTTCGAACAAGGTCTGCTCTTGCATAAGAATAGCCAGCAAGTTCTCTAACCACCTGCATTACTTGTTCTTGATATACAAGTATACCATTGGTTACGTCTAGTATTGACCTGAGTTTTTCGTGGATATATACTATCTCGTCAGGATTATTTTTATTTTTTATATACACAGGAATAGATTCCATAGGCCCCGGTCTATAAAGCGAAATCCCCGCTATAATTTCCTCAAAATCATCAGGCTTAAGTTCCTTTAAAAACTGCCTCATCCCAGCACTTTCAAGCTGGAATATCCCTAAAGTATCTCCATTTGAAATCATTTCATATACTTTAGCATCATCATATTTCATACTTGAAAAATCTATATCTTTATTGTGGTTCTCACTTATAAGTTTTATTGCATTTTGTATAACCGTAAGCGTTCTTAATCCTAAAAAGTCCATTTTCAAAAGCCCAAGTTCTTCTAAAGTCGTCATTGGAAATTGAGTTGTTATTGAATTTTGATGCATATAAAGTGGCACGTAATTATCTACTGGTGCTTTTGATATAACTACTCCTGCTGCATGAGTCGATGCATGTCTTGGAAGCCCTTCTACATTTCTTGAAATATCTATAAGCTCTTTTATCTGCTCACTTGATGTATATAATTTTTTAAGATTTGGATTAGTATCTAAAGCCTTATCTATAGTCATTCCTATCGCAAACGGAATTTCTTTAGCCACTTTATCTACATCTTGATAACTTATTCCAAGCACACGCCCAACATCTCGTATAGATGCTCTTGCTCCAAGAGTTCCGAAGGTTATAATTTGTGCAACATGATCCTCACCGTACTTATTCTTTACATAATCTATAACAAGTTCTCTTTTTTCATAGCAAAAGTCTATATCTACGTCGGGCATTGAGATTCTATCTGGATTTAAAAAACGCTCAAAAAGAAGCGAATACTCAATTGGATCTACATCCGTTATTTCTAAGGTATATGCTACAATAGAACCCGCGGCAGAGCCTCTACCTGGGCCTACCATTATATCATTACTTTTTGCAAAATATATGAAGTCCCACACGATTAAGAAATATGCTACATAGCCCATTTTTTCTATTACGCCAAGCTCAAATTCTAATCTGTCAATTATTTCTTGAGATGGGTTTTTATAACGTTTTTTAAAACCCTTGTAACACAATTCTCTCAAAAATTCCGAAGGAGTTTTACTCCCCTCTACCTTGTACTCTGGAAGATGAATCGTATCAAAATCAAAGCTAACATCACATCTTTGAGCAATTTTTACAGTATTTTCAAGTGCACCTTCATACCCTTTAAATAAATCTTCCATTTCCTCTGGCGATTTTAAATAAAATTCATTGGTTTGAAATTCCATACGGTGCTCATCTTGCAAGGTTTTTCCCGTTTGTATACACATAAGAATCTCATGTGTTTTCCAATCATCCTTTTCTAAATAATGCACATCGTTAGTCGCTACCATAGGAATACCTGTTTCCTTTGACAGTTTTTGAATATACATATTGACTTTAGCTTGTTCTGGAATATTATGGTCTTGAAGTTCTAAATAAAAATTATCTTGCCCAAACATTTTATTAAACTTTTGAGCAGCTTTTTTAGCCTCATCATACTTCCCTTCCATAAGCCTTTGTGGAATTTCTCCCGCAAGACATGCTGAAAGCGCAATTATTCCCTCGCTATATTTTTCTAATATCTCATAATCTACTCTAGGTTTATAATAAAACCCCTCTACAAATCCTAAAGATACAATCTTTATTAAATTTTGGTACCCCGCATTGTCTTTCGCTAGAAGTATCAAGTGGTATGATTTCTTATCTATATTTTCTCTGTCAAAACGACTTCTAAACGAAACATACACTTCACAGCCAATTATAGGTTTTACCCCTTTTTGCTTGGCGGTTTTGTAAAAATCGATAGCTCCAAACATAACTCCATGGTCAGTTATTGCCACAGAGTCCATCCCTAATTCCTTTACCTTGTCCATTAATTTGTCAATTTTGGAAAAACCATCCAAAAGACTGTATTGCGAATGCAGATGAAGATGACAAAATTTACTCATTTATTTTACTCATTCCTTATTAATTCATATCTAAAAAACAAACAACATAGTTTAATTATACCATAAAGCTATCTAGATTTATATATTGCATAGCAATCGAAAAAGCCTGAATAATTGATATCCAGACTTGACTCTATTTGTATTTCGTTTTTTATTAAGTTTACTTTATTAATAGCGTAAAGTCGCAATAAGCCTTTTGGGATTTTCAAATAGCTCAAGTGCCAATTTTATATTGCCTATAGCAATATCTGCATTTTCTAAAGCGCCCTTTGCACACCCTTCTTCTCCAACTATACATATTCCAAGTTGTGCTTCTGATAACATTAAACTATCATTATTGCCATTACCAATAGCTGCGGTCTTATTTGAGCCTAGTTCTTTTATAAACTGCTCTTTTTCTTCACGTTCTGAGTTTCCAACTAATTTTTTAATAGTTACATCTAAATTTTTTAGATTTTTTTCTACGGTTCCAAAAGTGTCTGCAGTTATTACATATATTTTAAAAATTTTACTCAAATCTGATATTCGTCTTTCTAATTCTGAAATAAATTTTCCATCTTTTGCTATAGTACCATTGTAATCTAATACTATATTTTCTAACTCCAAATTTCCATATCCTGGTATATCTATATTAAGCATAAAACCCTGTCTCTTTCTTTTTCTTTTTATCTTTAGCATATGTTATATAACTATTATACTAGCTTTTATTCTTATTTCAATAATTAAATTTCATCTTCAATTATTAGTTTTACAAAAAGTTCTACTATTTGGGAATCAAATTGAGTTCCTGCATTTTTTACAAGTTCTTCTATCGCCTGCGTTTTTGTCAGAGGTTTTTTTCTATACGCTCTTACTGAGGTCATTGCATCATATGCATCTGCAATGCTTACAATTCTTGACATAACTGGAATACTTTTTTCAGATAATCCATCCGGATATCCGCTACCATCAAACTTTTCATGATGATGTCTAACTACTAGTGCCGCATCCTTCAAAAAGGACACTTCTTGGATTATATCATATCCCACAGAAGGATGTTTATTTATAATATTCCATTCTTCCTCTGTAAGTTTTTCTTCTTTATTTAATATATGATGAGGTACGCTTATTTTGCCTATATCGTGTAAAATTGATGAAAACTCAAGCTGCTCATTTTCTATTTGAGAAAATCCAAGTTTTTTTGCTATATTAAGTGCATAATAAGTTACTCGGTCGCAGTGTCCTCTAGTATATTCATCATTAGCCTCTATAGCATTTGACAGTACTTTTATTGTTTGTTTGTAGCTTTCATTCAAACTCTCAAACATATCATTCAAAGTTTCATTCATCGCAGCGGTTTCCTCATACAATGCCTCAATTTCCATATACTGTCTATCTAATTCTTGTTTATTTTCAACAAGCTTAAATCGCTGGGAATAAATCCTACTCAATAAACCATTTATTGCCCATTTTAAGTTCTCAGTTTCTATAGTATCAACTTGAGTTTCATATATAAAAGTATTTTCTTCACAACTATTTTCCGTATTTATATTTCGTACTTGCTCTATCGTTTCATCAAGAGGAGCCATTAGTTTTCTATCAATATATTTGGCATATATTATAGACAACCCTAACAAAATTATTACTGTAAAAAAAGTTGGGATTAAAATTTGATTTTGAGTTATATTAAAAAGATACTTTGGCGTGTATATTACTATTCTCCAATTATTAGCTTCGTGTATCCATTCGTGTATTATATATTGTTTTTTGTCAAAATTGTCTAATTTATACGGCTCTGAAATAAGCTTGTTTTCACTATCAAATATACTAACAAAAGAACCTTCTGGCAAATGAATACTATTATCTAATCTTACTAATTCGCTTAAACCCACATCCAACCCTGCTACGCCTATAATCTTACCATTTTTAGCTATAATTGCTTTTGAGTAAGTAATAGAAAATTTTTCAGGGTTTATAGCATCTGGATATGGGTCAGAAAGTACATAATTTCCTCTTTCCTTAACTGCATCCTTATACCAAGGTCTTGTTCTTGGGTCATAATCATCAGGAAGTTTGCTTATATTAGAACTAAACATCCTCCCATCATTAAGCCCTACAGCCATACTACTATTGTTTCCATATATAGTATCAAATCTATTTATCAAGCTTTGTATTGTAATCTTTTCTTCATCTTTGTCAGTATATCTTTTTTCAAAAGTTTTTAGTACAATTGGGTCTTCTATAAATAAATCCAATACCTTTTCGTTTGTTTGATTAAATAAATCTATCCGCTGCCCAATAAGCTCATAAGCCTGTTTATGACTGAGTTCTTGATTTTCAATATAAGTATTTTTAGCACTCATATACATATAAAGTCCAAACATTAATATAGGTATCGTTGTGGCTATAATCAAATACTTTTTTAACATTGAATGCAGTGATATTCTCTTCATAATATACTCCCATTTACTTATAAAAGTTTCTACTTATTACTATAGTATTTTTTCTCTCAAACATATTGTTTAAAAGTGCATAATAATTTCCTGGAGTAATTACACCTTTTACAGAGAGTGCATCTAGTCCTGCTGACCCTGTTATAGTGTCTGCTAATTGAACACAATTTGTACTTAGTGCAAAATATTTTTTAAATGGGCCCGATGAAATTTTATATATGCTTGCCCCTGTAGCTTTATAAAGTTCACTTGCTGGGTCTTTGTATTCAGAATCTGGAAGAAGCCCTTCCTCCATTTTTTGATAATCCGACTTCCAACTTATAAACAAACTCTTTAAATTAGCTAAACTTTTTTCAACTTCTTCTCTCTGTGCTTTAGACAGAGTTATCCCATAACCAACTAGCACCTTCTTTTCAAAATCAAGGCAATGAGCTATGTATCCTTCTCTTTCAGAAACTGCAATAGTTCCATCGCTTATAAATCCGCCTAAAAGATTACTATGATGATCATAACATCCATATGAATATACATAATTTTCATAACATATATCTACATGACCAAAGCTCTCAAACCCTTCTTTTTTTAGATGTATAAATATCTCTAAATCAACTTTTGCCTCATTTTTTAGTTCTTTACTTTGAGTGTATATATATTGATTGCTATCTAGATCAGTTTCTTCAAAATACTTATTTACTCCTGAAAATACCTTTTTAGGAATAAATGCTGCTATAAAAAGCGGTACAGGTATCCTAGCACGTCTTCTAATTTTAGTCGCAACTTCATCCCATTTCATAAGTTCTTCAAAAAAATCAAAAAGTATAAATACTCCATAAAATATAAAATAAAGCCCTATTAAAAACGTCAAATCTTCGATACGCTTTAATGGTTTTAGTATAAGTGAAAGCCCAAAACCTAAAGATACTACAAATACAATAAGGTGCCTTGCTTCTCCTACTAATTTCATCACTATACACTGAATTGCAAGCACAAGTCTAAGCACTGCATTTATAACAAACCATATCCCAAATAATAAAGGTATGGATACTTCTAAAATTATTTTTTGCCTTACTAAAAATACAGAAAAAATTAAATATCCTAAAAATAATAATCCTGCTCTTATAGGCTCTTTTCGATTTAATCCAGATATAAGGTAAGTAAAGCCACTAAATATTACAAATCCTAAAATTATCCAAATCAATACATCATACAGTGCTTCCCCCTTTACTAGAAGAAGTATTCCCATAATTATAAAGCTGGCTGCATTTATGAGCATAGTTGCAGAACTTATTGCTTCAAATTTTACATTTACTGTCTTTTGTGTTCTCATTATATAAATGTTCCTTTCAATATAATATTATAATTGCCCAAATAATTTATACCCTCAAAACACTATTTTAACAAAAAAATCCCTAGATTTATATATCTAGAGACTTTTTTAATAATATTTATCGATTAAATGCTACTTTAAGTGCTTCTTTAGCTGATTTAAGAGTATACTCTAAATCTTCTTGCGTAAGTGCATCTGACATAAATAAGGCTTCAAACTGTGCTGGTGGTAGAAAAATACCTTTATTCAGCATCTCTTTGAAATAAATCCCATAAGCCTCTGTGTTTGACTTCATAACCGCCTCATATGAATCTACAGGCCCTTTAGTTAAAAATAAACACACCATAGATTTTGCCCTGTTTACAGTGGCTTCTATCTGCAATTCTTCTATTATTTTATTAAATCCATCTTCTAAAAACTTAGCTTTTGCTTCCAATCTATCATATACTGATTTATCTTCTCTAAGCATCTTTAAAGTTTTTAGTCCCATGTGCATAGCAAGTGGATTTCCTGATAGTGTTCCCGCTTGATAAACCGGCCCTACTGGAGAAACACAGTCCATTATTTCACGTTTTCCAGCATATGCACCTACAGGAAGTCCCCCTCCTATTATTTTCCCAAAGCATACCATATCTGGCTCTATTCCAAAAACTTCAGATGCACCACCATAAGCTATTCTAAAGCCCGTTATAACTTCATCAAATATAAGTACACTGCCTTCTTCTTTTGTAATACGTCTAAGTTCATTTAAAAATTCTACTTTAGGAGGCACTACACCCATATTTCCCGAAACTACTTCAATAATGACCGCTGCAATTTCCCCATCATTTTCTTTAAATGCTTTTTTTACAGATTCAATATCATTATAAGTACATACGATGGTATCTTGAGTTGTCCCTTTTGTCACTCCTGGACTTGTAGGTACTCCAAACGTAAGCGCTCCCGAACCCGTTTTTACAAGTAAGCTATCTGAATGCCCATGATAACACCCTTCAAACTTTATAAATTTATTACGATTTGTATACCCTCTTGCCACACGAAGCGCACTCATAGTAGCCTCTGTCCCTGAATTTACCATACGCACAAGCTGAGCCGCACTATATGATTCTGAAATTACCTTTGCCATCTCAACTTCTATAGCTGTTGGCATACCAAAGCTTGTACTTTTTTTGAATACATCTTCAATCCCATCTAATAACTCTGCTTTGCTGTGTCCAAAAATCATAGGTCCCCAAGAACATATATAATCTATATACTCATTTCCATCAACATCATATACTCTACTACCCTCACCTCTATCTACAAAAACAGGATCAAGCCCTACACTTCCAAATGCACGAACGGGACTATTTACTCCTCCTGGAATATACTTTTTTGCTTCTTCAAATAATTGTTTTGATTTTTCTCTGTTCACTTCAAATCTCCTTTATATTTCCTTATATTTTAAATTTTATTCTATAACTCAAAAAGCTCACCCATAAGTTCAATATAAGCTTCCCTTTTTTTATCCTCATCAATACTTTTTAATTTTAAGATAGGCTCTCTTATTACCCTTGAAAGCGCAGAAGATAGCATTTTTTCAAGAATCTTCTTTTCGCGATTTCCTAAATCGAGCTTTCTATAAATATAATTAAGCGTATCTTCTTCAATTTCCTGACATCTTTTGTTCAAAGATTTGATAACTGGGTCTACCTTTATACTCACACTCCAATTTATAAATTCTTCTATTTTTTCATCAATCATAAACATTGCTGTTTTTGCAAGTTCCTGTCTTTTCTGCTCATTTTCCATAGATATCTTGGTCAAATCATCAATATCATAAAGTTTTACCCCTTCAAGTTCTTTTACTTTTGGGTCTATATCTCTAGGAAGTGCAAGATCCATCATATAAAGTAATGGTTTTTTAGCATTAATTTCACTCTTTTTGATTACCGTATGAGGCGAAGAAGTTGCGGTCATAAGAATATCTACACTTGAAAGACATTCATACCTTTCTTTATAGTCAATAGGAATAATCTCTGGAAATTCTTTGGATAAATCATATACCTTATCATGATTTCTATTGCACATATAAACCTTTTCAATGCCTTCTTCAAGAAGATGTCTAAATGCAAGTTTTCCCATTTCACCAAGCCCTACAATAAGCGCTTTTTTACCTTCCAAAGTTCCCATTTGCTGTTTAAGGTATTTTACCCCTATATAGCTTATAGAAAGTGGAATTTCAGATATTTTGGTTGACTGTTTAATCTCCTTTGCAGTGGTTACTGCTTCTCTAAATAGTTTATTAAACAATTTTTTGCTCGCTCCAAATTCCATAGAAAATAAATGGGCTTCACTTACTTGACCTAAAATTTGGTCTTCCCCAAGCACTATAGAATCTAACCCTGCAGAAACCTTGTACAAATGTTCTATCCCAAACCTTCCTGATAATTCAAATAAAAAAGGTTTGATATTTTCTATCTTAAAAAATTCACTGTAAAAATTTTTAACAAGAGCAATAGCTTCTTCTAATTTTAAATCTTGAGTCGCAAAATAAATTTCACTACGATTACAGGTTGATAAAATTACTACCTCTGAAATTCCATTATTCAAAAAATAATCAGTGGCTTCAATTTTTTTAGCTTCCGAAAAGGCTACTTTTTCTCTAATTTCTATGGGTGCTAACTTATGATTAACACCTACTACTGCTACTTCCATTTAATGCCTCCATAAATCTTTGCAATAAAAAATCTCCTTGCAATTTTTTCTCAGAAATTGAACAATAGTCAATTTTTTCAAGTGCAAGAAGATTATAAATATCATGACATTAATCAAGTATTCACCATCTCATCCTCGTGAGAAAAAAAGTGCAAATAATTGGCAGGTCTCCTGACTTGAGCATAACGCAATTCTCTTCCTTCCCATGTAATAATACACAGTGGTTTAAGAGTTACTATCTCTTACAGTGGCGGGACCGTGCTGGACTTTAACCAGCTTCCCTTTTAAGTAACCTAAAGTTACACCAATTACATTTATTCTATCAAAGAGTATAACACCGCTTAAAAACATTGTCAAATTAGATATTTTTTAAGCTAAAATGTTTGTAAATGAACATTTTGGTTAATATATTAAAGAAGAATTGTTTTTCAATCAGCTAAATTATGTATGGGAGGTGAAGCATATGAAACAGACAAAATTTTTCAAACTCATTATAGTATTCATTTTACTACTGATGCCTTCTATAGTCTTTAGTCAAGCGGTTACAATTCCTTCCAAAACAATAATTTTTGGTGACGATATAAGTTACCCTCCATATAGCTTTATTGATGAAAATGGAAATCCCGCAGGTTATAATATAGATTTAGCTTATGCTATAGGAAAAACTTTGGGTTATAATGTTGAAATTCATTTGAGTGAGTGGACAAAAGCTAGACAAAATCTTGAAGCTGGAAATATCGATGTAATTTCAGGAATGTTTTACTCAAAAGAAAGAGAAAAAGTAGTGAGCTTTAGCACAAAGCACAGTGTAACAACTGGCGATATCTTCGCAAATCCTAAATATAGGATAAAAGATATTAGTGAGCTAAAAAATGCTATTGTAGCGGTTCAAAAAGGAGATATAATTTCTGAATATCTTTCGTCTTTAAACTTAAATATTCAAATTATAGAATACTATACCGTAGAAGATGCTTTAAGAGCCGTAGAGGATGGTAAATGCAAATACGCAGGAGTACTTAAGCTTCCGGGACTATACACCATTGAAAAAAATAAGTTTAAACATATTGAAGTCCAAAATCTTAATCTACTTCCACAAGACTACTGTATGGCTGTAAAAAAAGGAAATGAAGATTTAATAATAGAAATAAATGGGGCGCTTAAATTAATTCAAGAATCTGGACAGTTATATGAGATTCAAAATAAATGGCTTGGAGTATATGAAGAAGTAACTGTAGAATCTTTTGTTTCTAGATATAAATGGATCTTTTTATCAATTGGATTATTGGTAATATTTTTGTTTTTCACATCACTTGCCTTAAAACAGTTAGTTGACATAAAAACAAGAGCCTTGAGTAAATCCAATCAAGATTTATTAGAAACTAGAAAACAAGTCGAACAATTACTAAAAGAAGAAAATGAGCGTTTAGAACTTTTAGTCGAAGAAAAAACAAAAGAGCTTAATGCTACTATGAGAGAACTTATAAATAAAGAAAAGTTAGCATCTTTAGGTGGATTAATTGCTGGAATTTCACATGAGATAAATACCCCTCTAGGTGTAGTAGTCTCTGCTACATCCTACCTTTCTATGAAGCATAATGAGTTTGTAACTATTATAAATTCTGGAAAACTTACAAAAGATGCCTTGATGAAATATTTAAATGATACCGAGGATACTATAAACATACTCCTTACTAACATAACTAAATCCTCAGAACTTATTAAAAGCTTAAAGCAGGTTTCTATAGATCATACTTTCCAAGAAAGATCTCATTTCAATTTGTACCAACAGCTTGAACAAACACTGCTAAGCCTAAGACTTGAATATAAAAACTTTGACTATTTTTTTAGTATAGATTGTCCAAAAGAACTTTATATAGACAGTTACGCCAATGCCTATTCTCAAATTCTTACAAACTTTATTTTAAACTCTATCCGTCATGGATTTCTAAATAAAGACCGTGGTACTGTATTAATAAAGGTAAAAGATAATCCTGAAAACATAGTCTTAACTTACCAAGATGATGGAAATGGAATGGATGAAAAAATTCTAAATAAAATATTTGATCCATTTTTTACCACAAATAGAAATAATGGCGGTAGCGGACTTGGTCTTAGTGTAGTTCACAACCTTGTAACTTTAGTGTTAAAAGGAACCGTAACTTGTGAATCAAAACCTAACCAAGGCACAAAATTCACGCTAGTACTTCCTAAACTTTCTAATCCTTAATTTTTAAGACTCATAACCTACCTTACAAAGTAAATTATGAGTCTTTTTGTTTTATTGAGCTTTTAATAATGATGAAAATGTCCCGTACTTAGTTTTTAGCTTTGACGGTCTGCCCATCTCAATAACCTCGCCATCCTTTACAACCACTATCTTATCTGCTCCCGACACAGTTCTCATACGATGCGCAATGATTAATACCGTTTTGTTCTTTACAAGTTCACTAAGTGCCCTTTGAATTTTAGTTTCATTTTCTACATCAAGTGATGCTGTTGCTTCATCCAAAAGAATAATTGGTGCATCTTTTAGTATCGCTCTAGCTATTGATATTCTCTGTCTTTCTCCACCAGAAAGCCTTTCCCCATTTTCCCCAATTGTAGTGTTGTACCCACGAGAAAGTTTTTCAACAAATTCGTCACATTGTGCAAGTTTTGCCGCTCTTATAACGTCTTCATCTGATGCCGTTTTTTTCCCAAGACGTATATTTTCCATCACACTTGAATTAAATAATGTAACATCTTGAAAAACAATAGAGTAGTGATTTAATAGAGTTTCTGGATCGATTTGAGATATATCCTCTCCGCCTAAGGTTATTGCCCCTCTGTCAATATCCCAAAAACGAGCAGCAAGTTTTGCAATCGTACTTTTGCCACCACCAGAAGGCCCCACAAGTGCCGTTACCTCACCTTGTTTAGCTAAAAAGCTAACATTCTTTAAAGTCTGTACCTCCTCATTATAAGAAAAACCTACATTTTTAAATTCGATATCATAATTTTTAGGAGTAAATTCAGTTTTTCCCTCCTGTCTAGGCATCGCATCCATTTCTTTCATTCTATTTATCCTAACCTCAAGATAAATAAGCAGTGCAAAATTATTCATAGTCTCCATTATTGGATTATATACTCTGGATGTAACTACAAGAAAAACAATATACATAAATACAGTAATCTCACCCTTTAACAAAAGATTAGCGCCAACTAATATAACACTTGGAAGCCCTAATTTTAAAAATATATAAGATAAATTGATAAGCGAACCCAATAAAAGTTCTCCCTTAATCATAAGCTTTTCATAATCATCGAGTGCTCCATTCAAATTATTTGAAAAAGCTTTTTCTCTATTATATGATTTTATTTCATGCGCTGAATCTAAACCTTCTTGCATTATATCTGATATCTCTCGTTTCACATCATAAACCTCTGCATGAGTCTTTGCCTGAAGTTTTCTCGATAAAGAAAATACTAAACTTGCCACCGGAACCACCCAAAATACCGCAATAGAAAGCTTCCAGTTGTATAAAAACATCATAACCGCCATAAATAAAATGTTTATAATCGCTGCATATATTTGAGGCACTGCATGTGAAAATAACATTTCTATTTGAGTAGCATCCTCCATTATAGTAGAGCTTAAATCAGCAACATCTTTTTTACCAAAAAAAGATAGTGGCAGTTTCCTTAGTGTTTCTGCAAGACTGATTCTTCGTTTTGCACTTTCTTCATAAATTTTTGTAAAAGTTGAATTGTATTGAATATATGAAATTATAAAAATCACCAAAAAGAATGCTAATGACATGGTTACATAATAAGAAATTCCATTTTGAATACTGCTAGAAGGCTCCGAAATAAGTCTCATATATTCATCCAGAAATTTAAAGCTTATAATTACCGGTAACATAAAGCTTAAGTACATAATAGATGTCCAAATCACAGAATTCACTGTATCCTTTGCTCCATCTTTAGACATAGCATATTTATTTTGAAAATATCTAATCATTTGTCATCCCCTCCGAATCTTCTTTTCCCATAATTTTCCACTCCACCGATTTTTGATATTCATCCCACATAGACTTATATATTCCGCCTTTTAATAGCAACTCCTCATGAGTACCCTCTTGTGCAATTTTCCCATTATCTATTACAAGTATTCTGTCCACATTTTGAACAGTACTAAGACGATGTGCTATCATTAACGTAGTCTTGCCCTTCCCAAGTTCCTTAAGCGCTTTTTGTATCAAATGCTCATTTTCAGGGTCTGCAAATGCTGTAGCTTCATCCAAAAGAACTATAGGTGCATCTTTTAGTATCGCTCTAGCAAGCGCAATTCTTTGCTGTTCTCCTCCCGAAAGATATGTTCCTTTTGAGCCAATCACCGTGTCTAAGCCATTTGGAAGATTTTCAATAATTTCTCTTGATTGTGAAAAATCAATCGCATCATCAATATCCTCACGCTTTACATTTTCTTTTCCAAACACTATATTTTCTTTCAAAGTGCCTTTAAAAAGCTTAGTACTTTGGAATACAAATGCTATATTATCCATAAGTTCTTTTTTAGAAATATCTTTTACATTTATTCCTCCCACCAAAACTTCACCTTCATCTGTATCCCAAAAACGAGCGGCTAGCCTTGCAATAGTTGTTTTTCCTCCACCAGATGCCCCTACAAGTGCTATAGTTTCGCCTTGATTTAATTTAAAACTTACTTTATCTATAGTTTTCTTTTCACTTCCCTCATAGGAAAAAACTACATCTTTAAACTCTATACTATGATTCTTTATTTTATTTGATGAGCTATTAGCATCTTCATAATGAATTTGTTTGCAATCAAGTAAACTGTCTAATCTATCAATAGCTTGTTCTGCAATCATTATATTTTGTTGAAAATGCATAGATTTCATAAAAAGCATCGTAAATATAGGCGAAATAAGAATATAAAAAATAAAATCAGCAAGTACTACAGCGGCATTATCATCTCTACCTATCAAAAATATTGCTAAAGGAATAAGAAAAAATGAAGTGGCTTGCATAACTGTAGTATAAAACGACATAGGCTTTCTCCAAAGAAGAGTGTAGGCATGCACCATTTCCTTATACTTAATTATACTGTTGTAAAAACGTTTAAAAGAAAATATACTCTGACCAAAAGTTTTTACTACAGGAATGCCACGAACATATTCAACTGACTCTGCGCTCATTTCCTCTAAAGAATCAAAATACATATTTTGAAACTTCTTACCCTCAGAGCTAACCATAAAACTCATAGTAATAAAACCAAGTAAAATAGGAATAAGCGAAACTACCCCCATCCTCCAATCCACCATAAATAAAAGTAACAAAAGTATGATTGGAGAAACAATGCTCCCTGCCATATCAGGAAGCTGATGTGCTAAAAACGTATGCGTTGTGCTAGCTCCATCATTTACAATCTTCCTTATTTTGCCGCTTGAATGATTATCAAAAAACCCAAGTGGCATATTCATTACTCTTTCCATACCTACCTTTTGCATCCCAACTTCCACTCTAAAAGCGGCAAGATGAGAACTCAAAATCGCTACAAAATAAAGTAACACCCCTCCTATGGCACTTGCAAACGCCATCCATGCATAAAAACTCACATTGGATATACTCACTAGCTCGTTCGATGCCAGTAGTTCCCTTATTATGTACCATACCAATACAAAAGGAATAATATTAAGTACCGCTGAAATGCCTGACAAAATAAGCGCTATTGGAATTAGGCCCTTTTTACTTCCCATATAAGGCGTAAACCTTTTTAAAATAAATACTTTTTCTTGCTTTACCACAATTTTCTCCTCCTTTTTGAATCCTAATAAATATCTCCATAATATTGAATTTAACAACGCTTTGAGTTAGTTTCAACTAACCCTTAGTCAAATTTTTGAGGTTCAAAAGAACCTCATTAAAAATTATGAACCTAAAAGTTCTTTCCAACCAGCTGTAAAAAAAGCTCTTAGATTTTTAGTGTAACGCTCTGCCTCCGACTTTGGCATACCATGCTTTACCGTTTCAAATATAGCCGAGAAAAACGCACTTGCTACAATGTGAATTAATTCTGGTGTAATTCTTCCAGATACTATAGCATCATTATTTGTAGAATTTATAAACTTAAAGGTATATTCCACTTCTACCTCTACAATATCATGAATAAATTCTTCAAATTCAGTCCCTTGAGCGCAACAGACAAGAAGCTTAAATTCATCAAAATTATCATAAATATAATCTACAAACTGACTTCCTGCATCCGAACTATAATCATACACATGCTCTTTTTTAAATTCTTGTGAGCAGTTGTCAAACTCAATCTGAGCTTCCATAAACATAGCTTTTAATCCAACTACTGCCGGAGAAACCAGCGCTTCAAAAAGTGATTTTTTGTCTTTAAAATATCCATAAAACGCTCCTGTTGTCACACCTGCATTTTTAACTATATTTCTAAGTGAAGCATCTTTAAAGCCTTTTTGTAAAAATTCATATTTCCCCTCATTCAATATCTTTTGGAGAGTATTTAAATCAGTATTTTTCATAATTCACCACCTAAATATAACAGCGTTATATAACACTGTTATATTTATAATATATTAATAAAATTTAAATGTCAATATTAAAAATTAGCTTTTGATTTTAAATCTTTTTAGTTTTAAGTATCATATTTGATGCAAACTTACTAATAAGCATTGCTATTAAAATCATTATCCAAGTAAAACTTGGTACCCATTTATTAATCATAAAATGAATACCTGCTATTGCTCCGATAATTCCAAAAAATATAAACGCTTCTCCAAAATTTCTATTACCAGTTGTTCCAATTTCTATAGAAAATGGAACAAAAGTCCCTGCTAATAACCCTTTTAAAATAATAGCAAAAAAGGTCATAACATTAATAAGCAGTATCCCACTTAAAACCTCAATACCAAATACTGCCAAAAAAATCAGACTTATTAGCACCATCGCAGGTAAAATAAATTTTAGATAGTATGTTTTTATTGCCCCTCGATAGAAAACAACTTTATTTTTAATTGGAAAACTATCAAAAATCATCGCTGCATTTGCGTTAGAACTATATTTCAAAAAATCAAAGTTCATTATTAAAAACATAGATGCTAAATACATCATAAGAAAACTAGAAGAACCTTTTATTTCTACTAAAGTTTTTGCAAAACTTTCTCCTGTGCTAAATATATTAAATAGCATAATAAAAGGAAAAACTAGCCCCAGTACATGATTGGGATATATCATTAACTTTAACTTTCTATCTCGTGTGAGATTAGCATCGGTAAATTCCATAAACGCAAGCTCAATATTATCTTTTGCAATCTTTTTCATAATAAACTGCTTAAAGTGACTCAGTATATTCTTTTTCTTGACTAAAAGAGTTCCTTCAACACTTAATTTTGTCAAATAGACTTCATATTTAGGCAAAATTAATACTTTTAATATAACCCCTAAAATTATAGGAATCGTAATTGAAAGAATAGCCATAAGCACATAACTAAATTCTGTATTTTTTTCTACTATAATCTTAAAAAGACCACCAAACCAAGCAGATGGTAATAAATAAGACCACCATTTTATATTTATAGTCATATGCATATCTACAAACTCAAACATTCTTCCCAAAACTTGATAACCGACTATAGTTATTACTGAAAGTATTATTTGAAGTACGTTTAATACATCTTTAAGCTTTTCACCATTAAAAAATTTAAGTAATAAGCCATATAAAATAGTTGTGATAAATATTATTAAAAAAGACATGAAAAACATCATCAGAATCATAGTAAATGCAAATAAAATCCCATGTTTTGCTGTGCCAAGTACAAATGACACTGCATTTAATGCCCCGAACATAGAAAGCATGTAATATGAAATATGGGTTATTCTTGCAATATTCATAGTTTTAGAATCTACTGGCTTTGTCATTATAACCGTAGAATCTCTAACATCCAAAAGCACTGAAGAAAAATCAGATATCATATACATAACTAAAAAGAATAAATTCATTCCAGCTAAAACCGATATCTTATAGTATAGGTCTACAGACAGTGGCATTAACATTCCAGAAAACACGCCTACAAGTCCAATTACAATAAGATTTTGTGTATGACTATCTAATTTGCTCTTTTTCCCTGTAGTATCTTGAATTCCTTGTTTTCTTGCATCCAAAGTAAGTTTTAATCTTAAAATTAAAATAAGCTGTTCTACATCGACTCCAAGTTTTTTATAAAACCAACCGAGACGATTTACAAATTTGATAAGTAAATAATTTTTTTCCATATTTTCACCTATCCCATAACCACATTGACCATAGCCTCAGCAATACTATCATGCTCGTGAAACCCTGTCAATTGGTTAAAAATTTCTTGAAGTGATTCTTGATGTCCACTAGCTTTTAGCTGTTCAAAGTTTCCGTCTGCTGCAACAACTCCATCATTTAAAACAATAATTCTATCGCTTATTTTTTCTACCACTTCCATTATGTGAGATGAGTAAAATATGGTCTTTCCTTTTTCAGATAATTTTTTTAAAAGAGATTTAAATACCATTACCGCATTAGCATCAAGACCCGTTATTGGTTCATCTAAAAATAAAATTTCTGGATTGTGTATCATAGAAGCTATAATCATAAGCTTCTGCTTCATCCCCTTAGAATAAGAGGCAATCCTCGAATGAAGTGCATCTTCAATACCAAAAAGCTTAAAGAGTTCATACCCTTTTTGATTAATCAAATCATCATCTAAGTTATATAACTTCCCTACAAAATTTAAATATTCATATCCCGTTAAACTATCATATAAATTTGCAAGTTCTGGAACATAACCTATTCTAGACTTATATTCAATAGGATTATCTCTTATATCTTCACCAAAAATACGCACATTTCCACTATAATTTGTAACCATGCCTAATATAATCTTTACTGTAGTACTCTTTCCGGCACCATTAGGGCCAATATACCCGACCACTTGCCCTGCTGATACACTTAAATTAACACCTCTTAGCACCCATTTATCATCTACCTTATATTGCATTTTTAAATTTTCTAGCTCAATTGCATAATCCATAAAATTGTCCTTTCTAATGTTCATGTGATGCGTCGTGTTCATAATTAGTTATAGTTATATATCAATATTATACCTTACATTTCATATGTAAAGTGTTTGGCAAAAATCCAACATTTCTATAGAAATTTATAGTATTAGAATTTTCTTGTGAAACTATAACATTTACCGTTTCACAGTTGTTAGCTTTAAACCACTTCATATGATTGTTTGAAAGCTCTTTTCCAATGCCTTTTCCTCTATAATTTTTATCTACATGAAGTGAAAGCATCTCTGCTTCTAGTTCAGTTTCAGATTTAATAGATATACAATATCCAACAGGTTTTTCATCATTAAAAGCTACTGACGTATAAACTCTATAATTTTTTATAAATACTTTATAATTTTTATAGATTTATTTCCTTCTTCATCGTGTCCCATTTTGCATTAGCTACTTTGGTTTGATATAACACTCGAAAGGCTTTAATTCGACCTCGTCAATGTCTACATATTAGCACAATCTTTTATTTTGATTTTCTATGCTAATTTATAATTTGCTAAATTAATACTTGCATTTTTGTCCCTATCAATTACAAGATTACACTTTTC
>JBGSPX010000056.1:0-42262 GCA_041738345.1 Proteocatella sp.
TGATACGTCCCTTGTCAAGGAGACAAAGAAAATAATTAAATTGTAGGTTCTAATATAACCAGCATTCATCAGAGTGCTGGTTATATTTTCATATTGCTTGTTGTAATGCTCGTTGTTTCTTTTGTTCTATCTCCGTCCAAAACTTAATGTATCGATTAGCTTGTTTGATTGGATATATAGTTGGTTCTGAGGATTGCATAGCTTCTTGTCTAACCTTTCCACAGGTTTTCCCTTTATATCGTTTTTGTGGATATTCATTTATGTAATAATCAAGTGTTCCATATATAGCGTGGATCATTTCTTCTCTAGATTTAATATTCGGATAGAGAATAAATAGCATATCCTTAAAAATTCCTTGGAATCCTTCACAAGGTCCGTTATCAATACACCTAGATACCCTAGACATGGATTGTGTCATTCCATACCTCTTAAGCTTTGTTTTAAATACGGTTCTTGTATACTGAAAGCCTCTGTCGCTGTGATAAAGTGGCATAGCCTCAGGATAAGTGTTATGAGCCATTTCTAATGCTGTATTTGCGAGAGCAATATCATTTCTATCTGATACAGCAAAGCTAACAGGATATCTATCATATAAATCCAAAACAGGGCTTATATATAGTTTTTCACCAGTTATTGGTATTTTGATTTCTGTAACATCAGTACACCATTTTTCATTAGGCTTGTTAGAATTAAAATCTCTTTTTAAAATATTATCAGCTGTTTCCTCAGGCGTTGATTTTACGTAAGTGTAGCGTGATGAGCTTCTATAAGAGGATTGAATATCGTTGATACACATAATTCTATAGACTCTGTTATGACCACATGTAAAATGATGCTTGTTTTTAAGCGTGTAATACATATTCATTGCACCAAATAAAGAGTTGTTAGATGCAGCAACTTCTTTGATTTTGATAAGAATTCTTTCATCTTCCAATTTCTTTCCCGTAGGGGTAGAATTGAGCCATTTATAATAAGCAGACCTAGCGATATTAAGATGATTACACATGAAAGATATATCCCATTTTTCATCAGATTCATGAAGTTCCTTTATGAGTTCATAATCTACAATTCTATTGCAATGGGCAAAGTAAGCTCTTTTTGCTTTAACTAAACCCTCAATCACCACCTTTCTCGTTCCTCGGCTTTTTTTAACAATTTATATTTATTTCGATATTCTTCTTTTTCACGTTCTAGCTGAGCAATTTTTCTTTCAGCTTTTTCCAAGTCTGATAATTCATCCTCTTTTTTGTGTTTTCCTCGTTTATCAATAAGAGCCGTTTCCCCTTCAGCTTCATATTTTCGAACCCATTGATATAATTGGGCATAGTTGCATCCATATTTAGCTGCAGTTCCTTTAATATCTCTGTCGTAAGCAAGACAGTATTTAACGATTTCTATTCTCTCTTCAAAAGTAGTTTTTAATGTATCTATCATATAAACCTCCGGTTTAGGATCGTACTCCTTTAATTCTATATGATTATTATACATCTTTATCCATTTAACGAGTGTAGTTCTTGATGGAATATTATATTTAATAATTAATTCATTTGGAGAACTCATGCCGTTAAGATACTCTTTGACAACTCGTTCTTTGAATTCTTGTGAATAATAATTATTTCTGGTCTTGTTAAAAAATACAGATGTACCATATACTTTGTATTTTTTAGCCCAACCATAAACAACAACTTGTCCCCGTTTTCCCATATTCAGTTCTATTGCAATTTGACTAGCTGATTTCAAGCCTGACAGATAGTCGGTACATGCTTTTATTTTTTCTTCAACAGTATAACTTGATTTTCTAGACATAATAAAATCCCACCTCCATAGATAAATGAAATTTAATTATTTCATATGTCTACTTAAGTGGGATTATATCATTTTTTAAGACTTGTTTTTTATTTAAGTTTAAATATTATTTGCATGCTCTTTTATCTTTTGAAATGTTTCATCGCTTATAACATGCTCTATTCGACAGGCATCTTCTAATGCCACTTCTTCACTAACTCCTAGTTTCATAAGAAATTTAGAAATTAATTCATGTCTTTCATACATACGCTCTGCTATTTCTTTACCTGCTTCTGTAAGTGTTATAAATCTATTCTCATCCATGTGTATATATCCATTGTTGCTAAGCTGTTTCATAGCATTACTTATACTCGGTTTTGAATAATTTAGCTCTGTAACTATGTCTATTGATCTTACATTTCCTTTTCGCTGTTGGAGTATTAATATCGTTTCCAAATAATTTTCAGCCGATTCCTGAATTTTCAATTATACCATCTCCTTTACTTCCTTCATTGTATCAAATTATGTTTGATACTGCAAGAAAGAGCGAATATTTTACAAAAATGCCTTATTTAGAAAGATTTACAACGATATCCTCAGCCTTTATACTTTTTTTGATAATTCCTTTTTCAAGCATCCAATCTATATTCTTCTGCCAAACTGCCGTATCTTGGCTTAAAAACTCTGCATTTTCGGTTTCCATAAGTGGAAGCAGCATATTTATACTCTCTTTTTCAACACCCTCCACAAGTGGAAAATTCTCTTTATTTTGATTGTCTAATAATATCTTTAGAGATTCCTCTGGATTTGCCTTCATATCCTCAAACCCTTTTTTTGATGCTCTCATAAACTTTTGAAGTTTTTCAGGATTTTCCTTTATAAGTTTATCTCCTGCCACAAAAATAAGCTCGTAGTAATCTGGAATATCCGTATTATCATTGATATAAAAATAATTGACATCAAAGCCTGCTTCTCTCATTGCTGGCACTTCATGATTTGCCATGGCTCCTATCGTTGCATCCACATTTCCTGTAGTCATAGAATTTATAAGGTCAAAGCCTACATCCACAAGTTCTACATCCTCCATAGTCTTGCCGCCACTTTCAACTATAGATTTCACTAAAACTTCACTCGATGGCTGTCCAGAGTAGCCTATAGTTTTTCCTGCTAAATCTTCCGGCTTTTCAATTCCTTTTTCCTTAAGTGAAAGGATTATATTCAGTGGCTTTTGCACTATAGTTCCAATCGCTTTAGCTTCGATATTTTGATTTGCTATCGTTTCAACCGCTGACTGAAGGTAATATATTCCTGCATCCGCTTTTCCAACCGCTGGAAGTGACATCCCATCATTTGGATTAGAAGGGAAGATAACATTTACCTTAAGGCCTTCCTCGGCATAATATCCTTTTTCTATTGCATTATAAATAAAACAGTGAACTGCATTTGGATACCAGTCCAGCACTACATTAAATTCCTCAAGTTCTTGATTTGATGTTTTTGTGGCATCTGATGATTCTGAATTAGCATCCCCCTTGCACCCTGTAAATGCAAAAATCATCGTTATGCACAGTACTGCACTTAAAATTGATTTAAATATATGTTTGTTATTCTTCTTTATCATATCTCTCTCCTCCAATGAATTAAGTTTTCTTCTAAAATTGTTATCAGTTTTACACTCGCCATCGCCGCAAGTGATAATAGTACAATGGGCGCAAATACCCCTGCTCCATCAAGCTGAGTCATCATACGCTTACTAAAATATCCCAGTCCACTTTGGGCCCCAAGCCATTCCCCTATCGCCGCACCAATTACACTAAGCGGAAGCGCCATCTTTAGCGCAGAAAAAAAATAGGGCATTGCATGTGGACATTTTAATTTGAAAAATATTTGACTTTTGCTCGCGCCATAGGTCTTCATAAGCTCAAGGGATTCCCTTCTTACCGACCTAAAACCATCATAAAGCGTAATAGTTATAGGGAAAAAAGTTATAAGTACCGATACCAAAACTTTGCTCCATATCCCATATCCAAACCATAGTATAAAAAGAGGAGCAATCGCAGTAATTGGAATCGTCTGTGAAGCTATAACTATAGGATAAAGCGCTTTTTCAATTGCTTCACTTTCATCCATAAGTACTGCAAGAAAAGTCCCCAAAACAATTGAAATAATAAGGCCTATTAGCGTAACTCCAAAAGTTGCAGGAAGATGTACCATAATAAGTATCTCTTTTAGTTCCCATAATTTGCTAAGCACCTGCATAGGACTTGGCAGTATGTATGGCGCATCAAGTATCACTGCTAAAAGCTGCCAAAGTAACAGCATTATGATTGTAAGTATTGCTGAAGATTTATTTTTCAAAATGCTGACTCCTTCCTAAGCTTTCTTATAAGGCTTTCCTTAAGTTCTTGTATTTGAGGTTTTTCAAACATTTTTCTACTCCTTGGGTATGGCAGATTTACCTTTACCTGCTCAAATTCTGTAACTGGTTTTTCAGCGCCCATTACCAAAATTCGGCTCGACAAAAGAATAGCTTCCTCGACATCATGCGTTATAAAAAGAATTGTCTTTTGGGAAATTTCCCATTGATGCAGTAGCCATTCTTGCATAGATATTTTTGTAAGATAATCAAGCGCACTAAAAGGCTCATCCAATAGTAAAATATCTGATTCCAAAAGCAGCGTTCTGCCAAACGAGGCCCTCTGGCGCATTCCTCCAGAAAGATTTCTGGGAAAACTATTAGCATACTCCAAAAGCCCTATCGCTTCTAATACTTTTGTTACCTTAGCATCTGCCTCCTTACTTGAAATCCCCCTTAGCTCAAGAGGAAGCTGCAAATTTTTATGAACCGTTCTCCAAGGCATAAGTAAATCCTTTTGTGGCATATATCCACACTTTCCAGCTCCCGCAGGCTCTTTGTTTACTAGGATTTTCCCCTCATCTGGTGATTCGAGAGCATTTATAAGCCTAAATACTGTACTTTTTCCACAACCACTTGGCCCAATTATGGACACAAACTCCCCTTTATCCACAGAAAATGAGGTTTTACACATTAAACTGTTCGTATCTTCACTATATGAAAAGCTTACCCCATCAAATATAAGCAACTTATCCACCTTCTTTACATACTCATATCATAAGACATGTCCCAAAAAAGATATTCATAGCGACTACAATTCACAAAAATATCCTTAAGATTTTCAAAAAGCTCTTCTGAGCAGTTTTGTCCCATTTCATCAAGCATATTTATTATATCTTGACTTAATAATTCATAATCCTTTGACGCATACCCCTCTATCCATTTTGCATAAGGATTGCCCTCTTGTGGATATCTGTTCGCAAGCTCTTTTCCAATAAGTTCATAACTCCAAGAACAAGCCAATATCGTAGTCAGTAGTTCAAGAGAACCTTGATTTTGACCCACCCTCAGCATATAGTTTGTATATGATATATTTGCAAGAGAAGCTTTGGCACTTGATATTTCGTTCTCTGTAATCCCAAGTTCTTTACAGTAGTGTTTATGTACTGACATTTCCGTATTTAAAATTCCATATTCAAACTCAGAAAACTTTCTCATATATTTTTCATCTTTAGTTTTTACTACTCCCAGTGCAAAAACTCTCGCATAGTCTAAAAGATAGATATAATCTTGAACCATATAGAATCTAAATTTTTCAATAGGCAGACTTCCATCTCCAAGCTCTTTTACAAATGGATGCTCATAATAGCTGTTCCATATAGGCTCCACCTCTTTAAACAACCTTTCTGACAATCTCATAATTGCTCCTTTCGCATTTTAAAAATAGTTTTTAGGCAATAAAAAAAGCATTCCCAAAAGGAAATGCAAAATTGATGTGCTAACAATAGTGACTTCCCTTCGTTGGTACTAACCAAATCAGGTTCAAAGGGTTAGGCAAATTGCCCTCTCAGCTTGTTAAAGCACCCCTAGTAAAAATTAATTTATTAAGTTTTAAACTTTTTACATCATACAGCGTTTATCTATTTATGTCAATATATCTATTTTTTGTTTTTAAGTGATAATTACTTTTTATTCTTTAAGTGACTATATTTATCTTTTGTCTTTTTAGTTGAAGAAGGTGCACTATTTTTATTTGAAGATGGCGCACTCTTTTTACTTGACGATGAACTATTAAATTTAACCTTAGGTTTTTTCTTATTAGTGTCATCACTGTTATTTCTTGTATTTGCACGTTTCTTGTTTACTGAAAAACCAAATTTCCCAAGATTTCTTCCTAATTCAAAATATTCTCCATGAAGATATGTTATTAAATCAGCTTTATCCATCATTATTTTGCCATTACGATTTATTATTGAATCATCTACGCTAATAGTCAAAATTTCTGCTAAAAACATATCATGGCTTCCTAATTTTATTATGTCCTTTACCTTACACTCTATTGATACCGGACTTTCTTGTATTGATGGTGCTGAAACCTTAAAGCTCTCTTCATAGGTAAATCCACACTTTTCTGCCTTATCATTTTTTGAACCACTCACTACTCCACAAAAATCTGCGGTCTGTGTAAGCTCTTTTGTTGTAAGATTTATTACAAAATCTCCACCTTTTTTCAGCATATTATATGAATGTCTTTCCGGTCTAACTGAAATATATGTCATTGGCGGTTTTGTGTTCACTATTCCCGTCCAAGCTACAGTAAATACATTTGGATTTCTCATATTTCCGCATGATACCATTACTGCTGGCACTGGTGCAAATAGGGTTCCTGCTCTAAATTCTTTTTTCATTTGTTCTCCTTATTTTTCATCTACATTTTCAAAAAGTTTATCTTTAATTATATCATATTTATTGTTAAATGTGTGGATTATTATGCGTTCCCCATTTAGCAACCTGTAAAAGTATATCTATTACAGAATTACCCTTTTCAGAAAGTGAATACTCTACTTTAGGTGGAATTTCATTATATTGAGTACGAATAACCATTTCATGTTCTTCCAATTCTTTTAGTGATTTCGAAAGCATAATATCAGTTATACCATTCAGCTCTTTTCTAATTTGATTATATCGTAGTGTTTTAAAATTACATAATACGCACAAAATTCTAGGTTTCCACTTTCCTCCAAAAACTGACATCGAATATTCTAGTGGACATACGAATTTATTTAATAATTCTTGATTGTTTGTAGACATTGATTTCCTCCAATACTAAGTTTTTTATAAGTAACTTATATAAATCTGCATACTTGTTGTTTTATAATTAACATTTTATAATACTTTTAAGGAATTTAAAACAAATAATTTTTTAGGAGGAAAAGAAATGAACGAAATTCTACAATTTTTAGACAATAAACCTCACCCATTTTTTGTGGCTACTACTGAAAACGGTGAACCAAGAGTAAGACCTTTCTCTTTTATTATGAATTTTGAGGGTAAACTGTACTTCACAACAGGGGTTTCTAAACCTGTATATGCTCAACTACAAGCAAACCCTATAGTTGAAATATGTAGTGTTCCAAATGAAAAATTCCAGTGGATGAGATTAAAAGGCCGCGTAGTATTTGAAGACAATCTAGAAGCAAAAAAAGAAGCCTTTAAAATTCTTCCCTTACTTGAAAGAGCTTATAAGACTCCTGAAAATCCAGAATTAGTTGTATTTTACTTAGAAGATGTTGAAACAAAAATATCTTCACTATAATAACTCAAAACTTAAATCACCAAAATAGCAGCTGGGATATTATATCTCAGCTATATTACTTTTTAATAATTTTAAAATACAATAGCTATTGATTTAAAAAAATCGTTATGATACTATTAAGTCAAATAATATAAAAGGGTGGTGTTTTTATGGGTGAAATCGAAAATAAAAAAGCACGTCTTAGAAAGCTGCTAAAAATCAGAACGATTCTTTTAAACATATTTGGAGGGCTTCTTTTAGTAACTGCAATTACTGGAATAAAATCATTTGAGCATTATATTCCAACATGGCTTAATATAGCCTTAGTAGTAGCACTTATAGCTTTTATAGTACTTTTCATAATAACTTCAAACTTAAGAAAACAAATTTTAAGCTTAAAAAATCAAGTTTCAGATAAATAGTTATTAAAAAAAATAGATATACTCTTAGATTGACTTAGGAGAATATCTATTTTTTAAATATAAGTACAATTTATTTATACTTTTGCTTAATCACTCTTTAATATAACTTTTATAAGCTGAGGCCTATTGCCAAGTCTTATTGGAATTATGCTATTTCCTAATCCTCTGCTGACAAACATAGTTGTATTTTCATCCTCATAAAGCCCGCTACTGTATTTTGGAAAGAAGCCTTGATTTGGAGCTATTAAGCCCCCCAAAAAAGGAATTCTAAATTGCCCGCCATGAGCATGCCCAGAAAATACTAAATCTATATTATTTGCTTTATATATATCAAAAAGTTCAGGTCTATGAGACAGTAAAATTTTAAATACTGCATCATCTGACCAACTTTTCAAATTAGATTCTAACTCACTTGTATCAGTTCCATCTATATATCCCGATGTCAAAAAAGCGGGATCTTTTACCCCACAAATTTGTATAGAGTTTCCATTTTTTACTATAAGTTGAGATTCATTTTCAAGTACAATAACCCCTTCTTCTAAAAGCGCTTGTTTTACTTCCTCATATTTCCCCGACCAAGCTTCATGATTCCCTGAAACATAATATACGGGTGCATATTTTACCGCTTCCCTTATAAATTCTATAGCTTTTTCAAGATTATATTTTCTTCTATCTACCAAATCTCCAGTTATAACTATTATATCTGCTTTTGACTTTTCTATTTCTTTGATGAGCTTATGCTGATTTTTTCCAAAACGCTTATTATGCAAATCAGATACTTGAAGAATTGAAAAGTTCTCAAATTCCAATGGAATTTTACTATTTTTGTATTCAAATTCTGTAACTACAATATCATTATTTTGCCAAAATAAAAACATTATAATAATGAATATTACTATAAGTATTTTAAGTCCTCTATTTGATATTTGTGTATAAACTATATTTAATTTCACTACAATCACCTCAATTATCAATTTATAAAATTAATATTTTAAATATTTTTGTTGAACATCAGGGTATAATAAATAAAAGGAGGCCTCTATCTATGAAAACCCTTAAAATTGAATGGATGCATCTTGATGTCGACGGCGATACTTGTGACCGTTGTTATGACACAGGTAAGAATCTTGTTAAAGAAATAAAAAGATTGAACAAAGCCTTAAATCCAAAGGATATTGAAGTTATATTTATTGATACTAAACTCGATGAGTCTCAAACATCAAAGTCCAATAGTATTTTGTTTGATGGAATTCCTATTGAAGAAATTCTAGATATAAAAGTATCTGATAATTACTGTAGCTCGTGCTCAACTTTGTTGGGATACAAAACAAACTGTCGAACAGTGCTCTATGATAACCATGAATATGAAGATATTCCTCCAAAAGCAATTCGCCATGCAGCATATAAACTATTGGGAATCGACTATATACAAAATGAAGAATTATCCATATGTAGATAGTAAATAAGGGAACCAAACGGTTCCCTCATATCTTCTAATGAATCAAAACTATTTTTAAATAAAATTCTTAATATTTATCCATAAACCACATTATATACCCACAGTTATCACAAATATAATTTTGTGCCTGTTTATTTGCCCAATCAAATCCAAAAAATGAAGCCTCCGATGTATTCATAAGTGTCGTTCTGTCCCAAAAAAGCTTTCCTTTACAAATAGGACATTCTAACTTATTCCCTTTTACTTCTCTTTCCGATACGTTTTTGTTTCCCATATAAATATAGTCCTTTCTTCTTTGATTCATTTTTTGAATCATACTCTCTATATTAAATATAATCGTACATGAACCTTAATAGTTTTACCATCCTAGCATTAAAATGATGGATAGGAATTAAATTTTGCAAACTTTTTAATATACATTTCCTTTACACTATCTTCATATGTTATATTCCAATTAATAAATGGTTTATCAAATGGTTGTATGTATTCTAAAAATAGATTATACAGTTTAAATTTATCACTTGTTTTCTTCACTATATTATTTTTAAACTTGTCAATATCTTTTTCATTTTTGGAATTAAGAATCCCGGTTGAACGCATATCATGAATTAACAAAAAATTTTCGGAACACACTGCTTCATCAATCCTATCAAAGCTCTCTTTATTACTTTTATTAACAGTTATTTTAAATCTCGTTTTCATAGTTTCAATTACTTCTGAAATAATTGAGTTAATTTTTTCAATACTATCATTATAAAACTCTTTATCTTTATTTATAATGTAATAAGTTATAGAACAAATATTTAGATAATCATCACTTAAATTATCTATCAAGAATTCATTTGGTATTCGATTAGAATTGTTTACAAGTAACACATATAAATTTAATAACTCTGAGTGTTGATTCACATTGTATTTAAGTAAAGTAAAACATTTCTTAAATATCATATCCTCTAATTTAGTTGTACCACTATTATTTTTACTTTGTATTTTGATCATAATACGACATATTTTCATAATATTGTCAGTTGAAATGTCATAATTAACAATATAAATTATCACATCTATTAAACTCAAATAGCTTTTGGTTTTTTTTAAATCATTATCATATTCATTTAGTATTTCTATAAAATAATCTATTCTATTTTCTAAGGTTGATAAAACATATGATACAATAAATCCTTTTTGATTATCGTAATCCATTATTAATAATCTAGTTTCATTATATAAGTCTATTAGATATTTTGATAAGCCTTCTTTATTTCCATCAATACTTTTAAACATTACATTAAGCGAATGTTTTATCTTTGTTACCCAAATATATTTTCTTAAAAATGGCCTTACTTCATTGGTAGTTTTTTTGTCGTTTATCTTAAGTTTAAATTCATCTAATTTTGATGCCATAACTTTTTGAATTTCATCTCCATGTATTGGATTATTGAAAAAAATAAAAAAATCGTCAACAAACCTTATAACTTCATAATCATTCTTATATTTGATCCCCTTATTATTCAAAACATAAACTATATTTCTATCAATGCGAGTTAAAATCAACTCAGCAACTAATCTTGAGTACTCAGGACCAATCAGAATCCCATTAGTTTCATTGTGATTCATCCTTTGAGTAATTCTATCCATTAAATCCGAGAATCTATCGTCTTTATTCCTTATCATATCTTTAGCAATCATTTTATCCCCAAGATAAGCCCAATCAATAGAGTGCGTATATATTGATTCAAAACATGCACTGATGTCTAATCTTCTCATGAATTTATATTTAAGTTCTAAATCTTTTATTTTATATGATTTAAAAAAATCAGTTATTTTAGGATATTTTGATAAACAAAAAAATGTCTTTATGTACATATCCCCCAAAAATTCATTTGGACATGTGTCTGAATCTAATATATTCTCAATTTCCTTATCATATCTACTTTTCTCATCTGGGTTATATAAATTATTAATACCAATTGGTTTTCTTATCGAAAAAATTGAATTATTAACAAAATAGTCTATTATAACTCCATAGTATACTTCAATAAACTTTGCAACAAGCATCTGAGCATATGGGTGCATTAAGCTAATCACCCTGTCCTCATATTCATTTTTTCTAATTTTGATCTTATTTGGAACAGTAATTATTAAATTACTCTTTACATGATCTTTATTTTTGAAATCAAATTCATTCCATTCACTAGATTTATTCAGTAGATATGTGTATAACCCTCTATTGCTATAAATAATAGGCAATTCATTAGGCAAAGTATCTGTTAACATATAAGTTAGATATCCTTTTTTCATTTTTTTCTCCTTTCTTTTAACCTAAATATATTATATAATATATTTAGGCTAAAAGCACGTGCAAAGCGATTGTTTATTATTCTCTTTACTTAATAATATGAGCTGGTTATTTGCGAAAGCACCTAGAAGAAATTCTGGTATTACACAACAAGAATTCACTGCTTTAGCCTATATTTTATGAGGTGAATTAACTATGAAAATTGAATTTACTAATGATGTTCTAAAAAAAATTTTTTATTCAAAAAAGCATACTTTATCTACTGGTGTAGATAAAATTAATGTAAATAATTTTGAATGTAATATTGATAATCATATATCCACTTTAATAAGAAAAATAAGTATAGGAAAATATCAATTTTCTCGTCTGAAAACCTACACTGTTAATACTAGAGTAACTTATATTCCAACTATTCGAGACAGATTAGTTATAGAATTTATTAAAAATAAATTAAAGAATAAATATAAAGTGAACCCTTCAAACCGAAATAAAATAATTACAACTTTATTTAATATACTTTCAGAAAATATCGACTATTATATTGTTCGCATTGATATAAAAAAATTTTTTAACTCCGTACCAATTGACAGGCTTTTAAGTAATTTAGAAAGAAATTCGCTTCTATCATCAACTGAATTTGATTTACTTTATAAATTGCTCAAGTATAATAACCAAGGTCTTATTCAGGGAATTAGTGTAAGTAATTATTTGTCAGAAATATATTTAGAAAATTTTGATAATAGCTTCAATTTTATTCATCCTCAAAAGATATATTACAATCGGTTTGTGGATGATATAATATTAGTAATCACCGGAAAACAAACTCTCTCAACTATAGAAAACTTAACCGAAAAAATAAATGATGCTTTCAACAAAATAAGTTTAACTATAAATGAAAATAAGTATACAAAAGTTACCTTCTATTCAAATGAAAATAGTAATCTATTTGAATACTTGGGCTATACATTCCAAAAAAAATGTAAAAATAAAAAATATTTACTAGAATGCGAGATTGCAGAAAGTAAACTTCAAAAATACTATAATCGTATAAATAGAATTTTTGGTCATTTCGCCCTTGACCATAATTCCGAATTACTTTACCTTCGTATTCAAGCGCTTTACTATGACCATAAAATTGCTCGATCAAACATATATATTAACTCAAATGACCAAATTTCATACTATACATACAAAATAAGTTATGGTCTTAATAATTCTTACAAATATGCTTCAAATGCTAGTTTCCAAAAAATATCAAATTATATCTCAGCAAAAATGAATGATCTAAAGTTTAAACCATACATAGAAAGAAACTATAAAAATAAAATATACTCAGTTATAAAAACTCATGGAAAATATAAAGTTATAATTTATTCTAAGATTCCAATGTATACACTGAGAAGAATTGTATATAACAATATTTTTAAAAATCTACAAAATAGTGATTATCATTCATTCCTAAGATTAAAAAAATATGATTTAATAAACCATTACTATAAATTGATTAATTGTTAATTTACACCCCTGTTAACGAATTGTGTTTCAATTAAATTTTAGAGCATCAAACTCTCTCTAACTAGACCTCTGCCGAACACTCAAGGTTTAACCTACAAATATATATCCTACTTTATAACTACTTAAAATCAATAATAACGTTTTATATAAGTTATTCTACATTCTAAATTTGGATATAATTTGACTTGTGTTCGGCTTTTGTATTTATACTTAGAAATAAAACCATTATTAAAATAAAAATTTATGATTTCTTGCTACTTAAAAAAAGTAATTCTACATTATCTTGAAGTATTTTTCCAATCTCTGTTCTTTAAAATCACTCATAAGCTTTCAATTATAAGATTTGTCATTCGAATTAAGATATCCTTTTAAATATATTTATTGTTTATAAGATGTATAAAATTAAAACTCTTGTCTTATCTTGTTCTTTCGTGTTTATATTCGTTCTATTTTATTCATCAAATGACATTAAGTTTTTCCCATAGCTAT
The DNA here is from genome assembly GCA_041738345.1 of Proteocatella sp. GTDB lineage: Bacteria > Bacillota > Clostridia > Peptostreptococcales > Filifactoraceae > Proteocatella. Next base: position 13,621 of record JBGSPX010000056.1, read on the forward strand.
TATTAAATTTTATTAAAACTAACTGAGATAAAAAATAAGTTCAGTTTACTTTTGAAATATTATCTTTATATTGTTTTTTTAATTTTGATCTTTATTTTACAATGGAGTTTGTATTTTTCTAATGATTTTATCTTCATTTTGAATATATCATTAAAAAATTATGCACGTCAATAAGATTTCTAAATATTCATTTTAAAAATTATCTTTCGCTTGGTAAAAATTGACATAATCTACTTTTTACAGTATATTTACGGTACAAGATTTTTTAAAAGAGGCAATTTATACTTAAATAAATAGCGGTTTATGCTTAAAAAACATTATTAGGCAATGGAAATAATAAGCTTAAAGAACTCTAAGTAAATAGGAGGTTAAATTTATGGATTGGATTATTAAAAAGTTCGATGAACTTAAAGCAAAAAATATTTATGACATTTTAGCATTAAGAAATGAAGTGTTTGTTGTAGAGCAAGAGTGTGCATATCTCGACTGTGATTATAAAGATTTAAATGCGTATCATCTGTTTTTAGAGCAAAATAATAAAATTGTTGCATATTTAAGAATCTTGGAAAAGGGAATTTCTTACGATGAAATATCTATTGGAAGAGTAGCGATAAATAAAGACTTTCGTGGTAAAGGGCTTTCAAGAGAAATGATGCTTAAGGCAATTGAATTTATAGAAAATAATTTAAAAGAAACTAGTATAAAAATACAAGCACAATCATATTTAATTAAGTTTTATAGTAGCCTTGGTTTTAAACCTACCTCTGAAGAATATTTAGAAGATAATATTCCTCATATAGATATGATTTATAATAAACAATTTTAAATAGGAGATTCTAATACAAAAAATCCCCAAATCGGGGATTTTTTAAAAATTTATTTAATTTTTTGACAGCTTCGTGAATTTGCAGAAAGGTATTTATGGATTACAAAGGACATCTAAAATCAGGAACTATTTTGGGACTTATTTTGATTGATACGATTAGCAATCAAAATATCTCAAGCTTAAATAATATGAGTGCGGCCTCCTTTTCTGGAATGAGCCTTGGGCTTATTATTGGGTCTGGGCTTCCTGATATCGACCATCACAAAAGCTATATTGCAAAAAAATTCAGCTTTATAGGAACTATAATAAGCAAGCTTTTTTCGCATAGGGGATTTACTCATTCTATTCCTTTTTTGATTATGCTATATTTAGGATTTTCATTTTCAAAACCCTATATCTCAGCTAATTATAGCTCTTTTTATGAATATTTTGGAGTTTCTCTAATCTTTTCCTCTTTTATCCATATTTTGATGGATATGTTTGTAGGAAATGGAGTAAATTTATTCTCACCGTTTGTAAAAAAACGTTTCTACTTTTTTAAAATAAAATCAGGTTCAAAATCAGAAAAAGGCTTTCATAGTTTTTTAAGTTTTTGTTTTATTTTGTATCTGCTTCATCGTGCTAATTTGCTAGAAGAGATTTTTAAGCTTTTCTAGCATGGATATAATCATCGATTTTTTGACATTGTTCTTTGCTACGAGTTCTCTTTGCATCACAAGTCTATCTTTTTCATAGACATCTACTACCCCTATTCTATCGCCTTTAGTTATAGGCAGGACTAGTTCATCAAGCACAACTTCAGTTTTATAAGCTTCCTGTGAATATTTTCCAAATATTATGAGGTCTTCTTCAAGGTTTCCTTTTAGTGATTTTAACGCACCCTTTACTTTTGTTTTTGAAATTGTTTCGTCTTTTTCTAGAAGTGGTATATATCTAAAATTGTTAAATCCATAATCCAAAAGTTTTGAGGTATCTCTAAAGTTTCCATTTTCCTGTTGTGCTCCAAGGGTTACGCTAAGAAGTCTTGTATCCCCGCGTTTGGCAGTTCCTACGAAACAAAACCCTGACTCTGCTCCCATCCAACCTGTTTTCATTCCATCTATACCTTCATATTCGCCTAGAAGTTTATTTGTACTTTCAAGGTCTATAGTTCTTAAAAGCTCTACGGGATTATCTTTATATATATTGATAGTTTTAGTTTTCTGTGGTGAATATCTTAAGATATCGCCTTCTTCTATAAGTTCTTTTGCAATCTGGGCTATATCATAAGCTGTACTATAATGGTCATCACTTAATGTGAATCCATTTACTGAAACAAAGTGAGTATTTTTTAGCCCCATCTGCTGTGCTTTTTGGTTCATAAGTTTTACATATTCAGCTTCACTTCCGCTAAAAAATTCCGCTAATGCTACAGTAGCATTGTTAGCTGAGTTTAGAATTATTGCATTTAAAAGGGCTTCTACACTTACTAAATCCCCTGTTTTTAAATCAATTCTTGCACCCCTTATATTTGCGGCATGTTTTGATATCTTCGTAATCTTTTCAAGTGGAATTTCTTTTTCCTCTATTATGTCAAAAGCTACTGCCACTGTCATTATTTTTGTAACTGAAGCTGGAAGTCTTCTTTTTTCATAATCTTTTTGATATATAATTTGATTATACTTAGTTTCCATAAGAAGCGCTGAACTGCCTTCTAACTCGATACTTTCTTGTGCAAATGATGTCATAATACTGCTTACTACCAAAACCATTGTAAGTAATAAGGCACATATTTTTTTAGTCATGTCTGTCCTTTCTAAAAACTTAAATTAATTTTAACATATACAACTATCTTACTATATATGCTTTAGAAAATCAAAGTTTTTTGGGTATGCTTACAAAGAATACTACTTCGTTTTCTAGGTTTTTGAAGCTTATTTTCCCATTATGAAGCTCGATTATTTTTTTGCTTATATAGAGTCCCAGTCCTGATTTGCCTTCTTTTCCTTTTTCAAACGGTGCAAACACTTTTTCTTCATTGAGTTCTATCGGCGCTCCATCATTTGAGATTTCAATTTTTATATTTTTATCATCACTAAATAATTTTACTTTGATATTATTTTCAGCATATCTAACTTGATTGTTTAATATATTTTCTAAGGCAGTTATAAATATCGACTCGTATACTCCAGTTTCGATTTCCTCTAATTCCATATCCCAAGTTATATCTGTTCTTAAAAACACCATATTTTGCTGCATGTTCTCTAGCTCTTTTTTTAAGTTTAAGCTTTCCTTATTCATTCCCTTATATTTCAAAAAATCAAGATTTGTTATATATATAAGGTCTAAGCTTCGTTTTTCTAGTCTTGCGGTTTCTTTTTGAATTATATTAAGCGCCTCATTTAGCTTTTCTGCACTAAACATTCCATCTCTAATTGCTTGTATATAGCTGTTTATAATCATTATCGGAGTTTTTAGCTCATGTGATATTTCCTGCAAAAAAAGTTGATGATTCTTATCATGCTCTACAAGCTGAATCCTCATCGCTTCACATGAATCACTTAACTGTACTATTTCTTCTGAACCTTCTACTTTTACTTCCTTCGTCCAGTCTCTACTAGCTATATTCTGCATACTATTTTTAAGTTTTGAAAGGGGATTTGTAATTTTATTTGCTACTAGTTTAGCTGGATATAGCATAAATATTATTAGTAGTATGATTGCAAAGTATAAGTATTTAAACTGCGACAAAATTATTTTATTTATGTCTTTAACTACATATGAGTATGATATTATTTCATTCCCTTGTATTTTTTGTTTTTCTACTATATAAAGCAGTTCTTTGCCCTGATATGGTTTTGAGTAGCGCTGAACCTTATCCGTTTGAAGTTTGGCAGTATTTTCTATTTCTTTTCTTGTTTTTGAGTCCAATTGCTCTTCTACTTTTATAGCTATCATATTTAACGGTTTTACACTCGCTACAAAAGTAATCTTCGCCCCAAACTCTATTTATTATTTGTTCTCTGGATAATGCTTGCCCTGCTGATTCTGTAAAAAATAAAAGTAGGTCAAATTCTTTGGATGTCAGTTCAATAAGTTTTTCACCATCACTTACTGTTCGCTTATTAATATCAATTATATAATTTGAAATAGTAAGCTCTTCTTGAGGTTTTCCATATACTCTTTCTAATATTTTTTGACTTCTTATCACTAATTCTCTTGGCAAAAAAGGTTTTGCAATATAGTCATCACACCCTAATTCTAGCCCTGTAATCTTATCAATATCACTATTTCTTGCTGACATGAATATTATTGGAATAGTGTTGTTTTTATATTTTATATTTCTCAAAAGCTCTATCCCGTCTATATCTGGCAGCATTATATCAAGAATCCATAAATCCACTTCTTCATTATTGATTTCTTTTAATGCACTATTCCCATCTAAAAAACTTTTCACCGTAAATCCTTCTTGCCTTAAATACATACATAATATTTCATTTAAAGCACTCTCATCTTCTACTAAGTAAATACAATACCCCATAAGTTCCTCCAAATTTCTATAGAAAAAGCTCCCTACTTTTAAAATAGGGAGTTTTTCATATCTTCTATCTGATTTTATTTTTTTATAGCAACTTTACTTTGATTTAATTTTGTTATTTCTAGTTTTCCATCATCCAGCTTTTTAAGCGATACTGTCCCATCCTCCAACTTAGTTATTTCCAGTTTTCCATCTTTTAATTGTTTGATTTCTAATGTCCCATTATCTAGCTTCGTTATTTCAATTGTTCCGTCTTTAATTATTTCTTTGTTCATCTTGGTTCCATTAATTGGCTTCATATTTTCTGAAGCTATTTTAGATACTTTTGCATCCAAGCCTTTGCTCACATCATCTACTCTCGAATCTGCAAAAGCTCCACCTACGCTACCTAAAAGTAACACTCCTGTTAATAGTCCCGCTGTACATAATTTTTTCATTTTTTCTTCCTCCTGAATTTTTTAGTTTTTTTTATCAAAGCTTGCCTTGATTTGTTTTTATTATAGGAGGATAATATGTCACAATTATCTTCAAAATGTGTCAAATTGTGAAATCTATTATTTTATATTACTACAACATTTATCTAAGTGCAATATTTACAAAAATTCACTCAATTTCTATCTCCTTGTTTATTTTTTATGCTAAAATATAGTAGAAATCATCCTACTTTTTCATACAGGGGGACTTATGAAAACCATATCCAGTAAAATCAGCTTTTCTATTGCTATATGCAGCATTATTGTAGCTATGCTTCTTGGTTTTTCAATATACATACAATCTGAAAGAGTTATTACTCAAGAATCAGAGCGTCATTTATTAAGCATCTTAGACAGTGAAGCTGCTCAACTTAATGCGGAATTTTCTAGAATTAAACAGCTTTCTTTTGCACAAAGAAGTGTAATATTAAACACGTTTGATTATGAATCTGCTACAAAAAATCCCGCCTATATGACCTCTTACAAAACTAAGTTAAGTAGTTTTATAAAATCATTAATTATAGATTTTAAAAATATTTCTGCATGGATGCTATTTAACTCAGAAGTAATTGAAGGTACTCATACAGTTTCTTATACCTTTGAAGATAATACATTTGTCCGTGAAGCCGAATATGATGCTGTAAAAGAAGGCTATGATGCTCTGCCTTGGTGGAGTGAAGCGGTAAAACGCGGTGAATACTGGTCTGAGCCTTACTACTGGGAGCCTTGGAAGTCTGATGTTGTAAGTTATTCAATCCCTGTATATGTAGATAATAAGTTAATTGGAGTTACTGGTGCCGAACTGTTTTTGTCTTACTTTAACGAACAACTAAAAAATATACATATATATGATTCTGGTTCTGTGATACTTCTTACCGAAACTGGAACTCCTGTCTTTCTATCCGATGAAATGGATAAAACATTACTCTCAAACTGGTATAATTCTCAAAAAAAATTTCTTAAATCAAACCCATCTGGAATGACACAGTTTGATGGCGGTTTTAATCAAGATTTAATTGCGTGGACAAAACTTTCTAATGACTGGCTTCTCCTTGCAATTCCTAAAACTGATGAAATGTACAGTTCTCTTAAGCCTGTATCTTTGTTAACGCTTCTATGCTTAGTCTTAAGCATTCCACTATCTATTATAATTGGCATTGGAATTTCAAGAACTATCACAAGACCTTTAGGTCAACTTACTAAAGCTGCTGAAAATATTTTAAAACACCATTCAAAAGTGGAAATTCCACTTCTAAATTCAGCCCCTGATGAAATAAAAATTCTGTCTAAGGCATTTTTTTCTATGCAAACTGATGTAAAAAATACACTTAGAGAACTTTCGATAAATGAAAATAAATACCGCTCCCTTGTAGAAAATGCTGACCATCTTATTTTTACAATTGATATTGATGGAAAACTTACTACCACAAATAAAAAGTTTGAGGAGATATTTAATATACCTAAGGATTATTTGATAGGAAGGTCATTTACTAGCTTATTTACAAATAAACAGAGTATTAAATTTTGGAAAAAAATATTTTTGGATTTGAAGACACAAAAGGAGAAGGTAATTCAAGAAACCTACTTTATAGACTCTGATTCTAAAAAACATACACTTATAACTTCCCTTATTCCTGTCCTTGATTCAGACAGCGAGTTATATATGATAATGGGCACAAGTACAGATATTACTGATAGATTAAATATCGAAGTAGAAAAAAACGCATCTCTAGGACGTCTGGTTTCAGGTATAGGCCATGAAATAAATACGCCACTAGGTAATGCTATCACGGTATCTGGATTTATTGAAAGCAATATAGAAAATCTTGAAAGCAATGCGCTTGATGGCTCTCTTACAAAAGAAAATCTTATAGATTCTATTGAACGTATACACTCAGCAATGGACAGTCTTAGTATAAATCTAAATAGAACTCATATGCTTATTGAAAATTTTAAAAGTTTAAGTGTTGACCCATCTGAGGAACATAAAACTACTGTAGTTTTGAGCGAAATATTTACTCTACTAAAAATAAATTTTGAGAATGTTTTTGCAGAAAACAACTGCAAAATAGAGTTTTCATGTGCTGAAAATATTGTGCTTCATTCCGTTCCAAGCACCTTGCTTATGGTTCTTACTCAGCTTATAGAAAATGCTCTATATCATGCTTTCTCTGAGGATATCAAAGCTAAAGGAAGTGCTCATGTTTGGGTTTCTGCATTTGATGGCGATAACACGGTTTCCATATCCGTAAAGGACAACGGCAGTGGAATGTCTAAAGATGATGTCCAAAAAATATTTGAACCATTTTTTACTACTGATAGAAAAACTGGTCGTACTGGACTTGGGTTAAGTATAGTATTTAACAGCATTGTCAATCAGCTTGATGGAAATATTTCATGTAACAGTGATGAAAATTTTGGAACTATATTTAATATTACATTTAGTAAGCTCTAGTAAAAAACTTTAAGAAAATCCCGTACCAAAATGCAGTACGGGATTTATTAGTTTTATGATAAAAGATGTTTGACACTCCCCACGCATGAACGCTGGGGATTCTAAAGTAATCTAATTATTTTAAAGAAAATCTATTTATTAAACTTCTTTCAATTAAAAAAATAAGATTAAAAACTATTAGTAAAATAAAACCATTCATTACATTAGAAGAAAAGAAAAACATTCCTAATCCAAGAATAAAACCACTATTTATTATTCCTCCGCCATTCCAATTTTCAGCAAATGAATAAGAAAAATCTAGCTTGCTTTTAATTTCCATAAAAGACAGTAGAAATGCCACCACAATAAATATTGCACCTATGAATATAGATATATTTTGTGGAATTTCTGGTGATATTAGTTTTCTAGAGAAAATACAAATAATTCCTATGAAAATTGAGTACAGAGACATAATAATGTCCGCTTTTTTAATTTTGTTCATAGTTCCCTCCACTATTTTAAATAATAAAATTTTTTAACTTTAATGTCAGTTAACACTATTTTTGATTTAAATTCAACCTAGATGTTGAAATTAATATACATCATGTTGAAATTAAACTAAAAAAGCTTTTGGGGCAACATATTTTATAATGGGAATTTCTATTTAACATTTAAACAATATCCATTTATAATCAACCGGATTAATAAGCCTTATTATAAATGTAATAGCTTACTCTCTAGTTAGCTGATACGCTTTTATAAGTTCATCATAATTCTTTTTAACTGAATTTTCATGTACAGTCCACATGAATATAGTAAAGCCACAAACCACTGCAAAATTCAATGTATACACTATAAAATTTGTGCTATTGTAAAATGGATTAATTGCTGTATTTTTGAAATAAAATATCTGTCAAGCATACAATTACCCCCACTGCCGCTATAGAAGTATAAATTAGAACCTGACCCATCCCTTGAATCGAAAGATGAGTTTTTCCATTTTTCAGGCTAATTATTAATGCAAAAATCATCTTTTCTTTATCATCTTTTTCATAATAAGCTCCTTTTATTTTTTAAGTTTTGTTTTAAATTCGCTTACATATCGCCTTGACATGATTAGCTTTTCATCATTTTTTAACAAAATTAAAAGATTTCTATTTAGCTGTGGATGTACTGATTTTATATGCATCAAATTTACCAAGAGGTACAAAAATAAATTTATGCGGTACAAAAACAAAGTTGTGCTTCACAAAAACAACATTTTTAAAAAATTTGTTTTTTGACATAATTTTGAGAAATTACTGACAAATGTCTTGCTTTTTATAACGTTATTATGTTAAAATTTTATAAAATGAAAGAAAGAGGAGATACTTATGGCACATAAAAAATCTATAAAAACCCGACTCATAATAATCCCCATACTAGTTGTAATAATAGCATTTACATTTATTGGAGGTTTTTTCTCAAATCTCAGTAAAAAACAACTTTTAGAACAAATGAAACAAGATGGTTTTACGCTTACCAACCAAATCGTACATAGGTTGGACGATAGTAAAAATGCAATAAACTCTTTACATAGCCTTTTAGATGATAAAATAATTTCTACAGGAAGTTATATCGTTGCTAATAAAGCTCGTGTAAACAATGACTATCTTAAAGGGCTGTCTAAAAGTCTACTTCTCGATGAACTTAATTATTTTGATTCAAAAGGAAAGATTCTATATTCTTCAATTGACGAATATGTAGGTTGGGTAGCACCGCCTGGACATCCGGTGGAAAACTTTATAAAGGGCTCTGATAAAACACTTACGGAAGATATAAGACAAGATACCGAATCAGGAAACTTTAAAAAATATGGTTATGTTAAAGATTCAAGCGGCGGTTTTGTTCAAGTAGGAATAAATGCCAATTTAGTTCAAGATAAGCTTGATGCCTTTTCTTATCAAACGCTAGTGTCTCATCTTGCAGAAGAAGAAGGGCTTGTATATGCACTATTTATAGATACTAATAGTAAAGCCATAGCTCATAGTAATTTAGACAGAGTAGGTGAGGACCTTTCTAATGACGCTGGAACTAAAGCGGCGTTAAGTGGAGAACCTTATGCTTCTGAATATTTCTACGAAGCCGAAAATGTTGACGTTTATGATATATTAATGCCATTTGAATACGATGGAAAAATAATAGGTGCTATAGATATCGGACTATCTATGGAAGAAGTTAACAAGGCTGTAGCTGGTACTATGATGACCGTTATAATCTCCGGACTTCTTGTATGTGCTTTCTTAATTGCTGTGTTATACTCAACTTCTAAATACACCGTAAGTTCTGTAAATAAATTGGCTTACGCTGCACAAGAAATTGCTAGTGGAAATCTTGATTTAGCTATCGATATTTCTTCAGGTGATGAGATTGGTGAGGTTGCACTTGCTATGAATGACACCGTTCATCGCCTAAAATCATATATCTACTATATTGAAGAAATTACTGCTGTACTTGGTGATATTGCAAACGGAAATCTTGCATTTGAATTAAAGCAAGATTATGTCGGAGAATTTGCACAAGTAAAAAATGCATTATTTGATATAAGAACTACGCTTAGTGATACTATTTCAGAGATAAAAGACGTTGCTAACAATGTAAATTCAAGTTCAATGCAACTTTCTACCGGTTCTCAAATTCTAGCACAAGGAACTACTGAGCAGGCCGGATCTATAGAGGAACTTTCTTCTACGATTTCTGATATTTCATCTAAGATAGAAGAAAATGCAAAATATACTTTAAAAGCTAATGAAAACATGATATCCTCTGGAAGAAAAATAAGTGACAGTAATGTTCAGATGCAAGACATGGTAAGTGCAATGAATGAAATAAACGACCGTTCTAAAGAGATTGAAAGTATCATTAAAGCTATTGATGACATAGCTTTCCAAACCAATATTTTAGCCCTAAATGCCGCTGTAGAAGCAGCTAGATCAGGTGTCGCTGGAAAAGGCTTTGCCGTTGTTGCGGATGAAGTTAGAAACCTTGCTGCTAAAAGTTCTGAAGCTGCTAAAAACTCTGCGCTTCTTATTGAACGTTCTATGAAGGCTGTAAAAGAAGGTACTCAGCTAGCTCACAGTGCTGCCTCGAACCTTCAAGAATTATATGAAGGTTCAAATGAAATCGTAGCTACAATAGGAAATATCGCTGAATCATCTCAGGAACAGGCAAATGCGGTTTCTCAAATAAATCATGGACTAGAACAGATATCGTCTGTTGTTCATACAAATGCTGCTACCGCTGAAGAAAGTGCCGCTTCAAGTAGAGAGCTTTCTAACCAATCTGAATTATTAAAAAATCTTGTAGAAAAATTTGAAATATAAGAAATCTAAATAAAATTTAAAACCTCTGCATAATGCTTGTATTTCTAGCATTTAGCAGAGGTTTTTTTCATCCATTGTTAACATTGTATGGCCAGTTTTCTATAGATCCCATATCTTTTACTTTTTTGTACCCTTTACTCAAAAGAATGCTTCCAGCCTTAGCTGAACGCCCACCATTTTGACTAAATAAAATAATTAGTGTGTTTTTATCCACGATCCGCTCCTCTATCCCCACAAATTCTTCTATCGGAATATTTATGCTATGAGGTATGTTCATATTTTCAAATTCATGTCTGGTTCTTACGTCTATAAACTTAACCTCGGGATTTTCTTTCAGAATTTCTAAGGTTTTCTCAGGACTTATCTTGGGAGCTCTTTCTACCATTAATGATTTAAAACTACCTATACCCATATCTCCACCTCCCTATAACTTATATTACCATCTTAAATAGTTTCTACCCAAATTAGGTACCTCTGTAATCTTTTAATATTGACTTTTTACGAGTATTTGATAAAATTAATAATATAAAGTTAGCACTCATCTTTAAAGAGTGCTAATAAATTGAATTTTAGTTTAATTAGGAGGGAAATAATATGCAAGCTAAGCAATTTCAAGCTGAATCTAAAAGACTTTTAGACATGATGATTCACTCAATCTATACTCATAAGGAAATCTTTCTTAGAGAGTTGATTTCTAATGCAAGTGATGCTATAGACAAAAATTATTATCGCATTTTAACTGATGCCAACAAAAATTTTAACAAAAATGATTTCTATATAAAACTTTCTATCGATAAAGAAAATAGAAAACTTATAATTGAAGATACTGGCATTGGTATGAATATGGCTGAAATGGAAGAAAATCTTGGAACTATAGCAAAAAGTGGTTCCCTTGCCTTTAAAGAAAAAATTGCCGAGAGTCAAGCTGAAAACCTTGATGAGATTGACATTATCGGTCAATTTGGAGTAGGTTTTTATTCTGCATTTATGGTATCTGACCATATAAGTGTCGTAAGTAAAAAAGCTGGAGAAGAAAAAGCGTTCTGCTGGGCTTCTACAGGTGCAGAAGGCTATACTATTGAAGAGTGTGAAAAAGAAACTGAAGGTACTATAATCACACTTACCATAAAACAAAATGCAGATGAAGTTGATTATGATCAATATCTTGAAGATTATAGACTAACATCACTAGTGAAAAAATACTCCGACTTTATAAAATATCCTATTAAACTTGGTGATGAAACTTTAAACAGTATGGTTCCACTTTGGAAAAAAAATAAATCTGAAATTACAGATGAAGATTATGCAAATTTTTACAGTGAAAAACACTTTGGATTTGATAAACCATTAAAATCTATTTATTACAGTGTAGATGGTGCTACTAGTTTTACTTCTATTTTATATATTCCATCTAAAACGCCTTTTGACTTCTATTCTAAGGACTTTGAAAGAGGCCTTGAGCTTTACTCTAACAATGTAATGATTATGCAAAAATGCCCTGATTTGCTTCCAGAATACTTTGGATTTGTACAAGGGGTAGTGGATTCTCAAGATTTATCGCTTAATATATCTAGAGAATTACTTCAGCATGATAGACAGCTTCAATTCATATCTAAAAAAATAAAAGATAAGATTAAAAAAGAACTGCTTTCTATGCAAAAAGATGACCGTGAAAACTATGTGAAGTTCTTTGAATCATTTGGGAGAACGCTTAAATTTGGACTTTATAGTGAATTTGGCATGAATAAGGATGTTCTTGAAGATTTAGTTATGTTCTATTCATCTAAAGAAAATTCCCTTGTTACCCTAAATGAATATGTTGAAAGAATGGATGAATCTCAAAAATACATCTACTATGCAACCGGTGAAACTGTAGATAAAATAGCAAAACTTCCACAATTAGAAATTTTTGCAGACAAAAATTTCGAAGTACTGTTCTTTACAGATGAAGTAGATGAATTTGCAATAAAAATGCTTAGAAGCTATAAGGATAAGGAATTTAAATCAATTTCAAGTGGAGATTTAGAGCTTGAAGAAGAGAAAATCACAGAGGATGCAACTCCAGAAACAGAAGAATTCAAAGATATTTTTGAATTTGTAACTAAAACCCTTGAGGGAAAAATAACCTCTGCTAAAGCTTCAAAAAGATTAAAAACTCATCCTGTATGTTTATCTAGCACTGGCGAATTGTCTATAGAGATGGAAAAAGTACTCAATATGATGCCTGAAAGTGGTGATGTAAAGGCAGAAAAAATCCTTGAAATAAACACATCTCACAATATATTTGAAATTCTAAAAACTGCTTTTGCAACAGATAAAGAAAAAGCAGAAAAAGTTGCAAGAGTACTTTACAATCAAGCACTGCTAATTGAAGGCCTTTCTATAGAAGATCCTGTAGAGTATGCAGATGATGTTTGCAGTCTTATAATTTAATTATTTTAAAATTAATATAATTACAAAAAGATGCGGTTTTATATGGCATCTTTTTGTAATTATGGTATATTATTTGTATGACATAGGATTTTGTGCGGTACTATCCCATAAAGAAAATCCTTCGCTATAGTTTTCTACAAAAAATACTGGAAGACACTGCTCAAAATTCTCGGATAAATCCATCATCTCAAGTTTTTCAATATCTGCCCAAAACACCTCTCCTTCATCACTGTGCTTTATACTTCCTTTAAATTCACAGGTTTTATATAAAAATGCTAGGTATCTATCATCATTTTCCTTGTTACACCAATGAATTACTCCACAAGCCTTCAAATTCTTAACCGTAAGACCAGTTTCTTCTTTTAACTCTCTTATAGCGGCCTCTACAAAACTCTCCCCATTTTCTACGTGTCCTCCTGGAAAAGTTATTCCTTTCGGGTGTTTATTTCTATTTTGAACTAAAACTTTATTGTTTTTCTTGTCCAACACCATAATCATATTTGTTAATTCTGTCTTTGCCATAAGTTTCTCCTTCAATATGTATTCCTACTATCATCTTAGCAAAATTTTGAATTTTAGTCACTCTAAAATTGGGTAAATATTACTTATACCATATTAGAGAGGGGCGTTTAAGGTGAAAAATAGATTAAATCGTGAAGATATAAATAAAATAAATCTTTTAATACCGTTTGTAATTATGATTGTACTGTTTATTGGTTTTTTTGGATCACAAAATATCAATACTATTAAAATAGCTACTAAACCTATGACTGAGCAATATATCCTTGGAGAAATGATGAGTTTATTGATAGAAGAAAAAAGTAATTTAAACGTAGAACTTACTAAAGGCGTGGCTGGTGGTACTGCTAAAATACATCCTGCTATAACTAGCAATAAATTTGATATGTATTTTGAATATACCGGCACTAGCTGGCGATATGTATTAAAAAAAGATCCGCTTTCTAATGACTCCAAGCTATATGAGGAACTCCAGAAAACATATTTAGACCAATTCTCTTTAAATTGGGTAGGACTTTATGGTTTTAATAATACTTACGGTATAGCTGTAAGTAAACGTGTTGCTGAAGAATATAATCTTGAAACTTATTCTGATCTTGCTAAAGTAGCAGATAAACTAATTTTTGGAGCAGAAACTGATTTTTTTGAGAGAGAAGATGGCTTTATCGCTCTTACTGATGCTTACAATCTTAACTTTAAAGACTCAAAAGATTTAAAAATAGAAGAAAAATATGATGCACTAAATAAAAATACTGTGGATGTATTAAATATATTTACTACAGATGGAAGACTAAGTAATTCTGACTTTAAAATACTGAAAGATGATAAGCGTTTCTACCAAACTTATTTTTGTGGAAACGTTGTAAGAAGCGACACTTTAAAAAGCCATCCTGAACTCTTTGAAATTCTAATGCTTATGAACGGTATTATAAGTGATGATGACATGGCCAAAATGAATTATCTTGTTGAAAGTGGACAAAAACAAGATTTTGAAGTAGCTAGAGAATTTTTAAAAAGTAATGGTCTTATAAAATAGCTTTTTTTATGATAATATTTATGTATATTCCATAGAAAAGAGGTTTTAATTTGATTTTATCGTTAATTCTAGTTTCAGCAGCATCATTCATTGGTAATTTATTTAGATACATTGGATTCCAAGATACCAATATAGTTTTACTTTATATTATTGCAGTCTTATTATCCACTATTTATTCAAGTGGACATTATGTAGGGATAATAACCTCTATTTTATCTACATTAGCTTTTAACTATTTCTTTACTGCACCTTATTTTTCACTTTCAGTAAATGATCCCAATTATATTGTTACATTATTCATAATGACAATAACTTCATTTATTGCTAGTTCACTTACTGTTAAGGTAAAACAAAATGCACTGGCCGCTCACGAACGTGAAAATGAAACCAAATCACTATTAGATTTAACTAATAGATTGACTGATGCTAAAAATATAGATGATATTTTTTCTATCCTTATAAAAAATTTAAATTCTTCATTCGAACTATCTGCTGCTTATTTATCGTTTAATGAAAATGGATTTCCTGAAAATACATTTATACAAATATCTCAAGATGGTACACAAATCCGTAGAGAAACGGAAAATATAGATGAAATTAAGCACAGTGTAGAAAACTTAAAAACTCAATTTGATATCGGTTCCGAATTTTGTGATTGGCCTATATATGGCAGAGATTCTATTTTAGGATTAGTTAGAATTCCTATTAAAAACTCTAAACTTATGACCGAATCTCAATTAAGACTTTTGCGTTCTATGATTGAAAGTACTGCCTTAGCGTTAGATAGATTTTACTCTGCTCAACAAAAAATCAAATCTATCGGAGAGGCCAAGCAAGAACGTTATCGAAGTGATATCCTTCGTTCTATATCTCATGATTTAAGAACGCCTTTGTCTGGAATAATAGGAACTTCTGAAATACTTCTATCAATGACAGAAGAACAGGACCTGCGATATTCACTTATATCATCTATTCACTCTGACTCCGAATGGCTAAAATCTTTAGTTGAAAACATCCTAAATTTGACTAAACTCCAAGATGGTAGACTTATCCTAAAAAAAGAATTTGAAGCAGCTGAAGAAATTATCGGAAGTGCTCTTTTTCAAATTTCCAAAAGATATCCTGATTTTGAGATAATAACAGAAATACCAGAGGATTTAGTACTTATACCAATGGATGCAAAATTAATAGAGCAAGTGCTTATCAACTTAATTGATAACTCTATTAGACATTCTTCATCTGAAAAACTTACTTTAATTTTGCGTTTAGATAATGATAAAAAAAATGCTACATTTATAGTTTCTGATTACGGCATAGGGATTCCTGACGAAAAACTGCCTTTTATTTTTCAACCATTTTACACTGCCAAAAATAATATTGTTGATTCTAGGCGAAGTATAGGTTTAGGACTAACTATATGTAAAGCTATTATAAAAGCTCATGGTGGTACTATACATGCTACAAATAAATCTGATGAAAAAGGTGCAGAATTTATTTTCACACTTCCAATGGAGGTTAATCTAAATGAATAATTCAGAAATAAAAATATTAGTGGTTGAAGATGATATACAAATTCAAAAATTCATAAGCTATTTACTAAAAAAAGAACAATTTCAATATATATGTTCTAATAACGCTCACAATGCTCTAAATATTTTTTCGTCGGAAAAAATCGATTTAATAGTGCTCGATTTAGGACTACCCGATATGGATGGTATTGACTTAATAAAAAAAATAAGAGAATGGTCTGAAGTACCTATAGTAGTCGTCTCAGCTCGAGACCAAGATAAAGAAAAAGTTTCGGCTTTAGATTCTGGTGCTGATGATTATCTTACAAAACCATTTTCTGCAAATGAACTCATGGCTAGGGTAAGAGTCGCTCTTAGGCACTATTCTAAAAATAATATATCTCCTATTATTAAAAAATATACTATAGGCGAACTAACAATCGACTTTGATAAAAGACTGGTTTTTATAAAAGATAATACTGTACACCTTACTCCAATGGAATACTCTTTACTATCTCTATTATTTAAAAATATAGGAAAAGTATTGACTACAAAGTATATTATTCGTGAAATATGGGGGATTGGATATGGCACTGATACTCAAGTTTTACGAACGCTTATGGCCGGACTTAGGCGAAAAATAGAAAAAAATCCCGCTAAACCGCAATATATATTGACTGAAATTGGTGTGGGTTACAGGCTTATAGATGAATAAAATAAAAAAGATTATTAAGAACTTTTTAAGTTTTTAGTAATCTTTTTTTATTTTCTCACAGAATTCTAACACTGAGTCTTTTTTACTAACATCATTCTAATAAATTCTGAGGTAATATAAAGTATCAACATATTATTTATTATTGAAAAGGTGATGAGATTATGAAAAAAAATACTATGAAAGAAAAACATGAAATGAGAATTCTTTGTAGAAAAATAAAAAAATTAATTAAAATTCAAAATTTTACTGAATGTGAAAAATTGATACTAAAAGCTATGGAAAAATATCCACATTCACCAGTTACTCATAATTTACTTGGTGTAATCCTTGAGTATCAAGATGATTCATCTAATGCAATCAAACACTTTAGAGCTGCATGGGCATTAGACCCCTCTTACATCCCTGCTAAATTTAATCTTGAATATTATGAAGACTCTTTAAATAGACACCATTTTGCAATAGATGAGCGTGATTGTGTGCATGAAGTTACATTTGAAATATAAAAGGAGATTTTAATTATGATAACATCATTTAAAAAAAAATCTAACAGTGATTATACTGTAGTTATTGGATGCGGAAGATTAGGTTCTCATATAGCAAATACATTTTCGGATTCTGGTAGAAATATATTAATTATAGATATATCAAAAGAGTCTTTTCGCAAACTGTCCCCTTCATTTGGAGGATTAACCCTTGTTGGTGATGCTACCGACCTTGATATTCTAACTCAAGCTAAAATAGATAAAGCTTCTAATGTAATTATTGTTACCAATGTTGATACCGTAAATATAATGATTGCTCAACTCGTCCGTGAACATTTTAATGTTCCAAAAATAATCTGCCGTTTGTATAATCCAGATTATGAATGCGTATATGAAGAATTTTCAATAGATACAATATATCCCTCAATTCTTTCTGCCGAAAAAGTTTTAAGCTTAATAAATGAATAATTTACTGGAGGTTTTTATGAAAAAAAATATATTAATTGTCGGCGGTTTTCTAAAAACCCGTGCCCTAATATCTTCATTCTTAAATAAAGGATATAGTGTTTCAGTTATAAATGAAAACTACAAAGATTGTATAGAGTTATCGCAAATAGATAAATTGACCGTAATTCATGGCGATGGTACAAAACCATTTGTACTTGAAGATGCTAATGCTTCATCATTTGATATAGTTATTGCACTTACTCAAAAAGATTGTGACAATCTAGTTATTTGTCAATTATGCAAAAAAAAGTTTCATATCAAAAGAACTATTGCTGTAATTAATGATCCAAAAAAAACAGATTTCTTTTATAAATTAGGCGTTGACTCTGTCGTTTGTGCCACCAATACAATTACTGCTATAATTGAACACCAAGCTTTATTAGATGAAATGGCGATGCTTACGCCAATAGCTGAAGGACGAGTAAGTATTGCAGAAGTTCGCATAACAGCAAGTTCTCCTGTAATTGGTAAAAAACTATGGGAAATAAATCTTCCTAAAGATGTTATTATCGGTTGTATTTTACATGATAATCAAAATTATATACCTCGTGGTGATACTCGAATTTTTGAAGGTGATATTATAATAATGATATCTTCAAGTACTCAGGAGTTAGCTGCTATAGCACAATTAACAGGAAGGTAGTGTTTATTATGTTTAAATTAAATATTTATAATGATTATGGAAAATTAATTATATTAATCGGGATATTGATTCTACTCCCTCTTGTATCTCTGTTATTTTATATAGAAGATATTGTATACTGGAAAGCATTTATAATTCCATCTTTATTTTCTTTTATTTTAGGTATTATTATATGCGCTATTTCAAAAAAAAATGACTTAACCTCTATCAATTATTATAATTCATATAGCGCTGGTATCACTGTATTATTTGCTTGGACTTATGGATTTATTCTAGGAGCAATTCCTTTTGTACTATCTAATCAACTTTCATTTACACAAGCGCTTTTTGAATCTGTAAGTGGTTGGACTACTACTGGACTATCTGTTATGGACGTATCTATAACTCCTAAAATATTTTTATTTCATAGAAGTTTTATGCAGTTTTGTGGTGGACTTGGTTTTGTTATGATGATGTTAATCTTTATACAGGAAAAACAATCTGTAAATTTATACAGTGCTGAAGGTCATCCAGATAAACTAAAACCCAATATGAAAGAAACTGCTCGTACCGTATTTTCTATGTATATTATGTATTTAATTCTAGGTACAAGTCTATATAAAATTTTAGGTATGTCTTTATTCGATGGCCTTATGCATGCTATGTGTGCCTTATCTACAGGTGGATTTTCTACTAAATTAAATAGTATCGGTGAATATAATAGTTTTAATATAGAAGTTTTAACTATTTTACTGATGATTATTGGAACAATAAATTTTCATACACTTTTACTAATTTCAAAAGGTAAATTTAAACAAATTTTGAAAATAAGTGAGCTGAGATTTATGAGTGCTATTATTGTAGTTGCTACTATTTTAATTGCTCTTCCAATTGCTAGTAAAACTAATTTAAATTTAATAAATAGTTTTCGTATATCTTTATTTAATAGTATATCTGCGCTTTCTACAACTGGATATTCTACTGTTTCATATAGTAACTGGCCTGAGTTTTCAATTGGTATAATGATAATTTTAATGCTTATTGGAGGTGGTATTGGTTCGACTGCTGGTGGAATGAAACTTTCAAGAGTATATATATTATTTGTTATAACTTTAAAAAATATAAAATCACGTTCACTTTCTAAAAGAAATGTATACACCATGCATTATTATAAAGCTGATGGAAAATCAGAAATAGATAAAACGCTTATATTAGATACGCTTAGTTTTGTAGTTTCATATTTTTCTATATTTATAACAGGCTCTTTATTAATATCTCTTTTTACTGATAGCCCGTTACGAGATTCTATGTTTGAATTTTCATCAGCTTTGGGCACTGTAGGACTTTCCATAGGACTAACTAATCCAAATACTACAAATCCGATTCTCATAATAGAAATGGCTGGAATGATTTTCGGTAGATTAGAGATATTTATTATTCTTACAGGTTTATACTCAATATTCTCAAATTCAAAAAAATATATTAATAAAAAAATCTCGCATAAATTTTAAATTTTGCGAGATTTTTATTAACAATCTAAATTTTACTATTTCACTGAATCTTTATTGATTACAGATACTCCTGTATCTACATAATCTGGAGATATTTCTTCGCCATTTATAGCTTTTACTGCAGTTTTTAGGCCTTCATAACCCATAACATCTGGATTTTGTGCCATTGTACAAAGTAAATGTCCATTCTTGATTAAATCCATAATTGCATCTGATTTATCAAAACCTACACCTATAACTGTTCCACCTGTTTCTTGGATAGCATTTCCGATTCCTACTGTTGAACCTTCATTAGCTCCAAATACACCTATAACACCTTGTGTGATAAAGTTTGCTGCCATATCTTTTGCTTTTGCTGCATCGCCATCACAATATTGAGTTTCTAAAATTTCAAATTTAGTGCCTTCAAATGCTTTTCTGAAACCTTCTTCTCTAGCTACTGTAGATGCTGTAGCTGCATTTACGCTTATAACGCCTATTTTACCTTCCGTTGTCCCTGCTGCTTCAAATGCTTTTTTCATTTCCTCTCCTGCTGTAGTTCCTGCTGCTACGTTATCTGTAGCAAGAGTTTGAACTGCTGAAAAATCTGCTGCTGAGTCTACATAAACTATTTTTACACCTGCTGCTTCTGCTTCTTTAAGAGCTGAAGTAACTGCTGTTGGTCCATTTGCTGCAAGCATTATCGCTTGTGCGCCACCTGCTACTGCATTGTTGATAGATTCAATTTGTTTCGCATCATCTTTAACATCTGGTGCAAGCCAAGTATATTTTACATTTCCAAGCTCTTCAGCCGCTTTTTTTGCGCCTGCATCTACGTTAACCCAATGTTGATCCATTTGGTCCATAGTTATTAAGTACACGTTACTCTCGCCTTGAGCCGCCTCTGGTGTTGCTTCTTCTTTTTGTCCGCATCCTGCTAGTCCAGTTACCATAACCATTGATAAAAGTAATGCGGTAAGTTTAGTTCTTTTCATAAATCTTCCCTCCTAATATTCAAACATTTTATAAGTAAAGCATTTTGCTGTTACTTCTTTTTCTTAAGCTTGCCACTTCTTACTATTACATCTAAAAGTACTGATATTACAACAATTATTCCTATTACTATGTTTCTTATCGCTACAGGTGCACCTGCAAATTGAAGTCCATTTTGAAGTACGCCCCATATAGATGCTCCGATTACAGTTCCAAGTAGAATTCCTTGTCCTCCAAGGGTACTAACTCCACCTATTACAGATGCGGCTACTGCATACATCTCATATGCATTTCCTGCATCCATTGTACCCATTCCACTTGTCGCACATATTATAAGTCCTACTACAAAAGAACAAAATGCACTTACTAAATATGCCATTGTTGTAGTGGAAATTATGTTAACGCCTGAAAGTCTTGCCGCTTCTATATTACTTCCTATAGCATATATATGTCTTCCTGTCTTAGTACGGCTTAATATGAAGTTAAAAAATACCCACAGTGCTATTGCTATCCAGATTGTATTAAATATGTTTAACGTTTTCCCATAGTAGAAAAAATCTCTAAACCCCTGCGCCGCATCTCCTATTGAGTCTGTATTGTAATTGTTATTTACAATTTGTGCTATACCTCTTGCAATAGTCATAGTTCCAAGAGTTGCAATAAATGGTGGTAGTTTGCACTGAGCAACTAACTTTCCATTTATAAGTCCTATTCCCAAACAACAGAAAAGTGTAATTATTACAGCTACCCACGGATTCATTCCTTTTGTCATAAGGGTAGCGGATATCATACAGCTCATTCCTACTACTGAACCTATGGAAAGGTCTATATTTCCTGTTATAAGTACATAAGACTGACCTATTCCAATCAAAAGGATTGGTGCTATCTGTCTCAACAGGTTGGCTACGTTTTTATTAGAAAAAAATGTTGGGTTTAGTATCCCAAATACTATACAAAGTACTAAAAGTCCAATAGCCACGGTTATAACTTGTCCCATGCCCCTTATATGAAAAATTCGTTTTATTGGGTTATCATTACTTATTTTATTCATAAATTTCTCCTATTGTTCAAATTTATTATCAAATTTGGTTGCATATTCAAGTATTTTGCTCTGCGTAGCTTCTTTGGTAAGCATTTCTCCAGTTAGCTTACCATCACACATCACTAAAATTCTATCGCTTATCCCCATGACCTCTGGCATCTCAGAAGATACAAATAGTACGCCTATATTGTTCTGCTTGAGTTCATTCATAAGGTTGTATATTTCTACTTTTGCGGCTACATCTATGCCTCTTGTCGGCTCATCAAAAATAACTACCTTGGAATTTCTAGCTAGCCATTTTGCTACTACTACCTTCTGCTGATTTCCACCGGAAAGACTTCCTGCATCAACCTCTGCGTTTGCAAGTTTTATTTTTAAATCTTTTACTGATTTTTCCACCATAATTTTTTCTTTTTTACGATCGACTATCCCTAAACTTTGGCAGAGTATATCTAAATTTGGAAGTGCGATATTTTCTCTTATACTAAGTTTTGTACAAAGCCCATCTTTTTTTCTATCTTCTGGTGCTAATACTATGCCCTCTTTTATCGCATCCATAGTGTTTTTTATATCGAGCACTTTTCCTTCTAAAATTATTTCGCCTGAATCTTTTTTATCTACGCCAAATATAACTCTAGTAAGTTCAGTTCTTCCTGCACCCATAAGCCCTGCAATTCCAACAATTTCTCCTTGATAAAGGTCAAAACTTACATCTCTTACAAGTTTTCCCGCATTTAAATTTTTTACTTCAAATATTTTTTGCCCTCGCTCACATTCCACTCTCGGAAATTTTTCTTTTATTTCCCGACCGACCATATGCTCTATTATTTCAGGCATTGTAGTATCTGCAAAATTCATCGTAGTGATAAATTTTCCATCACGCATTACCGTAACTCTATCCACTATACGCTGAAGTTCTTCGAGTCTATGAGATATATAGACTATTCCGCAACCATCGTTTTTTAATTTATGTATAAGTACAAAAAGGTCATCTATCTCTTTAGAGGTAAGCGCCGATGTAGGTTCATCCATTATCAAAATTTTAGCATTTGTCGAAAGCGCCTTTGCAATCTCTACCATCTGCTGTTTTGAAACTGACAAATCTCCGACTATAGTACTTGGTTCAAGTTCTATATTTAACTTTTGAAGAATTTCTGCCGTTTTTAAATTCATAGTTTTATTATCTAGTTTCCCAGATTTTGTAAGCTCTCTACCTAAAAATATATTTTCTGCCACGCTAAGATGCG
Source organism: Proteocatella sp. (assembly GCA_041738345.1). Taxonomy (GTDB): domain Bacteria; phylum Bacillota; class Clostridia; order Peptostreptococcales; family Filifactoraceae; genus Proteocatella. The sequence continues at coordinate 36,827 of JBGSPX010000056.1, forward strand.
CACACATGTTGAGCTCCTGATGAATTATTGCAATTCCAAGCTCCTGTGCTTTTTGAGGGGTCATATGTTCTACATTTTCTCCAAAAATTATAGCTTCTCCACTATCTCTTGTATATACTCCGCTGAGAATTTTCATAAGAGTTGATTTACCTGCTCCATTTTCACCTAAAAGTGCTAACACTTCTCCTGATTTCAAATTAAGCGACACATTATCTAAGGCCTTTACGCCTGGAAAACTCTTATTTATATCTCTTAGCTCTACAATATATTCCTGCAAAACCACACCTCCTGTTCTTTCTTAGCTAAAGTATATCATTTAGCCTTTAGCGTTGTAAGGGGGGTTCGTTTTGATATATGGGGGGTATTTTTAGATATTTACATTTTATTACTCAAAATCATATTGATGCACGATTTTCCCATCACCTATCATAATGAGTCTATCTGCAACCGATAAGCTATCTGCTAGATTAAGCGATAAAATAACTACAGTTATATCTTTTTTCAACAGACTTCTTATAAGAGTTGTTATATGATGTCTAAGATACATATCCGCACCAGAAAACGGATGTATACATATCACAACCTTTGGGCAATATATATGAATCCTATAGTATATCAAGCTATATAGAGATTTTGCATCCAAATTTTGAATGTCGTATTCATCAATATCTTCTCCTAAAATAGCGCTGTATTCTTTATATATACTTCTTTGCATCTTCTTCCTTGCAAAGTTGTATTTAAATTTTTTATCCATTAAAAAACATAGATTGTCCATATAGTTCATATCATAAAACAGCATACTCTTAGCTGGATTTTCGTCTATAAACTCAAGTTTTAATTGCTTATCACGTTTAAATGGTTCTCCCTCCAAAAAAATTTCGCCAGCTATTACGCTCTCTGGATGCTGTATAATTTCTTTAAACTCCTCAATTATACTGTTGTCCGTATCTAAAATAACGATACACTCACCCTGTCTTATGCTTAAATTTAAATCCTTTATCTTTTCAGTTGTTATATTTTTTAATTCAAAAAAGTTTTGCCTATTGTTTAAGTATGTCATTCGTTGATGCTTTAAAAATTTATCTTTTTTGCTAAAATCAAGTGCATAAGGCCAAATATTTTCTCCCCTAAAGTCACTTTTATCAAGTACCTTTAAAATTTTTCCATTTTCCATAAGTGCAGCTCTTGTACATATTTCAAAAGCTTCCTCGTGATGATTACAAACATACAAAAAAGAGATACCCTGCTTTGAATAGTATCTCATTATTTCGTGAACCTTAAGCACATCTACTTTTCCAATAAAGCTACGAATCTCTTTTATTACTATGAGCTTTGCCCCTGATATAGCGGCCTTTAGTAGCTCTACTATAAACTTTTCTGTAACAGTAAGCTGATTTACATATTGATTTGGATTAATATTTACAGAGATTTCATCAGTAAAAGCTTTGAGCCTTTTTTCTAAAAGCTTTGTGTTAACCACATATTCTTTATAGGCTTTGTTTAGTACAAATATATTGTCTGCTACGGTTAAATCTTCTACGAGATGACTCTGTTTTTCAATTATAACTACTGGATTTTCCTCCATTAAGCTATACTGATAGTTATTCACAAGATTTTCTTCAAAGAACACATAGCCTGAATGTATTGGTATATTTTGGCTTATTATCCTTAAAAATGCCTCTAATCCATGTCTATTTATGCACAGTAGTCCCATTATTTCGCCGCTAAATACATGAATATTAAAGTTTTCTAGTAAGGTTACCCCCTTTTGAATGTGGGTAACTCTATCCATTCGAAGTATTTCCTTCTTCATAATTCTTCCTCTTGAGTTTCTGATTTTTGGAGTTTTGGAAGGGTTATCTCTACATCTGTTCCTACATCTACCTTACTGTAGATATAAATTCCATATTCTTCTCCAAAAAGCAGCTTTATTCTATTATTTACGTTTATTATAGCTATTCCGCCTTTTTTGCCTTTTTCTAACCCTTCATTTTCTAAGGAAAATGCACTCAACTTTTCATTAAGCTGCTTTAGACGAGTTTCTTCTATTCCAAACCCATCATCCTTTACATTTATTATAAGTCTATGTGCTGTATGTTCTAAAGTTATCTTAATATGACCTTTTCCAAGCTTTCTTTCTATGCCATGAAATATTGCATTTTCTACGATTGGTTGAAGTATAAGCTTAGGCATATTTAGTGCAAATAGTTCTTCTTTATCGGCTTGATTATATACTATTTCAAGATTTATTCGGTCTTCAAACCTAAACTGTTGTATGAAATAGTAGTTTTCTATATTACTAAGCTCATCTTCTACGGTTACCAGATTTTCTAAGTTTGATATTGTATACCTAAAAAAAGTAGCTAATGCTTCTGTCATATCAGAAATAGTTTCCATCCCTGCTATAAGGGCTTCACTTCGTATCCCTTCAAGTGTATTGTATAGAAAATGAGGATTTATCTGATTTTGTAGTGCCAAATACTGTGCCTGCTTTTTAGTAGCGGTTATAAGTTCCTTGTTATCCAAGTATTCTCTCTGCTTTTTTATCGTAAGCTCAGTTTCAGGGCTTATATGATATTTTAAATTGTAAAGCCCCTCTAAAGTATATCCACTGCTAAATAATTTCAGTACCTTTTTTGTTTCTTTATATGGTATATGGATGTATTTGTAGGCTAAGTAAATTATTACAAGATATATTCCCGTAAATATAAATATCCATTTACTTTGCTCAAATTCAAATATCTGCCCTAGCACAAAAAGACCTATAAAACCTGCACATAAAATCATAAGGCTGACTATCAAAAGCTTTACTCTTGATGATATATAGCTAAATTTTTTTAATTTCACTTTTCCGTACCTGCCCAAGAATATAATTTTCTAAACTCATTAGGTTTAAGCCCTGTGTATTTTTTGAAAATCTGTGTGAAATGCTTGAGATCACTATATCCCACACTCTCACAAATTACTACAATGCTCCAATTTGTCGTTTTTAAAAACTCCTTGGCCTTATTTATCCTAACTTCACTTATATATTCCATAAAATTTTGTCCACTCTCTTTTTTAAACATAGAGCTAAAGTAAGCTGGACTAAAACCCACTATTGAGCTGACTTCTTCTAAACTTATATGCTTCATATAGTTCGTTTGTATGTATTGTTTAGCCGCTCTTATCGGTTTTATTTCAAGCTGTTTTTTTTCAGTCATAACTTCTGTTAACACACTTTTTACAAGCATATCCATATTTGAAAATAGTTGCTCATATGAAAAGCAATTTTGAAATTCTCTTATGAACTTCTCTTGAATATATTTAGTTTTCTCTGTGTTAAATTGGTAATTTCTAAGTAACATCAAAAATATATTGACTGCCTCTGTCACTGCATTAAATAGGTCAAAGCCCGTTATATTATTTTCTGTTTTTAACTTTCTTTGAAACGCATTTACATTTTCAAATATCAATTTTTCATCTAAAATTTCTATCGCACCTGCCATATTTTTGCTGAATTCTAAAAGCAGAGAATCGGATACACTTGTATCTTCCTCTTTATTATAAAGCTCTATGATTTTCCCTCTGCCTTTTATTATTCTCTGCATTGATTTTTCTTCTGCATCTCTAAAGGATTTTTTTATATCTTCTACGCAATAGGGCTCTCCTATAGCTATTGTAATTTCTAAATCATCAAAAATATTACTTTGCATAAGAAGCTGCGTAAGTATATCCCTAACCTTTTTTCTTATAGACTCTCGGTCTTCTTCTGCATAATTGAGTAGGGATATCGCTCGCCTTGCATCTATGTAGGTTTTAAAATCAAAACAGCTATCGAGTATATTTTTAGATATTATTTCCTCGATTTTGCTTCCAAATACACTCATTCCCTCTTTGTAAAAAGTATCCTGCTGAGAATCCACATTTATTATCAGTATTTGAAAGAGTCCCTCTTCAAGCATCAAATGGTATTTTGAATTAAAATACTCTATCGAAGGTTTTTCGTAGCTAAGAATTTCATCTTTTAAAATATAGTCTGAAAAAAATGCATTTCTTATCTTTTCTATATTGGTTTTTAAACTTAATTTCAACTTTTCATCTACATTTAACTGGTCTGTTTTAAATCTAAATTTCTGTTCAAGCTTGCTCAGCGTTCCTAGTAGTTCCGATTTTTTTATAGGCTTCAACAGATAATCATTTACGCCGAGTTTAATTGCACTTTGAGCATATTCAAAGTGTTTGTAGCCACTTATTATTATAAATTCAAGCTCTGGACTAAGTTTCTTTCCAAGCTCTATTATTTCAAGCCCATCTTTTCCTGGCATCCTTATATCTGTTATTATTAAGTCTGGTTTATAGCTTTCTATGTATTTTAGTGCCTGCTCTCCATCATGTGCAAATCCGACAATTTCCATTCCAAGTTCAGCCCAATCCACAAGTGCTTCTATAAGCTGACATATCTTTTTTTCATCATCTGCAATTAAAACTTTTATCATACACCTTTTCCTCATTTTTCAAAAAAGACCCCCCATATTTCCAAAATATACCCCCTTATATTATAGCATGTAAAATGCTATACTCAATGTGTATAATAATATTTTTGTAATTTTTTTAATATAAAATTAATTCGGGAGGAATTTAACTATGAAGCGCTCTGAAATTAATGCTCTTATAAAAGATACTATGCTCTGGCTTGAGCAATTACATGTAAAGCTTCCACCATTTGCTTATTGGACAGCTAAAGAATGGGAAGAAAAAGGGCATGAATACGATGAAATTAGAGAAAATATGCTAGGTTGGGATATAACGGATTATAATAAAGGTGATTTTGAAAATCATGGCCTACTACTATTTACTATAAGAAATGGTAATCTAAAAAATAAAGCGTTCCACAAACCATATGCGGAAAAAATGCTTATCTCTGATGTAAACCAAATTTCTCCAAATCATTTCCACTGGAATAAAATGGAAGATATTATAAATAGAGGTGGCGGTATTTTAGCTATACAGCTTTGGAATTCGACTGAAGATGATGAGCTTGCAGATACTGATGTAAGCGTAAGAATAGACGGCAGGGTAATTACTGTACCTTCGGCTTCAATCGTAAGACTTGCTCCTGGCGAAAGCATAACGCTTCCTCCTAGACTTTATCATAAATTCTGGGCTGAAGAATCTAAGGTGCTAGCTTGGGTAACTAAAACTGTTACAACAAATTTAAACAAACCTATACAAATGTATAGCTGTATAGATTTTTAACAGAAAGCCCTCCGTATCGTGCAAGCGGTGCGGACTCGGTGTTAATTGCTTTTAACTCCTAAAGCCTTACTACCACAGCGGAGCTGGAAACGGCAAACGTAACGGTGCGAAAGCAGAAAAAACAGTAAGGATGGCATATGCTGAAACAAAATCCAATTAGGTCTTATGAATGGATAATCGTGACACTTAAGATACGTT
>JBGSPX010000061.1:0-45259 GCA_041738345.1 Proteocatella sp.
TCCTTATCATAAGCAAAATTCTTTTCTCCATCTGTAAAAGCAAAAGTATTTTCTTTATTTGGTGGATTTTGTATCCATTTTATTTCGCCTGCATTTTCAGAACTATTTAGCCACTGTCTTATGTTTGAATCTTTCCAATAACTGCTACCGCCTTCTTTTCTTTTTATATTTTTATGATAATCCCCCATTGAGTCAAAAGATTTTAAGGATAATATTCTGTCTGAAAATATGAGGGGATTTCCGTCTTCATCAATATGAATTACTCTCCAAAGAATAGGCTGTTCAGCATATTTTCCAAATTCTATATAATCACCTATTTTTAAATCATCCATTGCCATTGTTTGATCAGTAGTATTACTGTTGCATCCTGTTAAAATAAATAAAATACAAGCTAAAATAATACTAGTTACATGTTTTTTCGTCATAATCCACTCTCTTTTTTAATTGATTTTTAAATATTCATCTTTTATCTTTATTATAATTATCACTGAATATAAAGCTAATGCTATTATTTTAAGAAAAAACATATCAAAATATACAGCTAATACACAAAATATGCCGTTTAAATAAACTAAAATTGGAGGTATTTTCTTTTTTTCGTAATTACTACTCGAAGATTTAAATAAAAACAAACGTATTCCCTCTAATACAATATTTACAATGAAAATATCTATAATTATATTCTTTGGTATTACAGTTAAGCTTAACATTCCAGACACTAAATATATTGTAGAAACAAGTAATACTCCTCTCGAAAATATATGATAGTATTTTTTCACAGCATTCCTCCTAAACAATTATTTAAAATTTAAGTATATTTATACTAAATAATAGCAAATTTTTTTATATTTTATTTTTCCGTTACTATAAATGGTTTTGATTCAGTTCCTTTTCCATAAACTATACTTGTGTTTGATTTGTCTAAAAATAAAGCTGGTCGAATACCTCCTTTTGAAGGTATAGATGAAATTCCCATTATTACATTCCCATTTTCATCAATAGAACTTATTGAAAACGGGCCAGAAGGTGCCGATATAGGAGTTCTTAGCCAGTATATATGAGGTTCATCTTTATTAAGGTCTTTCACTCCTGAATCTGTCTTAAGCGCTTTATTATTTACCTTTTTTACTACTTCTTTTGTAGGTTTTCCTAGATGATATTCCTCACCTAATATTTTTTTATTATCCCAAATGTAATCATCAATTTCCTTTGTAGATAATAAAAATACTTTATCTTCGACAATTTCATAATATGCTGAATCATAATTGTTTACTGACAAATATATCTCTAACCCCGCTGGAAAATATGTTTCTTCTCCACCTACTTTTTTGTCCATATCAAATTCGTCTAATAATGATTTATGAGAAACAGTTTTAATTATACTTCTTTCATCCTCTGAAAAATTTCCATCAGCTAGGAATCCCTTTTCATTATCATAAGAAAAACTTTCTTTTGTTCCAATAGCAGTAAATGTATTTTCAGGAGAAGGTGGATTTTGTATCCATTTTATTTCTTCTGCATTTTCAGAACTATTCAGCCACTGCCTTATGTTTGAATCTTTCCAATAATTACTGCCTAATTCTTTTCTATCTTCATTCTTATGATAAGAACCTTTTGCATCAAACATTTTTAGAGATATAATTTTATCTGAAAATATAAGTGGATTTCCATCTTCATCAATATGAATTACTCTCCAAAGAATAGGCTGTTCAGCATATTTTCCAAATTCTATATAATCACCTATTTTTAAATCATCCATTGCAATTGTTTGCTCAGTTGTATTATTATTGCATCCTGTTAAAACAAATAAAATACAAGCTAAAATAATACTAGTTACATGTTTTTTCGTCATAATCCACTCTCTTTTTTAATTTTATTTTTAAATAATTTGTTTTTTTGTTACTATAAATGGTTTTGATTCTGTTCCTTTACCAGAAAAAATACTTGTGTTTGATTTGTCTAAAAATAAAGCTGGTCGAATGCCACAAAAAATAGGGCTATTAACAAGGGCTTGGCTAACAAAACAATCATCCTCATTGACATGAATAGTTTGTACATTTATTTCTCCATTGTATGGACTAGGAATCCTTAAACAATAAGCGTAGGGTTTATTGTAATCGAAGATGGAACTTCCAATATAAGGACGGACTTTATATTCAATAGATTTTTTAACGAGATTTTTAGTAGGTTTCCCAATATAGAAATTATCACTGAAGTCTTTTTTATTTTCGATAACATAAGTTCTAACTTCTTTTATATCTAATAAAAATACTTTATCTTCTACATTTTCATAATAGGCATCATCATAATTACCTACAGCAGATGATATTTCTCCATTAGCTACATGTTTAGTAGTTCCTCCAGTTTTTTTATCAATATCTACTTCACATAGTAATGTTTTATGGAGTACAGGATGTATAATAAACCTTTCATCTTCTGTAAAATTACCATCAGATAAAAATCCTTTTTCTTTATCATATGCAAAATTCTTTTCTCCATCTGTAAAAGTAAATATATTTTCTTTATTTGGTGGATTTTGTATCCATTTTATTTCGCCTGCATTTTCAGAACTATTGAGCCATTGTCTTATGTTTGAATCTTTCCAATAACTGCTACCGCCTTCTTTTCTTTCTGTATTTTTATGATACTTTCCCATTGAATCAAAAGCTTTTAAGGATAGTATTCTATCTGAAAATAGAAGAGGATTTCCATCTTCATCAATATGAATTACTCTCCAAAGAATAGGCTGTTCATCATATTTTCCAAATTCTATATAATCACCTATTTTTAAATCATCCATTGCCATTGTTTGCTCAGTTGTATTATTACTGCATCCTGTTAAAACAAATAAAACACAGGCTAAAATAATACTAATTACATATTTTTTCTGCATAAAAACTCCTCTTTGTTAAAAAATAAATTACATTAAGTACATTATAACATAAACCAAATCGCTCTCTAACGGTTAATTTCAACATCAATCTATATTAATTTCAACATCTAGGTTGTTTTTAACCTTCTCTGATGGGTACATATCCAAATAAGGTAACCATTTCACCCATAAATAATACTTATACTGAGAAGGAGAATTATTATGAGAAGTTTTACTAAACTAGATTTGCAATACGCTCACAGATTTTATGGTTTCAAAGGCGAAGCACAGTATTTGCATGGTCATACTGGAATACTTACAATTGAAGTTGAAGATACTGTAAACATGGGCGTAAATATGGTGTTTCCGTGTAATGAAATCCAAAAAACAGCTTGGGAAGTATTGCAAAACTTTGACCATGCTCTAATTTTAAGAGAAGATGACCCATTACTACCTGCCATTCTCGGAGTATATGAAGCACAAGGGATTAAAAATGGTGCTCCTACAAATAATCAAAAAGGACCTGCTTTTAAAACAGAACTTGCAACGGCTTATCCCGAATGTCGCTTAGTAGTTACTAAAGAAACAATGACTGTTGAAGGCATGATTAAAATAGTTTATGATTTACTAAAGGATAAATTAAATATAGTTAAACTAACATTTACAAGTGGCGTAAACGGTGCTACTGAAGAATATGAGTCACACATGGATATGGACCGTTGTCCATTATGTGGTATTTCATTAGATGAAAATGGCGTATGTCATAAATGTGGTTACAAAAAATAATATCCTTATTTCAAAAAATGATGCAATCTTAAATGGTGTTTTTTGACAGTAAAAAATAAACCAATTATAATCCTAGATTATTCAACACTATAAACAGTGTTTTTAATAATCTAGGATTTTTTATGTTTTTTAATAAAAATTTTATTATTGTGGTGTATTATTTAATTAAATGATATAGTATTTATTGAAGGGGTGGTATTTATTATGAAAAATTACATCGAAGAAACTATGCTAATTATAGCTTTCATCTTTATGTGCTTACATATTTACGATAAATTTTGTGAAGAAAAAGGATTCATTTATTCAGATCAATTTGTATTTATTTTCCCAATAGCTCTTTTGGGTGTATTGCTATTTATTGTTTCTAATAAAAAATAATTAGTAACTCTAACTATTTTTTATTTAATGTATTAGTTATATAAAGTCATGATACAATATAATTAATATTTTTTATAAATTTTATTATTTTACACTTTATCTAATTTAAGGGGGATTACAATGATAAGTAAAAGTTATGGATTTTTAAAAAAAATTTTTTATGTTATTCTTTTTAGCTTAATTTTATTATCTTTTTATTTTTTAAATAATATTTTTTATTATTTAGTTGATGGTAATATTACTTTTGAGTTTTTAATTTCAAATATATTTGTTATCATAACTTATTCTCTTTTTGCTTTAATTTTATTTTTCTTTTTAATGTTACTAAATTCTATAGAACATAATATGTTTTCAAAAGAAAATATTAGATATTCTCAGATAATAGCTCGTGTTTTTATTGCTATAACTATATTAGAATTTCTTTATATAAATATAAAAATTGATTCAACTGGTGTAGGCCTGTATTTTCTAGATATAGATAATATAGTTGTATTTTCGGCATTTAATTATTTGGTCTTTTCAATATTAACCTTTATCTTTAAGCAATTATCATGCTCAAACAATATAAATACTGAAGTTGATTTAATGTCAAAAAATGATGCAGTTTTATAAACTGCATCATTTTTTTGAGAAAGTTATAATATCTTTTAGATGTTCTTCACTTCCTATGAAGTATTCAAAAAATAGTTTTGATTTCGCATCCATTTTTTCTCTATTGTATATATTTACTTTTATCTTAAGTTTTTCATTTAGCTTTTTTAACACACTTCTCAAAGTCATATAAAGCTTTATGTCATTTACTTGAAACTGCACTAATCCATCTGCTTCTTCGTATTCTATAAATGCTATACTTGAAAAAACCTGAATAATATTTTTACTGATTAATTTTAGGTTTAGCTCTTTATCTAAAGCTCTTATTTGTTCTATAAGTTGACTTATACACAAATACTCTATGTTTTTGTTACTATACTTATTTAGCTCTAATTCTCTTATTTCATTATTTTGATTTTCAAAATCTATCTCATCATTTATAAGCTTTATGTATAACTCTTTCAGTTTTGTTTTTGCCCCAATATTAAGCTCTGCCCTAAGAATACTATCACATTTTTTGTACTGAGAAATCGCCTTGTGCCGCTCTCCAAGTCTTGTATATTCAAGCATTAAATTATAGTGGCATTCTTCATCGTAAGGATTACACGTAAGGATTTCATCTAATATCTCTATTTTTTGTTCATGTAAATCCGTATTTTTTAGCAGTGAATACATCTGATTTAAACAGCTTATATATAATTTTTGATATTTAACGCGATTTACAAGTATCCACTCATAAAATTCCTCTGAATCCTTGATATGCATCTGTTCAAGAAATTCACCTTTGAATTCATTTTTTATATGTTTTAAATCTTCAATCGAGAAAAGCTGTACAGCTTTTTCTTCAAGTTTATTTACTTTTATTATGTCTGCCTCAAACTTGTACTCTGGATTTATATAGCAATATTCCTTATTACTTATAATAAGCTCATTTTCATTTGCATCTTTTGGAATTATCTTTTTTATGCTCCACAAATTGTACCGCAAGTTGTAGCCTGCATTGTCATATTTTTCAGACCAAAGCAGGTCAGATATTTTTTCTCTAGTAATTTTTTTATTATAATTAGCTACTAAAAACATAATTATTGCTACTGATTTTGAACTTAATTTTGTAGTTATATCCTCATTTTCAAAATATATGCCGACATTTCCAAAAAGATTTATTGTAAGTGTATCATTAATCATTTCAACTCCACTCCATCTCTAACATATATTGCTTTCCCATTTTTTATAACTATATCTATGGCAATATCCTTTATTTTACTATTTTGAACTTGCTCCATATTTTTATCTAATACCACTAAATCAGCCCTTTTTCCAATAGCTATACTTCCCTTATCTTTTTCTTGGTTTACTGCATATGCTGAATTTATAGTAAAAATTCTTACGGCTTCATCTATGGTTATCGCATAATCCTTTTTAGGATGATTCACAGCTGAATGAATTCCAAGAAGTGGGTCTATTGGTGTAAGATAGCTATCTGAGCCTCCACAAATCATGATTCCTTCATCTATTATCTGTCTAAACATATTGGTTCTCAGATGTCTTTCGCCTAAAGCTTCCTCATATAATTCATTGTAGCTACTCTAAAACATCCCGTCTTGATTTCCAAGTATGGTTTCAAAAGAAGGTTGCATAGATAATATAAGCCCTAGCGCTTTGGTTCTTTTTATTTGAGAATCACTCAAAAGCTCTGCATGTTCCACCCGATGTCTTAAATTTTTAGTTTTACAAAGCCCTTGAGCATATTCATGCGCTAAAATCACCTGTTCAAACGCTCTGTCTCCTACTGCATGAAGTCCTATTTGGATCGAATTTCTGTAACACTCCAGCACTAAATTATTAAGTTCATCCTGACTAAAATACAAATCCCCATTACTATTAGTGTCTGCATAATTTTCAAAAAGTGCTGCATTTCTAGAGGTAAATGAACCATCAACGCCTATATCTCCACCAATTCGATTCATACCTCTTGCTTTGACTTCATCCACATCTGTTATATTGTAATAGAGTTCTATATCAATTGGTAGTTTTTTTATAAATTTTAAAAATTTTTCATAATCATCTCTGTGATTTATAAGACTTGATTCTATAGCTACTATTGTGGTAACGCCCTTTGGAATTACCTTTTCTGTTACATATTTTTTTATCATTTCACATTTTTCTTCAAATGTATAAAGACTCATTATTCTATTTTTAGCATATGAGTTAGCTTCATGCTCCAAAAGACCTGTAATTATACTATTTTCATCTATATTTAACCCGTTTAAATTAAATGGAATTTTTATAAGTTCAAGTGCTTTGGAATTAAGAATACTCTGATGCCAGTCTTTACTTGCAATCCATACAGGGTATTCTGGACACATTTTATCAAGCTCTCTTCTTGTTGGAAGCCGTCTTTCTTTTAAGGTATGATAATGAAGCGAAAACCCCATAATCAGTTTTTTGTCTGGACGTTTCTGTTTTGCTTCATTTAGCTGTTTTTCTATGTAATCAAAATCTGTAGCCCTTCCAAAGTCTATGTTCATATCATTTATAACAGTTTCATCTAAATGAACATGGCTGTCAAAAAAACCTGGAAATACGCTTTTTCCTTTTAGGTCAATTACTTCCTCTTGAGCTACTAAATATTTTTCATAAGTTTCTCCATGTCCTAAATCTTTTATTCTCCTATTTTCAAGTTTAACCCAATTATAGTTTTTATCATTAAAATTTTTTATATCCCCATTAATTAATAACAATATACTCACCTCTACTATACTTTTAATTACAATATTATACCACAAAAGCCAAAAAGCACGTAAACCTTCATAAGTTTATGTGCTTTTTGATGTATTTTTATTTTGAAAGCAAATTCATTATAGTTTTGTATACTAATTCTGGCGCTACATTGAAGCTGTAATTAGTTTCAATTCTTTCTGTAAACTTATGTGCATCTTTTCCAAAACTTCCGATATCTAATACAGGAAGGTCTAATTTTTGCATATCTTCAAGTGGAAGATTGTATTTACTTCCAAATCCTGGCATATTATTTTTTAATGCTGCAATTATCTTAGGATCTTTTGGTGCTGCTCCATAGCTTAAATCTGAAATATATGGGAAGAATTTCTTGTATACAAGATTGTAGTCTGTTTTTGTAGTATCTACTGCTTCCGCTACTGCATCTATAAGATTTTTTTCTTTTCCTTCTTTTCCCTCTACATAGATGTGTGGATAATATGGAGGCGAGAAATATACTACTACAACTGGATCTCTATCTGACCATAGTGAATGAAGTTTTTCTACCATTCTCAGTGCAAATGTTCTTTGGTCTAAATCTTCATCTTTCATAAGCTCTGCATTATAGGCTGCCATAAGCTCTATAACCTGTGGATTTTCTTTTTTAACTTCTTCAAGAAGTTCTTCATAAGTTACGGTTCTCGCTTTCCAAGGCAGAGTTTCATAATGCCTTCCTGCTAATTCACAAAAGCGTTTATACTCATGATTAAGTGAATCTATTGCACTTCCAAAAGCTTCATTTGCTGCATTTTTCATCTTCACAAGTACTTCATCCGGAGTTGAGCAGTGAGTTGCATAGTTAAAGAAAAGTGTTGAAGTTTTTGCTATTTGAACTGAATATTCTGGTTTTAAATCTCTTTGATGAAGCGTTATTGGTGGAAGCGAAACTTCGCCCTCTGCTACATCACAAAAATCAGCATTTAAGTTTATACGATTTGTTATATAAGATGCAATTTGATTTGGGTCGATTCCTTTAAACGACTCCCCTACATGAGTTTCTTTTCCTACTACATAGAAAGATGGCATAAGTTTTCCTACTGTTCCTATGTAAACATACTTATTTTCATCACCTTCAAACTCTGAAGTCATATAATCCGTATCTAAAAGTGCCAAATAATCTAAATCATCTCTTTCTTTTAACTCAACAAGTTTGGGTACTACTGAAAGCATTCCGCCTGAATTTCCTTCTTCATCGCACACGCCTGCAAATATTAAATTTCCTTCAAATTCATCTATATTAGATGCTATATCTTCCATCAAAGCCATTATTATAGCATCACCTGTTTTCATATCAAACAGACCTCTTCCAAAAAGATAATCTCCAGACATAAGGTCTTTTCTAACATCTTCACTAAGTGTTATTTCTTTTAATTTTTCCATAAGCTCATATGGCTTATTCGCATATTCTTGAAGATTTCCATAATCCGATATTCCTACAGTATCTGTATGACCTATCATAACTACAGTTTTTTTACTGTTTCCTTTTTTCCCTCTTAAAACCGCCACTACACTTTTTCTACCTAATTTATCTCCTGTTTCTACAAAAAATAAATCCGCTGGATTTTGTTTGTAATATGGCATCTGTGAAAATATTTCATATACTTTATTTACTGAATCAAGTTCACCTTTAGTATCTACTACACTAAGTTCATTTGTTAGTGTTATAGCTATTTCCTCAATACGCCTTGCAATTTTTTCATTCATTTTCTTTCCTCCTAAATTTTGTCATTCATAAAGTCTGAACCTTGGAAAACCAAAGCCCAGACTATATTTATATAGAAATATTAATTAGCTTTTTTTTCAGATTTTACTTTTGCCTTTGGATAATATTTTGGATTTCCAAAGAAATCATTTAGCGATTCTTTTACTTCTTTTCTTAAGCATATTAGTCCTATCATATTAGGTATTATTACCATTGCAAGTAATAAATCTAGGAACTGATAAAGGAATTCTATTCCACCTATTGCTCCCATTACAATTGCTGCAACATTTATAAACTTCATAACTTTTGCAAATTTTGTTCCAAATAAGAATTCAGCTTGTTTTTCTCCGTAGAATACAAGTACAATTACGGTTGAAAGTACGAACATCATTAGACAGAATGTAACAAATCCTCCACCAAGTGATTTTCCAAATACTGATTGAAATGCAAGGGCTGGAATAGATGCTGCTTCTGATGCAGGAACCGTCTTCCATAATCCAGATGTAAGCACTACTAACGCTGTAGTTGTACATATGAAAAGTGTATCTACTATTATTTCAAATATTCCCCAGAAAGCTTGTCTTACTGGATGGTCTGTAACTGCTGCACAGTGTGCCATAGGTGCAGTTCCCATTCCTGCTTCATTTGAATAAGTTCCTCTTGCAGAACCCCATCTAAGTGCTCCTGCAATAGTCGAACCCGCAAACCCGCCTGCTGCTGCAAGTGGTGTAAATGCTGATTTAAATATAAGTGCTACAACGCCTGGAACTTCTGTAATATTAGCTCCAATTATTACAAAGGCACCTAGAAGATAAAAGATTGCCATAAAAGGTACCATTTTCTCTGTAACTTTTGTTATTCTTTGAATTCCACCATAAACAACCACAAGTACAATTATTGTCATAAGTGCTGCTGATACCATTTTAGGAACACCTATAGTTCCTGCTGTTTGTATAAACGATACTGACTGAGTCGCAATAGATGGTACGATTTCAATCATTAGGAAGAACGCAAAGAACATTCCCAAGAATTTACTCTTAAGTCCCTTGCTAAGATAATACATAGGTCCTCCTACATACTCTCCTTCTGCATTTTTTTCTCTGTATTTTATACCTAGTAATATTTCTGAGAATTTTGAAGCAGAACCTAAAAGTGCAAATACCCACATCCAAAATATTGCTCCTGGACCTCCAAATGCTATTGCTACTGGAACCCCAACAATATTAGATGCTCCAACTGTAGATGCAAGCGCTGCGGTTGCTGCTTGGAATGGTGATACAGTTCCTTCTCCTTCTGGTTTTGAAAAAATCTTTCCAAAAGTTTGTCCCATAATAAATGGAAAATATCTAAATTGAAAAAATCCTAAGTATAATGTTAACAGTAATCCTCCACCGCCAAGTAATACTAGTAATGGAATTCCCCATAACCAGTTTGATATAGCTGAAACTATGCCTAAAAATGCCTCCATAAATAATTCCTCCTATAAATATGTATTTTTATTTACCTAATCATACTACAGAAAACGTTATTCCTGCGTTTTATAAACTGTATAATCTGAAAATTTACATTTTTAAATTTGATATTTTAATTTTAGCTGTTAAAAATCGATATTTTTTTAACTTATATACAAAATCGTTTAAACCATATGTTTATACATATCCAATTTGAGTTATTTCAGACTAACTAATGTTTATTTTTTATTTAAAAACCGTTTTATTTGGGATATATTTTTATATAATTTTAAAAAACTATATAAAAACCGTTTTTTTTGATAGGCTTGATATATCAAAAACAAATTTTTAAATTTACTATTGACAAACTGAAATTTTATTCATATAATCTATTAAAAGATTCGCAATAATTATGCAAATACAAATTTTTAAAGGAGGATAAGTCAATGAGGTACTTCATAAGGACAAGGCAACACTTAAACAACTTAATACGAAAAGTCTATGAAGCAGAGAGTAACCTTATTGATTAATTCAGCGAGCTGACGTTGGTGGAAGGTCAGTATTATTGAAATTAGGTGAACAGGGCTGCCAAGATTATTTGGACAACAGTTATTTATTAGTAACCTAGTATCTTAATACGCCTGAAATGCGTTATTTTTCAGAAGCTGTATATTTGCAGCATATAGAGTGGTATACGTATATTCATTTTTAAATAAAATTTGAAGTCGTCTCATATAGAGACGGCTTTTTTTTACGCAAAAATCAAAAAAGGAGAGTATTTATGGGAATTACAGGTATGGAAATTTTTAAAGGCAAGGATTTTTTAACACTAAAGGATTTTTCTTTCGAGGAAATAAATTCACTCGTAGACTTAGGAATTCTTTTGAAAACTAAAGCTAAAAATGGAGATGAAACACCTATTCTAAAAGGCAAAACGTTAGGAATGATATTTCAAAAATCCTCTACAAGAACAAGA
Organism: Proteocatella sp.; assembly: GCA_041738345.1. Lineage (GTDB taxonomy): Bacteria > Bacillota > Clostridia > Peptostreptococcales > Filifactoraceae > Proteocatella. The sequence continues at coordinate 11,535 of JBGSPX010000061.1, forward strand.
GTTTCGTTTGAAGTTGGAATGGCGCAACTTGGAGGACATGCCCTTTTTTTAAATGCTAATGACCTTCAGCTCGGTAGAGGGGAATCGATTGAAGATACGGCAAGAGTACTTGCTCGATATGTGGATGGTATTTTGATTAGAACCTTTGACCATAAAGATGCTACAACACTTGCACAATATTCAGATGTGCCTGTTATAAATGCGCTTACGGATGATTATCATCCCACACAAGTTCTAGCAGACTTAATTACGATAAAAGAACATAAGGGTAATTTTAAAAATCTGAAATTTGCCTATATAGGCGATGGCAACAATATGCTCAACTCTCTAATGATAGGGTGCAGTAAAATGGGAATGGATATGAGCATTGCTACTCCTGAGGGTTTTGAACCTCCAAGCGAGATTTTTAATCTTGCTGCCGCATTTGCAAAGGAAAGCGGTGGAAACCTTTCACTATTTAAAAGTGCTGAAGATGCGGTAAAAAATGCAGATATAGTTTATACCGATACTTGGACGAGCATGGGGCAAGAGGATGAAAAAGAATTTAGAAAATCTATATTTAAAGATTATCAAATAAATAAAAACCTGATGTCACTTGCTGATAAACGCGCTATCGTAATGCACTGCCTCCCAGCCTATAGAGATTTCGAAATAAGTTCTGAGGTAATTGAAAGTACTCAATCTGTGGTATTTGATGAAGCTGAAAACCGACTTCATGCTCATAAAGCTATCTTAGCTGCCATAATGTAAAACTAAAAAAATTGTAGGATTTTACAGAAATAATCTGTATTAAAATAAAAAATTATAAAATGAAAAGGAGAAATTACTATGAAAAAAGTTGTATTAGCGTATTCTGGAGGACTTGACACATCTATAATTATTCCATGGCTTAAAGAAAACTATGACTGCGAGGTAATCTGTGTCTGTGCAGACCTTGGACAAGGTGAAGAACTTGAACCCTTAAATGAAAAAGCTATAAAATCAGGGGCAAGCAAAATTTACATCGCGGATTTAAAAGAAGAATTTGTTAAGGACTATTTCTTTCCAGTATTAAAATCAGGCTGTATCTACGAGGGAAAATATCTTCTTGGCACATCATTTGCTCGCCCTCTTATAAGTAAAAAACTTGTAGAAATTGCAGAAAAAGAAGGGGCTGATTATATCGCTCATGGTGCTACTGGTAAAGGAAATGACCAAGTACGTTTTGAACTTGGAATCAAAGCACTTAATCCACATATCCAAATAATCGCACCTTGGAGAATTTGGGATATTAAGTCGCGTGAAGATGCAGTGGATTATGCAAATCAAAGAAACATTCCAGTTCCTGTAACTAAATCTCGTCCTTACAGTATGGATAGAAATCTGTTCCACCTCAGTCATGAGGGTGCTGACCTTGAAAATCCTTGGAATGAACCATCTTCAGATTTACTTATGATATGTAATTCTCCTGAAAACGCACCTGATAAAGCGGAGTATGTAGAGCTTGAATTCGTTAAAGGCATTCCTGTAAAGCTTAATGGAGAGACTCTTCCTCCTGTCGCAATGCTTGAAAAAGCAAATGAACTCGCTGCAAAACATGGTATAGGTATTCAAGATATGGTGGAAAACCGTCTTGTAGGTATGAAATCGCGTGGGGTATATGAAACTCCTGGTGGAACACTGCTTTACCTTGCACACAAAGAACTTGAAGCGCTTACGCTAGATAGAGCTACTACCGAATACAAAAACGTTATTGGCATAAAATATGCACAACTTGTATATGATGGCTTATGGTTTACACCTCTTAAAGATGCTCTAGACTCATTTGTAGATTCTACGCAGCAAAATGTAACAGGAGTTGTTAAACTCAAATTATATAAAGGAAACTGTACTCCAGCAGGTACTAAGTCACCATATTCACTATATAGCGAAGAATTTGTTACCTTTGGAGAAGATGAAGTATACAATCAGCACGATGCTGAGGGCTTTATAAATCTATTTGGACTACCACTAAAAGTTAATGCACTTATGAAGGAAAATGCACTTTAGAAATAACTACAATATATTATTGCATAATTGATTTAAGAAAGGATTATTATGAGTTCAAAATTATGGGGGGGCCGTTTTAACAAAAATACAGATTCGCTTGTGGAAGAATTTCATTCTTCCATAGGCTTTGATAAAAGACTTTACTACTTTGATATAAAGGGCAGTAAAGCACATGCTAAGATGCTAGCTAAAATCGGCGTATTAACTACAGATGAAACGCTTCTTATAAATACTTCGCTTGATGAAATATTGAAAGATATTGAAGACGGCAAGGTGGAGTTTAATTCTTATTTTGAAGATATTCATATGAACATAGAACATCTACTGACTAAAAAAATAGGTAATGTAGGCAAAAAACTTCATACTGGAAGAAGTCGTAATGACCAAATCGCCCTAGATATGCGTATGTACCTTATAAGTGAAATCAGTAATATAAAACTGCTTATCGTAGATTTTCTAAAAACCTTACATTCTATTTCCAAAGAACATACTTCTACTGTTATGCCTGGCTACACTCACCTTCAACGAGCTCAACCCATAACTTTTTCGCATCACCTTATGGCATATTTTGAAATGTTTAAGCGAGATTTAGAAAGACTTGAAGACTGCAAAAAACGTACAAACTCGATGCCCCTTGGCTGTGGTGCGCTTGCTGGAAGTAGTTTTGAGCTTGATAGAGAGTTTACTGCTAAAGAGCTTAAGTTTGAAAATATATGTCAAAATTCTTTGGATGGTGTAAGTGACAGGGATTTTATTATAGAATTTCAAGCTTTTTGTTCTATTGCTATGATGCACCTAAGCCGTTTATGTGAAGAAATAGTTCTTTGGTCATCTCAAGAATTTAATTTTGTGGAACTAGATGATGCCTATAGTACAGGTAGCAGCATAATGCCTCAGAAAAAAAATCCTGATGTCGCAGAACTTATTCGTGGAAAAACTGGTAGAGTATACGGAAACCTTTTAAGTATCCTTACTGTTATGAAATCCCTCCCCCTTGCTTATAATAAAGATATGCAAGAAGATAAGGAAAGTCTGTTTGACAGTATCGATACGATAAAAAAATGTCTTCTATTTATATCACCTATGCTTAAAACTATGAAACTGAAAAAAGATAATATGCGTGCTGCTACAAAACAAGGCTTTACTAATGCTACTGATTTAGCAGATTATCTTGTAAGAAAAGGCCTTGCCTTTAGAGATGCACATGAAGTTGTCGGCAAACTCGTAGCTCACTGTATAGCAGAAGCTACTTCACTTGAAGATTTAGATTTAGATGTCCTTAAAAGTTTTAGCAACTTTATAGCAGAAGATGTATATGAAAATATTGCCATAGAAAAATGCGTCGAAGTAAGAAATACTATAGGTGCGCCAAGTAAGGCTCAAATGGAAAATGCATTAAAAAATGCAGAACTTTTTCTAGTAAAGCTTTCAGAGGAAAACAATAGTATTTAGTAAAGATAATTAAAAATGATTAAAAAATTAAAGATAATTACAAAATTAAGTTGAAATTGGAGTCATATATTCCCCCTCATTAGGGCTTCGCCTAGATATTTTATCTGATAAATAAAAAGGAAATATCTAGGCTGCAGAATTCATTCGGAGGAATATATGCCCTCCAACTTATTAATACTTTTAGTTATAATTTATACTTATAAACAAAAAAACGACAAAATTCAATTGCCGCTTTCTTCTTTAAAAAATATTACTATTCCCAAAAATATCTCAGACTAATATAGTTATCTATAAGTAACAATACTTATGTAGTTTTACGTTCTATAATAATAAAATGAATATTGTCAAAGTACAAATAAATTGTAGTAAATATATATTTTCCGAATGAATTCTGCAACCCAGATAATTCCATAGAATAAGCAAAAAATTGTTAGCCGCGATTTAGCGTAGCGATTATCGAGGCGATTTTTTGAGTTTCGTAAATGGAATATCTGGGCGAAGCCCTAATGAGGGAAATATATATACTACAATTTCATATATAACCACAATATTACTATTTATTTTTTTATTTTTAAAATAATGCTCTAAACAGTGATATTTTTCACCCATTTATTTTGTCTAGTTCTTGCTAAACCAAATATCATTTTTATTATCTCTTCACTGCTTCCTACCAAAATAACTATATAGATAGGCCAGTGGAAATACATAGCGCCTATAAAGCTTAATGGCACTGCCACGCACCACAGCGGTACGATATCAAGTAGCAGTCCTACAATTGTATCTCCTCCTGAACGAAGTATTCCGATTACGTTTGTCCAGTTAAAGGTTATTAGTGGACTGTACAGTGCTTTTACAAGTAATATATTGCTTATTGCATTTATACTTGAAGGCTCTAATTTGAAAAATACTCCTATAAATGGTCTAAACGCAATCAGTCCAACTGAGGTTATTGCACCCATAAGAAATGCTATCTTCATTATTTTTTTAGAATAGATTACAGCGGTTTCTAATTCGCCTTCTCCAAGCTTATTTCCAAGTATAGTTGCGGAAGAAGATGCCAATCCAAATGCAAGTACCATCATAAGGTCATTTATCGTGGATGCAACCTGTGAGGCTGCTACTGCTTGGGTGCCAAGCTTTGCATAGGCTACAGAAAGCATAACTGTGCCAAGTCCCCAAAACCCTTCATTTAAAATTACTGGCAGTGATATTTTAAAATACTGCGCTACATAATTTCTTCCTATTGATAAAAAGTCTTTTCTACCTGCTCTTAATACATCTCGGCTTCCAAAATAAACAGAATATATCATAAAACCAGCTTCTATAAATCTTGAAATAGTAGTTGCAATCGCCGCCCCTTCTACTCCAAGTCTTGGCATTCCAAAATTCCCAAAAATCAAAGTATAGTTTAAGAAGGTATTTGCCAAAAGTGCAATTACACTTACATACATTGGATAAAGCGTATCTCTTATACTTCTTAATGAAACTACATAGGCATATGAAATTGCATGGACAATAAGTCCCCACCCAAAATATTTTAAATATCCTACGCCCAGTGCTACAACCTCTGGGTCATTACTGAATATACTCATATACTGCCTTGGAAATACAAGGGCTATTATCATGAATACTAATGACGACAGCGTTCCTAAAGTAAGCTGAATAGCCATTGTTACTTTCATTTTTTCAAAATCACGGCTACCATAATACTGTGCCATAAATATCCCGCCACCACTATAAAATCCAAAGGTAATAAGCACAAATAGAAATTGTAATCTTCCTGCAATTCCTACTGCGGCAACTGACGCTTCTCCTAAGCTACTTATCATAACTGTGTCTACTATTATAAGGGAGTTTCCTATTAAATTTTGAATAACAATAGGAATTGCTATCTTAAACAGTGTTCTATAAAGTTCTCTTTCTTTTTCTTTTATATTTAAATTTGTCATAATTCTCCTGCTAAACTTTAACTTTCTCTACTAAAATATTATGCATTGTCAAAATTCTATCCGCTAGCGAAGAGTTTCGCTCTATAAGCTTAGTACTTTTTATCATTTTTTCTATATGATACATAGAACCTACGAGCACTACTGCTTTTTTTGCTCTTGTAAGTGCTGTATAGAGGATATTTCGACTCTGCATCATAGGTGGAAGTGCCAGAATTGGAATTATAATTATATCAAATTCACTTCCCTGACTCTTGTGAACAGTTATTGCGTATGCATGTTCTATATTATCGGCTTCAGAAAATTCATATCGGCAGCGTTTGCCATCTTCAAAACTTACATAAAACTGCTTTGCCCTTAAATCAACCGCATCAATATGACCAATATCTCCGTTAAAGATTCCCTTGCCTGATTCAAAACCACCATAGCCTGTAAACTCTTTTTCATAGTTATTCTTTATCTGCATTACTTTATCCTTAGTTCTAAAAACTCTATCTCCAAGCTTAAACTCTGCTCTAGTATTGCTTTCTGGATTTACTGCAGTTTGGATTTTTTTGTTTAGCTCCAAAACTCCTACTTCAGATTTTTTTATAGGACTTAAGATTTGAATTTCATAAGGACTTACTTCAAAATATTTAGGAAGTCTTTCACTTATGAGCTCTACAATTAAATCACTTGCCAGTCTCACATTTTCTCTTGCCATAAAGAAAAAATCCGTACTTTGTTTATCAAGTTTAAGCCCCTCGCCTTTATTTACTCTATGGGCATTTATTATGATGCTACTCTCTTTTTCCTGCCTAAAAATCTCATCTAGTACCACAGTCTTTACAAGACTGCACTCTATAAGATCCCAAAGGACTCTTCCTGCTCCAACAGATGGGAGCTGGTCTTTATCTCCTACCATAATTAGTGAAGTTGTGCTTTTAAGTGCATTTAATAATGCTTTCATCAGAAAAATATCTACCATAGACATTTCATCTACTATTAGCACATCTGTATCTAGTGGATTGGTTTCATCTCTATTATAATAGCTCTCTTCTGTATTTTCATTAGTATATCCAACTTCTAACAGCCTATGAATTGTACTGGCTTTTTTCCCGCTCGCTTCTGATAAACGCTTTGCAGCTCTTCCTGTCGGGGCACATAGCGTTACTTTTTTTCCTATGTTTTCAAAACATTCGATTATAAAACTTATAATTGTAGTCTTTCCTGTTCCTGGCCCGCCTGTAAGAATCATAGCTTTATTGCCAAGCGCGGTTATTACCGCTTCTTTTTGACGATTTGCTAATTTTTTTCCTATACGGTCTTCGGTTTCTTTTATCATTATCTCTGCTTTTTTGCTTTCTAAAAGCGTTTCTTGAGATTCACACACCAAATTTATAACTTTTTTTGCCACTTCATTTTCTGCTTTATAAAAACTCTGAAGGTATACACGCCTTACTTCGTCTTTATTTTCAAGCACTGCTTGAAACGATATACAAAGCTCATATACTGCCTTTTCAAAGGTTTCTTCGCTACATTCTAAAAGTTGCATAGACTTAATCTTTAAATCATCTAGATACATAAATGTATTTCCCTGATAGCTGTATTCTTCTAAAATAAACTTTGTACCTTGAATTATCCTACTTAGAGAATCTTTTGGAATTCCTACTTTCCTAGCAATTTCATCTGCCTTTGCAAACCCTATGCCTTTTATTTTAGAACATATATCATAAGGATTATTTCTTATTACTTCTATGGTAGATTCTCCAAAGGCCTTAAAAATTTTCATAGCTACGGGTGGTGCTATCCCATATGCCGACAGCTGCATCACAATACTTCTAAGTTTTATTTTTTCTCTGTAACTCTCTATTATTTTGGTATATTTTTTCTTTCCAATACCCTCTACTTCCAAAAGCCTGCTAGGTGTATTATCTAGGATTTCAAGCGTATCATCTCCAAATTTTTCCACTATTCGCTGTGCTAACTTTGGCCCTACTTCATCTATTACGCCTGAAGCCAAAAAATCATATATGCTCTTAGTACTTTCTAAGTTAGGTATTTCATAGGTTTTAACATCTAGCTGATGACCATACGTAGGATGAAGCTTTTGATTTCCACATAGTCTTATATAGTCCATCTCATTTATATCTATAAAAGTGCCTACAAAGGTTAAAATTTCACTTTCAGCAGTTTCGAGCACTCCTACAGTATATCCATTTTCTTCGTTTCTATATATAATTTCAACTACTTTCCCTTCAAAACTTTCCATTTTTAACTCCTTGTAAATGTATGGCTATAATATATTCCTATTTCAAAATAATATATACAGCTTGAATTTTTTTATTTATTGTGATAACATTTCTAGTATCGTATAAAAATTTAAGCAATATGATATTAATAGGAGGCTTTCCATGAAAAAACAACTAAGTTTAGCTTTAGTAGCTTTATTAACATTAAGTATTTTAGTCGGTTGTAGCTCAAAAGAAGATTCTGCTAAAACCCCTGAAACTTCAACTGAACAAACTCAAACTAAAGAGGCTACAAATGCAGAAGTAAAAACCGCAGACCTTAAACTCAAAGATGGCACTTACCATGTTGAGGGCAGTGCCGATGAAAAAGGCTGGATTCCTACTACTGATGTAGTTATAGAAAACGGAAAAATAACTGCAGTTACCTTTGATGATATTGATGCTTCTGGAGCATTTAAATCTCAAGCTGTGGCAAATGGAGATTATGATATGACCGTTAACGGTGCTAAAGCTTCTTGGACTGATGAAATTGCAGATTTTGCTGAAGCTATTGTAAGCGGAAATGTCGACGTCTACAATATCACGCTTGATGAGAGTGGCAAAACCGATGCTGTTTCAAGCTGTACTATTACTGTAGCGCCTTATGTTGAACTTGTAAAAAGTGCAATTGAGCAAGCTAAAATCCAAAGCTGAGGAAATTCCTCAGCTTTTTTTTAAAATTCTGATACTCTTTTATTTATAGTTTCTTTATAGTCTATAACATGATGAACATAAATTTCATCCATATATTTTGAAGTTATTATAAAATCTGCACTTGATCTATTATGTGCTATTGGAATATCATAAAGTTGTGCAATTCTAAGAAGGGCTTTTACATCTGGGTCATGTGGCTGTGCTGTAAGCGGATCTGAAAAAAATATAAGTAAATCTACGCTTCCATCTACTATTCTTGAGCCAATCTGCTGGTCGCCTCCTAGAGGTCCACTATTATAGCCATTTACCGCTAATCCCGTTTTTTTAGATACTAAGCTCGCTGTAGTACCCGTTCCACAAAGTTCATGTTTTTCAAGTATTGCTCTATGCTCAATGCACCACTCTATAAGTTCCTTTTTCTTATTATCATGCGCTATAAGCGCTATATTTTTCTTTTTTGAAATTACAGTTTCTGAATATGAATAGTTCACAAAAGTTCTCCTCTATTTTTTATATTTAAATTTTTTCAAATATCTCTAACTAAAGTACTTCAAAATCATATTTATCTATTCCACTGCTCGTTTTTATACTTAAATCATCAAGTACATATATCGCTTCTACATTTTCTAGACTTTCTATCAGCTTAATTCCCTTTTCATATCCTAATACAAAACAAGTCGTACTTAAAACGTCTCCTTGAAGTGAGTTATCTGAAATTATAGTAACTGATGCTACGCCATTATTTGCAGGTTGTCCATCAAATGGATTCAGTAGATGATGATATATTTTACCATCTACTTCAAAATATCTTTCATATACGCCTGAAGTAACTACTGATTTATCTTTTACTTTTACAGTTCCTAGTGATTCATTTCTCTCTTTATCTGGATGCTGAATTCCAACAGTCCAAAGCGTATCTGAATCTTTTTGTCCTAGCATAAGCACATTTCCACCAAGGTTTATAATCGCTTTTTTAACCCCATTTTTAGTAAAATGTTCTTTTATTTTATCTGCGATATATCCCTTTGCTATGCCCCCAAAGTCAATCTGTGCTCCATTTTTTAAAGTTATTTCATTTCCATTAATAACTATATTTTCGTAGCCCACCTTCTTCAGTTCTGCTGAAAGCGCTTCATTTGATGGCACTTTTGGATTTTCTGATTTAAAATCCCAAAGTTCTTTTACTGGCATTATCGTAATGTCAAAATTGCCATTTGAAAGCTTTGAATATTCAACTGATTTTTCTATTAAGTATACCGTTTCATCATCTACAGTAACTGATTTTCCACCGCTATGATTCAGCTTATATACATCACTTTGTTCTACTGATTTACTAAAAAGTTTATCATATTTATAGCACAAATTTACAGCTTCGTTTAACACTTCATCATCGGTATCCCATACCGAAAAACTCACTATGGTATCTAACGCGAATGCTTCTGCATCTTTTCTATTTTCTAAATCATCTTCTGTATTATTGCTAGAACTACATCCCACTATTAACATGCTTATCATAATTAATATTGTAATGCTACTAATCATCCTTTTAAATCTAAACATTTCTTCTCCTGTTATATCTTAACTAAATCAATTGCTAGCTTTCTAGTTAGCACTATGTCTGTAACTAACTTTGCTTTTATTAAGCCTATTATTGTTTCAAATTTGGTATCTTCGGAAGTAACTGCTAAAATTCGTTTTGCACTTTTTAGAAGCTGCACCGGTATATGCATTGTGTTATCATTTATATCTTCAATTATATTTCCATATATATCAAAATAATGGTTCACCACTTCCCCTATTGCATTACTCTTATTGAGTTTATCTCTAAACCATGGTATTGCAGTAAAATCTGAAATAGATGGATAATTTTCTACGCCTATGATTGCTATATCTAGATTGCTCCAAAGTTTTTCAATCTCATTAAGTTTACTTAATCTTTTGTAATCTGCCATCTCTTCTTTTGAATTAAAAAAAGCAGGCGCATAGACGTATTCTGGTTTAGTTTCTGTCTTTTCACTAAACATACGTATAATTTCATTTGAATGATATGATTTATTCAGTGATGGAAAATTACCTATAAGCGAACAAGTATTTCCTAAATATGAGTTCATGTCGTTTATCTCGCTAAGAGTATAGTATACTTTTTCGCCCCAACCTAAACCTATATTAAATTTTTCTCTACTTTTACTCGAATTTATATTCTTATTTACCATAAGTCTATTCATAATTCCTGCGGCTTCGTAGTAAAGTTTCTTATTTAAAAGATTCTTATCCTCTATAATATCTACTACTGCTACACTTTTCAAATTGAATTTCTCTAAAAGTTCAGCTTCAATCATATGTTTTTCATCAAGTGGTGAATTTATATTTATACTGACTATCCCAGAACTCTTAGCCTCTGCAAGAATTTTACTTACAAGAGGTCTTGAAATATCTAAAATTTTGGCAATATCGTCCTGCTTTATATCATCTTCATAATACATCTTGGCAATTTCTACCATTCGTCTTATCTTCTTTTCATTTTTCATATAGGCATATCTCTCCTGATATTTTTTTAAAGCGACATATATTCCTTAAGCTCATCCATCCTATTCATCGTAAGTTCATAGCCCTCACAGTACAGCTTTCTTAACTTCACTATATCTTTTTCAAGTCTTCCTATCCCCTCTGTACTAAGTGGTCTAATGACTTTGATCTTGCCTTCTTCTTCTAATTTTTCTATTATTTTAAGCTTACTGTTATATACTGCAGGACGTTTTCTTATCGTTTCACAAAACTGAGGATATTTTTTCATAGTATATTCTATAAGTTTTCCGCCTTTTTCTGCACGTTTTCGATAACCTTGTTCTCTGCTTAATACTACTATTATTTTTTCACAGCCGTCTTCTATTGCTTTTTGAATCGGAATAGGGTCTGCTACTCCCCCATCTAGATACATATTTTGATCAATCTCTCTAACTGGAAACATTCCGGGAAGTGAACAGCTCGCGATAATTTTATCTGACATAGTTTTATCTGCAGGAACATCCAAATATTCAGCTTCTCCTGTTTTTAAATTACTGACTACCGCTTTTACTTCTCCATCAAATTTACTATACTGCTCATAATCAAATGGATTATGAATTTCTGGTATTTGATTAAATGCAAAATCTATTCCATAATAACTTTTATTTTTTGGGTTTAAAAGATTTCTAAATCCCATATATCGCTTATCATTTGCATATCCAAGAATTATATCCTTAGCACGTTCCTTTTGTTTTGATATATAGGAAACTCCGTTTGCTATTCCTGCTGATACTCCTATGAAATAATCCACCTCTATATTGCCTTCTAATAGTGCATCCATAACGCCGCAATTAAATACAGCTCTCATTGCTCCGCCTTCTACTACTAAACCTTTTTTCATATATTCCGTCCTTATCATTTTTTAAATATTATTATAAATATTATATCATATAAAAAATTTTAACACAGCAATACTTTAATTTTTACACAAAAAAGTCCTGAATTTAACAAATTCAGAACTCCTTTTATTAGTTACAGCTTAAGCCTTCTAAATCCAAGCTAAGCTCATATACCTGCCATTTATTTTTCAAATTTGAAACTAAAGCTTGATAGTGAGCCTTGTTTTTTGATGCATCGTTATCTATTGCCATTATCGTTGGCCCCGCTCCACTTAAAAATGTAGCTTTGGCTCCACCTTTTTTACAAAGCTCAATTACCTCTTCGTATTCATCAATAAGTGATGCCCTATAATCTTGGTGAATTTTATCAGCAATGGCATCTTCTAAAATTTCATAATTTTTATTTGCAAAAGCGCCTATCATAAGTGATAGATGGCTCAAATTATATACTACATCTTTAAATTCTACAGATTTTGGAAGTACTGACCTTGAATATTCTGTAGATAGTTTAAAATTTGGTACAAATGCAAAAAATTTAATATCTTTATCTATTTCAAGTGGCATAGAATACACTTTTTCTTCAACCTGTGCTGAGGATCTAAAGCCTCCCATTATTGCAGGGGCTACATTATCTGGATGCCCTTCTATTTCATTGCTTATTTTTAGAATATCTTCTTTTGAATGAGACCTGTTTGAAATTTCAAAGGCGGCCTTTACTCCTGCTGCTATACAAGCTGCACTGCTCCCTAGTCCCCTACACACAGGAATATCACTCTCAATTCTTATTTTTAAACGTTTTGGAAAGCTTCCATATATATTTTTTGTCGCGGTTACATAAGATGTATATACTAAATTCTTTCTATTTGCAAATTCTTCTTCTACATTTTCAAAAACTAGCTCCATATTTTCGGCACTATTATCTTTTGCACGTCCCTCTGCTTCAAAATATATATTGCTATAAAGATTAAGCGCTATCCCGAGTGAATCAAATCCAGGTCCTATATTTGCAGTAGTTGCCGGCACTTTGATATTAAACTTATATTTCTTAGCTTCAAATAAAAATGATTCTATAGCAGATTTTATTTCAGTTTTATCTACCAAATCTTTATGAAGCACTGGTTTTTCATCTAAATTGCAAAGTGGAAGCGGAATGGCTAGCTTTGCATATTCACTAAGCTGCTCCAGTGTTTTAAATTCATCCTCTGAATGACTTATTTCCAAAGCATCACATACGCTTGAAGCGAATTTGAATGGACTTGCCGTTGATAAAATCACGACCTTACTATCAAGTTTAAGCCCTTGCGCTACATGATATGCTACTGCTGTATGTGTATCCATAAGATAATTATAGTTTTCAAAAACTGATTTTATAGCATGGTAGGCATTCTCTTTATTCGCACTTTTGGCTTTAAACATGCGAAGTTTCTCTTTGTATTTAGTATTTTTAGCTTCGTCCTTAGAAAATATATTATATACTCCAGCTTTATCTAAAGAGTCCATCCAGCCTTTCACTTGCATCGTGTCTTCTGATATATGATAGAGCAATCTTTCTAAATTGCTTGAAACGACAATATCCATCGATGGAGATTTAGTGCATTTTAGACTTCTATTTTTATCATAAATTCCACTATTAAAGAAATCCACAAGTACATCATTTTCATTCGAAGCACATATCAGTTTATCCACAGGAAGTCCGATTTTTTGTGCATAATAGCCTGCTAAAATATCTCCAAAATTCCCTGTAGGTACACAAAAGCTTACTTTTTCCCCAAGCTTTATTTCAGATTTTTTTAGAAGCTGTCTATATGCCTCAAAATAGTATGCAATTTGAGGTACTAATCTTCCAATATTTATTGAATTTGCAGATGAAAAGCTTATATTTTGTTCACTTAATTTTTGCTTTAGCGCTTTGTCTGAAAAAATTTCCTTAACAGTTCTTTGCGCATCATCAAAATTTCCATTTATCCCAATTACTTTAACATTGCATCCAGTCTGTGTAATCATCTGTCTTTTTTGAACATCACTTACTCCATCTTGAGGATAAAGTACAACTATATCTATATTTGAATTTTTATCCTCACTCGCAAACCCTTCTAGCGCTGCTTTTCCTGTATCTCCTGAAGTCGCAGTAAGAATTACCGTTTTGCTATTATCCTGTTCCAGCTTTTTTGCACTTTTCAAAAGATAAGGCAGGGCTACAAGTGCAAAATCCTTAAAGGCACTCGTAGGTCCATGAAAAAGTTCTAATATATATTTGTCCCCCACTTTTTCTACATTTGCAGGGGGCTTTTTATAAAATTTTTGATATGCCTTAATTATATCTTCGCCTAAATCTAACTCCGGAAAAAATATCTTGAAGATTTGCATGCATAATTCCTCATAGGTACATTCATTAGTTAAAACTTCATCTATTTTTTCAAACTTAGAAGGAACATATAATCCCCCATCGGTTGCAATCCCTCTTATTATTGCCTTTGCGCCACTAACTATTTCGTCCTTATTTCTTGTGCTAAAAAAATTCATTTTATGCCTCCCTTTTTGTTTGTCAGAAACGTACATATGTTCTTTTTGATTTAACATTTATTTTAACACAATACAATTTTTTTTTCAAGCAAAAAAAGCACTGCTTCTGCAATGCTTTTTGGCACGTTCTTAAGTAAATCTTATATTATTTTAATTTTATATCATATTCTTTTATTTTATTATATAGCTGTCTACTTGAAATCTGAAGAATTTTAGAAGCTATGTCCATATTAAAGTTATTAGCTTTTAAGACACTTATTATATGTTTTCTTTCCGCCATTGTCCTAACTTCTTTTAAACTTATTTCTTCACTGTATTCTGTATCAATATTGCTTTCTCTTGTGTTTGAAAATATACTGTACTTTTCAGCATCCTTGAGCGTGATTTCATCCCCCTCTGCCATAACGATGAGTCTTTCTATTATATTCTTTAGCTCTCTTATGTTTCCCGGATAGTTATATTCCATCAGTACATTCATCAAATCAATATCAATATGATTTATTTTCTTTTTTAGTTCTTCTTGACTTCTTTTTACAAAAAAATCTATAAGCATTGGCAAATCTTCTTTTCTGTCCCTAAGTGGTGGTATTTCGATTGTAACTGTGCTTATTCTATAATACAAATCTTCCCTAAAGTTTTTTTGAGCGATTTCTTCATTTAAATCCTTGTTAGTTGCACATATTAATCTAAAATCTACCTTTATTGGCAGATTGCTTCCTATCCTCTCAATTTCTTTATTTTCAATACTTCTTAGTATTTTGACTTGGGTGGATAGTGGGATATCACCTATTTCATCAAGAAACAGTGTGCCGCCTTCTGCCGATTCAAAACGCCCCTTCCTAGTATTTAAAGAGCCTGTAAATGAACCTTTTTCATGCCCATAAAGTTCTGATTCTAAAAGTCCCTCTGGAAGTGCATGGCAGTTCACCGATACTATTATGTTATCTGCTCTCTCACTTTTTTGGTGTATAAACTTGGTTATAATCTCTTTTCCCACACCTGATTCTCCAAGTATGAGGACATTGGCATCTGTTCTGGCTACTTTTTCTGCAAGCTCTAATACATTTGCAAATTTTTCACTTTTAGTGCTTAGCATCGCATCTAAATTTGATATTTGCGTTTTTAATAGACTATTTTCAAAACTTAACTTATTGAGCTTTGTTATCTTCTCAATTTCAAATATAAGCTCCTGTGGACTGTTACTTTTTATAAAATATGAAAACGCACCTTCTTTAATAGCTTCTACTGCATTTTCAATGCTACCATAAGCAGTTATTATAATCGCTTTAGTGCTTAGCTTATTATGCTTTATATATTTTATAAGCTCCATGCCATCCATTTTTTCCATCATGAGGTCTGTAATTATTATATCAAAATATTGATTTTCCATAAGCTTTACAGCCTCAAGGCCATTACTCGCACAGCTAGTATCATATCCACGCTTTACTAAAATAGCTTTTAAAAGCTCTCTGAAACTTTTTTCATCATCTACAACAAGAATCTTGGGTTCATAACTCATATTATTCATCTCCCGTTTTCGTTAAACTATCATTAATCAATGGTATCTTTAAGGTAAACACGGTTTTGCCCCCATTACTTTCTACTGATATTTCTCCCCTAAGTTTTGAAACTTCCATATAAACTATATAAAGTCCAAGTCCAGTGCCCTTTCCTATATCCTTCGTTGTATAAAAAGGTTCAAATATTTTATTTATATCATCTTCTTTTATACCCTGTCCATTATCTTCTACATATATGAATACATTTTCATTTTCAATTGCTGTATATATCCCTATTGTGCCCTCTTTTTCTATTGCATCTATTGCATTTTGAATAAGGTTCATAAGTATATGTCTTAGTGATGTAGCATTGGTATTTATAACTAAATTATTATCTATTTTATTTATAAGTTTTATATCATTTCCCTTTACATTTGAATTGAAAAAACTGCTTATCTCATTGACCATATCTTTCAAATTTATTTTTTCATATGAATTTACATTTTTTCTAGAAAAGCTAAGCAAATTATTTATTATGTTTGACGAACGTTCAATAGACATATCAATTGATTCTATCGCCATATTTCTAAGTTCATCATCGTCCCAACTTTCATTTAATAGAAATGTAGAATTTCGCATTATTCCAAGTGGATTTCTAAGTTCATGTGCGACTCCAGCTGCTAATTGCCCTATTGCTGACATTTTATTTTCCTGTGTAAGCTTCTCTTGATTTAACTTTTGAGCGGTTATATCTTCAATCATTATAGCTATTCTTCCTATAATATAGGTTTCATATTCAAGCGGATATAACTTGATTCTATATATTCCACTACTTGATTTGAATTCATAGGAATTCTTAAAAGTATCCTCTTCATTTAATACCGTCTTATCTAACAGCTTTTCTATTAAATTCTCATATTTTTTTTCAAATTCACATAGTATCGGAAGCTCTAAATAATTTCTATCTACAATTTCAAAAAAGCTTTTCGATAACGCTTTTAGATAGGCTCTATTTATATTTTTTATTATCCCCTCTCCGTCTAAAATCACTATGTACTCTTTTATCGCATTAAAGGTGACCTCTAATTCATTTTTAGTATTCTCAAGCTCCTTGGTCTTTATGAGTACAAGTTCTTTTAAACTCTTATTCCATAAATATACTGTATAGCCTGTTATAAAAATTATGAAAAAACTCACAAGCATTATAAGTTTTAATTTTTGAGTATTTTTCTGTGCATTTCTTTCTTGTGAAGAAATCCATTTATTATTTATTTTAGGTATCGTTCCATTCTTTTTGAGTGTAAATATTGCTTTATTGAGCACTGGCACAAGTTCAGCCTCCGATTTAGGAACTCCTAGTACACAATTGTCTCTGTATATTACTCTTGATGCAATTTCATAGTTGTCTACATATTTAAGATCTTTTAGATAGTATCTTAGTACTGGTTCATCTCCTACTACAGCATCTACCTCTCCATTTTCCAAAAGTGTTATTGCATCTCTTACATCCTTTGTATATCTTATATTTTTAGAATCTACCATATCCTTTATATGTTCCAAAGCATAGTCTGATTTTTGAATTCCTACGATGACATCCTCCCAATGCTTTTTTTCTACTAAATGCTCATTTCCCTTTTTTACAACTACAACCCCTGCCAAACTATATATTGGGTCTGTAAACTCATAGTATTTACTTCTCTCTTTTGAAGGAATCATATCACATAAGTCTGTTTCCCCATTTCTTAGCGCTTCCATTGCTCTTTCCCAAATCATAGGTCTTGATATTATAGTTTGTCCTAACTGAATAGAAAGTGCGCTCATATGGTCTACTACAAGCCCCACATACTGTCCATTTTCTTCATAATACATCCCAAGTGGAGGTTCGTTTATATTCCCTCCATATATTAATGGCGAATATTTCTTTATTATTTCCAATTCCTCATCTGACATTTTTTTTGAGTACTCTATGTATTTAAATATATTGACATTGTATTCCAGTATAATAAATTGGTTTATTCCTAATATAATAATAAGTATAACTAACAAAAAATATGTATACCATCTTTTTTTCATAAAAAGCTCCTATCAAAAACAAAAGAGAGCATATGCTCTCTTTATTATATCATTTTTGAAATTTTTTTCAAATAATTCAATTTTTTGTTACGCCATTTGCTCTGCTTTTTCACGTGCAACTTCTTCTAATTCTTCTTTGCTCATTTTTGCTATAGTTATTCCTACAAAACTTAATGCAAATACTATTATAGGCGTTATATAGTTAAATACAGCCCAAGGCGCATATGATAATGTAGATACTCCAAGTACTCCTGTTAAGAATGCTCCACAAGTGTTCCAAGGAATAAGTGCTGAAACTATAGTTCCAGAAGACTCTAGTGCATTTGAAAGGGTTTTTGGATGAAGTCCTCTATCTCTATATGCCTGTGCATACATTCTTCCTGGAAGCACTATAGCTATATACTGCTCTGGCATTGTCATATTACTTCCTAGACAAGTAAGTAGAGTAAGTCCCACAAGGCCTTGATCTGATTTAACACGTCTAATTAGTCTTTCTACAATTACTTCAAGCTGTCCTGTTCTTTCCATTATTCCACCAAACATCATTGCAAATATTGTAAGTGAAATAGAGAAGAACATATTCGATAATCCTCCTGCTGAAAGCAATGAATCTATCGTCTCAATACCAGTAGTACTCTCATAACCATTGTATCCTACATTAAGTATATCTCCAAAAGTAGATCCTTGAAGTACCATTCCAAGTATAGCTCCTACTACTATTCCTAAAAATATCCCTGGAATTGCAGGCATTTTCTTAGCTATAGATAAAATTACTATAACTGGTGGAAGTAATAGTATTGGTGAAATTTTAAAACTATCAGAAAGTCCTTGTTTTATAACTTCGATTGCTCCAAAATCTACATTCTCAGCTCCAAATCTCATTCCGATTACTCCAAAAAACACTAAGGTAATAGCATAAGATATTAATGTAGGTTTCATCATAAATTTAACGTGAGTAAAAACATCCGTTCCAGCCATTGCCGGTGCAAGGTTTGTAGTATCTGAAAGTGGTGACATTTTATCTCCAAAATATGCTCCTGAGATTATTGCTCCAGCTGCTATTGGTGCTGGAATTCCAAGCCCTGTCGCTACTCCCATAAGCGCAACCCCTATAGTTCCTGCTGTTCCCCAAGATGTTCCTGTTGCAAGTGATGTTATAGAACAGATTATTACCGCTGCCACTAAAAATATCTGCGGTGATAATACTTTTAATCCATAATATATCATAGTAGGTACTACCCCTGCTTTAAGCCATACTCCTATAAGTACTCCTATTATAGCAAGAATAATTATTGCCTGCATTGCTTGTAAAATTCCTTGAAACATACTGTCTTCAATATCTTTCCACTTATAACCCATTCTAAGAGCCATTAGTGCAGCAAACGCTGTCCCGATAAGCATCGGTATATGAGGATTTGCGCCATATATCGCTATTCCTCCTGCCATACACAAAATTAAAAATGAAAACGATAGTATCGCTTCATACAGATATGGTTTTCTTACTTCCATAGTTCCTCCTAAATGTTATGTAACACAATATAATATTTCCACTCATTGTTATATTTTAGCAAAATACATGCCAAATTTCAAGTTATTTTTTTAACGCCATTTTTATGATAGCGTTTTCAGTGTATACAGCATAAATATTTTTTAAATAAACTAATTTTTGTGTATATTCTAAAAATATATTTTCGCAAAATTCATTCTTTTTTGTTATTTTTTGAAATTTTTTTCTTTTTTTTTGAAATTTTTTTCATTTTGCATTTTATTTTTAATTTAAATTTAAAATTTTTTAATTTTTCCACACATTTTATTGTTATATTATTAACTATGTGTTTTTTAACTATCTTTTTTAATATATACAAATTTTCGTTTTTATATTATAATTTAATATATTATCAACTATCTGAATAATTCGTGAAAGGAAAATTAACTTATGATGCTATTTAATCAAATGATACGTGAATTACATAGATATCCTACTGAAAAATTAGAAATTGTCGTATATTATGGACTTGGAGATAGCGTAAAACTTCACAATATCAAACACATAGATGAATTTCTAAGGACACATACGGTAGACCGATTACGCATTTTATGTAAGTACAGTGGAAAAACACATATTGTATCCAAACTTACTTTTAAAGATTATCGCCTAGGAATATCATCTTTAGATGTATTTTCAAAAGATGGTTCTAGAATGAGAATGGAGTTTTAAAATAATTAATTATATGCTATACTTGTCCTATATTTTAAATATAATATAGGAGGTATTTATTATGACTTCTAGTAGACATCTAAAGCTCCAAACATTTAGTGTAATTATTATTTTACTCGGAGCCTTTTTAACCTTTTGGGGTGCATCTAATTACCAGCAAGCAAATATCCTCAAGCTTCATAGTCTTGGAGTTTCTGGTTCTGCCGCTGATGCTGCAAACATCTCTTTTAGAGTAGCCCTTTTTTATCTAGTAGCTAGCATTTGGGGAGTGTCCATGCTCTTTTCTGGATATAAGATTTTTAAGGCCTTCAAGTATAATTGGAAATTAGATTTTCCAATAAAATTAGTATTTGCATCTATTTGTATTGGGCTTGTATGCTTTGGAGTTGGAATAAGCTATTATAATAATATGTTGCTTCTATCAATATTATTTATTTCAATAGTTTATTATGTAAGCCTTAAATTATGTAAAAATTAATTTTTATGTCTTATATTTTCTATATTAAAAAATTCCCTCACATTTTAATGTTTGGGAATTTTTCATTTGAAGATTTATTTTTAGTCCAAATAACCTAATTTTTTTACAAGCTCTGCGCTAAGAAGTGCACCTCCTGCGGCACCTCTTAATGTGTTATGTGACAAGCATACAAATTTGTAGTCAAATATATTATCTTCTCTAAGTCTTCCGATTGTAACTGCCATTCCTTTTTCTAAATCTCTATCTAGTACCGGTTGTGGTCTATTTTCTTCTTCCATATAGTTAAGGAACTTTTTAGGCGCTAATGGTAGTTCTAAGTCTGCAATTTGAGATTTATAATTTTCCCATCTATCTAAAATCTGCGCTTTTGTTGGCTTTTTGTTAAATTTAACTGCCACCGTAGCCATATGACCATCTAGGACTGACACTCTTATGCACTGTGCGCTTATTACTGGTTTTTCAGCGTTTACAATTTCGCCATTTTCTATAGTTGCCCAAATTTTAAGCGGTTCTTTTTCACTTTTTTCTTCTTCTCCACCGATATATGGGATTACATTGCCTATCATCTCTGGCCACTGTGCAAAAGTCTTTCCACTTCCTGAAATAGCTTGGTAAGTGCTTACAATTACTTTCTCTGGTTCAAATTCTTTTAGTGCATCTAGTGCTGGGACATAGCTTTGAATTGAACAATTTGGTTTTGCTATTATAAAGCCTTTTTTAGTTCCTAGGCGTTTTTTCTGAAATTCTATAATTTCAAGCTGAGGCTTATTTATTTCTGGAATAAGCACTGGTACATCTTTTGTCCATCTGTTTGCGGAGTTATTTGAAACTACAATTATTTCTTTCTTTGCATATGCTTCTTCTATTTTTATAATACTTTCGTTATCCAAATCAAGCGCACAAAGTACTAACTCCACATCTTGTGAAACCTTATCTACATTGCTCACATCGTCTACCACTATATTTTTTACATATTCTGGAACATCTGCTTCAAGCTTCCATTTACCTTCTACGGCTTCTTGATATGTCTTTCCTGCTGAATTTGGACTCGCCGCTAGTGCCTTTACCTCAAAATATGGATGATTTTCTAGTAATGTAATAAATCTTTGGCCTACCATACCTGTAGCCCCTAGTACTGCTATGTTTGTCTTTTTCATTTTCATTTCCCCTTCTTATGTTATATGTTTTCTGCTATTGCAAATATATCACTTACTACTGCACTTGCCGTAGGTCTTGACCCTGCGCCTGCCCCTTGAAGCATTATTTCTCCTGCATTGTCACAGCTTATATAAACAGCATTCATCGCTCCATCTACATTTGCAAGCGGATGAGTGTTTTTTATTTCCTGAGGTGACACTGTGATGCTTATTTCTTCGCCACACTTCTCTGCCTGCGCTAAGAATTTTATTTTGCAGCCTTTAGCTTCTGCATTTTCTATATCAGCTTTTGTTACGCTTGTTATCCCACTTCGCTCTATTTTATCAAGCGCTAGCGTTTTTCCAAAAGCTAACTTTGATAAAATTGCAATCTTATACATAACGTCAAAACCTTCTACGTCCGAGGTTGGATCTGCTTCTGCAAACCCTAGCTCCTGTGCTTTTTTTAGTGCTTCTTCAAAACTTTGCTCTTCGTTAGTCATCTTGCTCAATATATAGTTTGTAGTTCCATTTATTATTCCTGATATTTTGCTTATGCTATTGCCGACGAGAGAGTCGTTTATAACTCTTATAACCGGTATTGTTCCTGCCACACTCGCTTCATACATAAAACTTACGGAATTTGCTTTTGCAGCTTCTTCTAAGGCTCCGTTTGCTTTAGCTATGGCAAGCTTATTTGCGCTTACCACATGTTTTTTGTACTTCATCGCTTCAAGCATATATTCGGTTGCAGGCGCTTCTCCACCTATAAGTTCTACTACGATTTTTATTGTGTCATCTTCTAAAATTTCTTGATAGTTTTCAGTAAGCAGCGCTTTATCTACACCATAATCTTTAGTTTTATCCCTTACTAAAATCTTGCTTATTTCTATTGATTTTTCAGTACCTGTTTTAGCAAGCAGTCTTTCGCTCAAAAGTGCCTGTTTTTCTTCAAGTATATTTTTTACACCACTTCCTACTGTGCCTAGTCCAAGTAAAGCTATCTTTATTTTGTTCATGTTATTCTTCTCCTCGTACTATTGTTCCTGTTTCTTCTGGTTTATTTGTATTTTTTATATTTATTGGTATAGCTGCATTTGCAACCGCTTTAATTGCATCTGGATGATAGACCTGTGCTCCATTTTTAGTTATTTGAAGTAACTGTTTATAGGTTAGATTTTTTATAGTTTTAGCACTTTTCTCTTTTCTTGGATCTGCGGTCATAACGCCTGTAACATCTGTCCAATTTTCATAAAGATCTGCATTTATCCCCTTTGCTATTATAGAGCCCGTTATGTCTGACCCACCTCTTTCAAAGGTCTTTATTTCACCTCTACAGTTTGAACCATAGAATCCTGGAACTACGATTTTATCATCTTTGGAGATTCGTTTTTTGATTTCATGATAGGTTTTCTGTTCATCTAAAAGTCCTTCTTGATCAAAAAATATTAAGTCTGCTGCATCTATGAAATCATATCCTAGATAATCTGCCATTATTAGGGCATTTAGATATTCGCCTCGACTCACTATAAAGTCCTTTTCCTTAGAGTCATCTATCTGTTTACAAACCTGCTTTATCTCTCGCTTTGGTTTTCCAGATACCTCTAGGTCATCACAAATTTCTTCAAAACGCTCTTCTATTTGTGATATAAGTTGCTGCTTTTCTTTGGTAATAACAACTTCTCTTTTTTGAAGCTGTTTTATCTCTTCTCTTATCTGTTCTTTCGTCACCTTTAGTTTATATACATAATTTAGCATATCGGTAACTTTGACATCACCCTCATATCTTTTCCCTGGTGCAGATACTACGATATGGTTTCTATCTGATTGAGAAAGAATTATATCTTTTACTTTATTGAACTGTTTTGCATCTGAAAGTGAACTTCCTCCAAATTTTGCCACTACTTTTTTGGTTATATCATCTATCTCATAAGGGGTTTCTTGATATACACAGTAGTTAAGCCAGTTGCTAAAAAGTAGATTTCCATGGGATTTCCATCTAACAATTATATCTTTACTTGGGTCATTGTGCCTGTAATAGTTTTTTGGCACTTCAGCTTCAGCATCTTGCGCTAAATCTCTCCTATATTCTTTATCTAAGGTATCTTCATCATACTCACTGTGACCCGAAACGAATATAAGTCGATTATCCTTGGTAGCTGCGATATGAACGCCTGCTTCCTCTGATTTTGCTATAATGTCAAGGTCTTCTACTTCTTTTAAATCAGACTCTTCGCAGTAAGTGTATCTTGACTGAGGCGCATAAAAATATTTATCAAAGCCTCTAGTCAATACACTTTCTTTTATTACTTCATTTTCAAATATGCCTGAAAGTTTTTTTTCAAATTTACGTTTTTCTATTCCATAATAGTGATAAAGCGCTGCCTGAGATGCCCAACATATAAACATAGTTGAATATACATGTTCTCTTGCATAATCCATTATTTCTTTTAGTTCTTCCCAGTAACTAACTTCTGTATAGTCCATTTTTTCAACAGGTGCTCCAGTTACTATCATCGCATCATATTTAGTATCTTTTATTTCGTCAAAGGTTTTATAGAATTTTTCTAAATGCTCCTTGCTTGTATTTTTACTCTGATGTGAAGTCGTTCTTATAAGGTCTACATTTACTTGGAGTGCTGTATTTGAAAGCATTCTTAGAAGTTGGGTTTCTGTCTCTATTTTTGTAGGCATAAGATTTATTATCGCTAATTTAAGTGGTCTTATATCTTGAGTTTGCGCTCTAGTTTCATTCATTACAAAGATGTTTTCACGGGTCAATATTTCTTTTGCCGGAAGATCATATGGTATTATTACTGGCATTGTGCTTCACCTCTTCTTCTTAAGCTCTAAGCGCCTTATCTAAGTCTTTGATTATATCTTCTACATTTTCAATTCCTACAGATAATCTTATCATGTCTGGCTTTATCCCTGCTTTTATCTGCGCTTCTTCTGAAAGCTGTCTATGGGTCATGCTTGCAGGATGAAGTACGTGAGTTCTTATATCTCCTACATGAACTACTAGACTTGCAAGTTCAAGTGAATTAATGAATTTTTTACCATTTTGTGCTCCGCCTTTTACTCCAAATGCAATTATTCCACTTGCTCCATTTGGAAGATATTTTTTAGCAAGTTCATAACTTTTGCTTGATTCTAGCAGTGGATAATTTATCCAAGCTACATTAGGATGATTTTCTAAGAATTTAGCAATTTCAAGTGCGTTTTCGCTATGTCTTTCCATTCTAAGTGCAAGGGTTTCTGCGCCTAAATTGGTTAGAAATGCATTAAATGGACTCATCGTATTTCCCATATCTCTTAAAAATGCTACCCTAGCTTTTACTATATAGGCCGCTTCTTTAAACTTTGTGGTATAGCTTAGTCCATGATAGCTTGGGTCTTCATCTGTAAGGTGAGGGAATTTCCCACTTTTTTCCCAATCAAATTTCCCGCTATCTACAATTACTCCTCCCACGCTAGTTGCATGTCCATCTAGGTATTTTGTAGTAGAATGTGTTACTATATCTGCTCCAAATTCAAATGGTCTGCAAAGATATGGGGTTGCAAATGTATTATCTACTACAAGTGGTATATTATTTTTGTGAGCTACTTCTGAAACCATCTCTATATCTAAAACATCTACGCCAGGATTTCCTATCGTTTCTGCAAAAATCAGCTTTGTATTTGATTGTATGTTAGCTTCTATTTCTAAAGCATCTGCCTTGTAGTTTATAAAACTTACTTCTATTCCCATCTTTTTTAGAGTTGAAGTAAACAGTGTAAATGTTCCCCCATAAAGATTTGACATTGCAAGTACATGCTCCCCTGCATTACAAATTGTAAGGATTGCTATTAGATTTGCTGACTGACCTGAGGATGTTGCAAGCGCGCCTATTCCGCCTTCTAATGCGGTTATTTTATTTTCAAGTGCTGCCACTGTAGGATTACTTATTCTTGAATACATATGACCTTCTGCTTCTAAGTCAAATAGTTTTCCTACTTCGTCTGCATCGTCATACTTGTAAGTTGTTGATTGAACTATCGGTAATATTCTAGCTTCTCCATTTTTAGGTTCATAGCCTGCTTGTACACATAAAGTTTCTTGTGAATATTTTTTCATAATTTAATACCTCTTTCTTAATTAATTTTTTAAATTTAGTTGTGGTATTAAAAAACCACACTCTAATAAGTGTGGCTATAGTTTCAATCTATAACTCAACACTTATCTTTCAGACATTAGTCTGCTGGAATTAGCACTAGCTTTCGCATTTGCCGGGTTTCATAGGGCCAGTCCCTCCACCACTCTTGATAAGTTGTACGCTTACAATATTCAGTTGTCTTTCAGTTCAATACTGTTTTTTATATAATACTACAGTTCTTTAAAATATGCAAACTTTTTTTTGAAATTTTTTAAATTATTTCTAAAAATTATTTTATAGAAATAAGTTTCACTTTTGAAAAATCTTTACTGTATTCTCTATTAGTATTGAAATAAACGATTGCCCATCCATCTGAATCTGTAACTATAAAAGGATTTAAATATAATTTATAGTTTAATAAATTTGTTTCTAAAAATTTCTTTATATCACTTTTACTGTCTAATATTATTTTTTCTTCTGATTTATCTTGTTTATCATCATAATTATATTGTTCTATATATTTTATTAAAGTAGCATCTATTTTTTCAGTGTATATATAGCTATACTTATTTACTATATCCAGCGTTTTTTTATACTCTCTGTATATAGGTACTTCTAACTGAATTATATCGGTTTCTCCTATATTTGGAATATTAGACTCTGCATTTTTGTCTTTAGTATCGAAAGTAATTACTCCAATTGGATCGTTTAAATTCAAATCACGTGCTTTTATGCTTAATAAATCTTCCTGAATCGCACTTAAGATAACACTATTTACTTTGCTATTTTTAATCTCCTTAGTGATTATATCTTCTTCACTTTCAGAAAATAAATCCATGTGTTCTATACTAGATTTTATAATTTGTTCCTCGTTTAAGCTAAATATTGGATAGTATTTATATTTAAACTCTTGAGTATCAAATACATTTGCAAAAATAGGAAGCGCTTCTTCTTTTGTTGCATAGCTATATTTTCTTATCATTGTGCTTCCGTTTTTCATATTAAACTTTACTGCTATCTCAAAATATTGATTATTTGAATCCATATTTTTTTCATACTGAGTTGTCGGATTTTTAATAGAAATATCTGCTATTTTTAATATCGCTTCAATACTTTTTGAATTTGAAAGCTTTATTTTAGTTAGTGGATTTTCATGCTTTATAAAATAACCATTTTCATAGTTATTTGAATAGTTTTGTACTGACATATCAAAATCTATAGGATTTATATATATTGATTCTATTTGATTAAGTTCAGGTATACGGTTATCATAATTCATTAAATCCATATCAAGTATTGTAAATACCGATGCAAAAATAACTACAAATATCCCTAGCTTCTTTTTGTTTGAAAGTATACTTCCCATATTAAAACTCAATATACTTTCAATAATACAGTAACTGACAATTCCGCTAAATATAAGCCCAAATATCAGCCAAAATTTTATTCGTCCTATATCATAGAATATTAATCCTCCTGCCATAGTACACATAGTTAATACAGAGTATCTTACTATTTCTTTTAATTTATTGTTTGCTATTGATTTTCCAGCATTTTCTGAAGGTCTTATAATAAAAAAATATATATTCGCTACTAATATTATAATAAGCGCCATTGTCTGAAAAAGTAACATAGATTTATCTATGCTTGAAAAATAACTTGTAATAGGAGATAGTGATAATATTATTTTTTGATTAAAAACTGCATCCGAATAGAAAGTTTTGAAAAAATAGCTTAGATACTCATTTATAAGAATAAAAAACAGTTGTACATATTCTAAAATTACAAGGGTCATAAGCGCATGCGTCATTTTGGTTCCTGTAATTATTCCCGCAAAAATGCTTATGGAAAATATAAGATTAAAGAAAATAAAGTTAATACATATAGACCTTATTATTTCAATAAAATCAATTCCTACGCCAAAACCCATACTAAAAACTACAAATAAAGCTAATATTAGATTAAACCCATATGCCACTCCAAAGCTTATATTTCCTGCAATGAAGTTACTTAAAAACAATCTTCCACGACTTAAAGGAAGCGCATGATAAAAATCTACCTGTTTCTTTGAATGAAGATATGAAAAGTAGGAACATCCCATTACTACTGCCGCTACAACTATAGTAAATTTCAAAAATCCATTTCCATCTCCAACTATTTTTATTATATAATCATAAGCATCTACTTTACTAGCATAACCAGACCCTATATCATCAGAATAGCGTTGAAAAGTAAGCGCTGCGTAAATTGGAAGCGTAAACAGACAACTTAAAAAGAATATACCTCCTGTCCACAAATTCTGAACAAGCCTTTCTTTTATTATCCTCCAACTAAAATACAATTGATTTGATATCATATCCTGCAACCTCCGTTTCTGTTATAAATATTTCTTCAAGACTTAGAGGTAATACTTCATGAAAAAGTGGTTTCATATTTGAAATTTTATCTAATATTTGTTTATGATTCCCCCTCACAACTAGAGTATAAAGTGAACCTCTTCTGTCCAACTTCATAACGTCCATTCCTGCTATTTTAAATTCTTCTAAGCTAATCTCTTTATTGAAAATACACTGAAGTTTCTGTAGCTCTAGTTTCATCTCTACTAAGTCTTTAGAAAGAAGTACTCCTCCTCTATGCAGTAATCCCACATGGTCACATATATCTTCAAGTTCTCTTAAATTATGGGATGCTATTATAGGAGTAAGTCCTTTTTGTTTTATATCTTCAAGTAGAAGATTTTTAACTGATTGCCTTGCTACAGGATCCAGCCCATCAAAAGTTTCATCACAAAGTATATATTCTGTTCCACTACAAAGACCTAATATTACGGAAACTTGTTTTTTCATTCCTTTTGAAAAAGTATCTATCTTTCTTTTTTCATCTAAGTTGAATTCCTTCATTAATTTTTCAAATCTTTTTGTAGAAAAATTATTGTATACCGATTTATAATAATTCATCATATCTCTTGGAGTAGAGTTTCTTATAAAATACTGCTCATCAGATATATAAAATATTTTTTTCTTTGCATTTACATTTTCAAAAACTAATTTACCTTCTAGATAAACATTACCTTCATCTGGCCTTATTATCCCACTTATTATTCTCATAAGTGTAGATTTACCTGCTCCATTTGAGCCTAAAAGTCCAAATATAAAATTTTCTTTTATATTCAAAGTTATATTATTCAAGGCTTCAACATCTTCAAATTTTTTTGAAACCGCATTTATCTCTATCAAAATTTTAGCTCCTCTCACTATACATACAGAGTTATTATAACATATATGTATGGAGTTTTAAATTCTTATCAAAAATAAAATAAGCATTTTTCGTATTAAAAAAAGAAAAATGCTTATTAGTATTATGATTTTATAAATTGTTCATTCAACTCTTCAATCAGTTCTTTTACACTGACTATCTTATCCACTCTCCAAGCATTTTTGCCTGCAAATGCAAATCCATTATTTAGTCTTCCTTTATATGCACTTATTAGCGCCATAGCAATGCAATATTCACTTTCTTCACGCTTACAAGTAGTAATACAGTGGAATGGACACTTTACCACAGCTCTCTTGCCTTCAGCGATTTGCGTTATGAATTCATTATGCACCGCTCTTCCCGGAAGTCCTACAGGACTTTTTATAAGCTGTATATCTTCTTCCTTCGCATCTATATACATTTGCTTAAATTTTATATCCGCATCACATTCATGCGTGGCTACAAATCTAGTTCCCATTTGAACCCCATCTGCTCCAAGTGCCATTATTTTAGCAATATCTTCACCTGTAAAAATTCCGCCACCTGCAATTAAAGGAATCTTCTTTCCATACTTTTCTTCCATAGTCTTTATTTCTTTCGATATATCTGGAATTAAATTTTCTAGAGTATATTCCTCACTTTCAACCTGTTCCTGACTGAAACCTAAATGCCCACCTGCTAAAGGACCTTCTAGTACAAAACCGTCTGGAATATAGTTATACTTGTCTACCCATTTTTTAGTTATAACCTTTATCGCTCTAACTGATGAAATTATTGGAATTAACTTAGTTTTATATTCAGGTTTTTTTAAAGATGGTAAATTAAGCGGAAGACCTGCTCCTGCAAAGATTACATCTATGCCCTCTTGCATAGCAGTTTTGGCAAGTTCTTCAAAATTTCTTGCAGCTACCATTATGTTTACTCCAACTATTCCCTTTGTCATATCTTTAGCTTTTCTTATAAATTTAGCTAAAGCCCTGTTATTAGCTTCTATATAATTTGTGGCAAAATCAGGTTCATCCATTCCAACTCCGGCCGCAGATATAACTCCTATCCCGCCTTCATTCGCAACTGCTGAAGCTAAATTTGAAAGAGAAATTCCTATCCCCATTCCCCCTTGAACTATAGGCGTTTTTGCAATTAAATCTCCTATAATTAGTGACTTGCCATTCCAATTTTCCATCAATATTCTCCTCTTTAAAATACTTTTTATTGTACTCTCATTATAAGTCTGTTTAAATAGTCAGTATTTACAAGACTTATATAGATATTTTATTCAACATATCCAGTATAACACATAACCTTTTTTGCTTCAATATTAAAGAAAAAAAATAGCGAACCTATAGGTCCGCTAAATTTATTCTACTTGTATTCTGTAACCCTTCATCTAGGGTAAAGTTCATACTAACTCTAAAATTATCTATGAGTTTCATAGGTTTTATATTATCTATCTCCAATATTTCCAATTTTGATCTATCTATTAAAGCTGATATAACAGTAATTTTTTCACTCTGTCTATTTTCAGTATTAAATTTATGATCCACTATATGAACCAATACTGATTTGACTGGAGTTATGCTGAATATTTCTCTTGATATTTTTATTGCACAAGCTGAAATATAATCACCAACTCTGGAATTATATTCTTCCCTTGTTAAGTTAACTTTATTTAAATGTCCCATTTTAGGTGCTGAAAGTTTATAATATGGCACTATATCTCTAGAATCAATCACATACTCCACATGAATTATATCTGAATCATCGGTTCCAAATTCAAAATCTATTCCTAACTCTAAAAGTTCTTCAAATGGGTTTACAATTTTTATAGCTTTAAAATATGCATTTATATTTCCTTTTAGTACATCTTCAGCTAAATCAATTAATTCTCTCCATGAATTATAAATCTCTTCATCTTTTTTCATAGCATTCATCATTTGTAATTTTAGATATTCTTGCTTTTTCTCAAGTTTAGATTTAAAGGTTTTCTCTATTAAAGTTGGTTCATATGCATCAATTTTTTGCTTTTCTATAATGGCATTAGGTCCTAATTCATTTATATTGAATGGTTCTGGTATTTTTTTCACTTGATTCCAATCAATTATCCCATCCGAAATCTTGTGTATATTATTTATTACAAACATTAGTGATTCATACTCTTTTATAGCATTCTTAGTACCTTTTTTATAATCATCTATTTTTCCTAAAAATATTTCTTTAGATATTTCCGATAACTTTACCTCAAGGCTTTCAAAATTTATCACTTCTTCAATTTCAGTATTTTCAGCTTCTTTTTCAATAGCTTCAGTATCTGGACTTACTGATTGATTCTGTGTATTTATCCATATCGAAGCTATCCCACTTTTCATAAACTTAAAAAGTATATCTCTTACATTTTCAAGATTTTCTATATCATCATAAGCACTTGGTTCAATGCCTTTGTATAATGTGCAACCTTTTCTAAAACCTAACCCCATATATTTTATTCCTTTCAAATATCATTTTAACGCTATAATATCATTATAATTATATTATAGCATTAAAAAAGCACTTAAGTCTATACTCAAGTGCTTTTTTTCTAATTGGCTACGACCTACTTTCCCAGGAGGCTGCCCTCCAAGTATCATCAGCGATGTAGGGCTTGACTTCTGTGTTCGGAATGGGAACAGGTATATCTCCTACTCTATTGTAACCATATTACTAATATAGTATATCATAATTTATACTGTTTTTCAACTATAAATTTAATTTCAGCATAATATTTTTTCAAAAGGAGTGATTTTTTATGAAGCTAACTCAATATAAACACCTTTCAAATGTAGCAAGCGGTAAAATAAAAGCCGATATAGTGCTTAAAAATGCAAAAGTAATAAATGTTTTTACCAATAAAATCGTTCCTTGCGATATCGCTGTATGTGATGGATTAATAGCTGGTCTTGGTAAATTTGAAGGTTATCAAGAAATTGATCTGGAAGGTCGATTTGTTGCTCCTGGACTAATCGATGCTCATATTCATCTTGAGTCATCTATGTTAAGCCCTATAGAATTCATAAAAAATGTTGTTAACTTTGGCACTACTACCTATATAGCCGACCCTCACGAGGCGGTCAACGTTAAAGGCTCTGAAGCCTTAGACTTTATGCTCTCTCAAACTGAGTATGTTCCTTCTAATGTATATATAATGATGCCTTCCTGTGTGCCTTCACTTGATTTTGAATGTAATGGTGCCGAATTTGGATGTGCTGAAATGGAAAAATATATAAATCATCCTAGAGTCTTAGGACTTGGCGAAGTTATGAATTATCCTGCAGTTATTGCTGGCGATAAGAATATGTACAAAAAGTTGCTACTTTTTCAAAATAAAGTTATAGATGGTCATGCTCCAAATTTGTCCGAATACGAACTTAATGCGTATATAATAGGCGGAGTAAGCACCGATCATGAATGTGATTCATTTGAATATGCTATAAAAGAGTTAGAACGTGGTCTTCATGTTCACATAAGAGAGGGTAGCGCTGCTAAAAACCTAGATGATATTGTAAAAGGCATCATAAAAAATCATATTCCTACTGAAAACTTTTCGTTCTGTACAGATGATAAACATATTGAAGAAATAAAAAATGAGGGTCATATAAGCTACTGCATAAAACGCGCTATTAAATTGGGGCTTAATCCTATTGAAGCTATAAAGATGGCTACAATAAATACAGCTCGATGCTATGGTTTAAAAAACTTGGGTGCTATCGCACCAGGGTATCAAGCAGATTTAATTATATTTGATAATTTTGAAGAATTTAATATCCTCGATGTATATTATAAGGGAAAAAACACAAAATATTTTAAGTGGAAAAAACAAATAATTAAACCTGAAAGCTCTATAAAAAATACCGTCAATATATCCACTATATACCAAAACAATTTCTCTCTAAAATTAGATAATGAGCAGTCATCAGTTATAAATATTGTAAAAAATCAACTATTTACAATTCACACAAAAGAATATTTACCTCAACGAAATGGATTTTTTAAAGCTAATCAAGTATACAATAAAATTGCAATTATAGAACGTCATAAAAATACCGGCCTTATGGGTATTGGCGTCGTTAAAAATTTTGGTTTACAAGGTGGAGCGATTGCTTCAAGTATATCCCATGATTCTCATAACATATCTGTAATTGGAGATAATAATACTGACATGCTAATCGCCGTACTTGAACTTCAAAAAAATATGGGTGGAATAACTATCGTATCCAACGGAAGAGTCCTAAAAACCTTACCACTTCCAATTCTTGGACTTATGAGTGAAAAGAGTTTTGATGAAGTAAATTCTATATTAAAAGATATGATAAAAATAGCACATGATATGGGAATTTCTGAAGAAATTGATCCGTTTTTAACGCTAGCCTTTATAAGTCTTCCTGTAATTCCTGAAATAAGAATAACCCCTAGAGGACTATTTGATGTAGTAAAAATGGAATTTATATAATTATGTATTAAAAAAGCACCTGAGATATACTCAAGTGCTTTTTCTAATTGGCTACGACCTACTTTCCCAGGAGGCTGCCCTCCAAGTATCATCAGCGATGTAGGGCTTGACTTCTGTGTTCGGAATGGGAACAGGTATATCTCCTACTCTATTGTAACCATATTTCTAGA
>JBGSPX010000063.1:0-26925 GCA_041738345.1 Proteocatella sp.
TCTACTTCTTCTCCGATTTCTGCATCTTTATTAAGATAACCTTTAACCCACATTTCTAGTGGCACTTTTTTAGTGTCATCTGGCACCTGTGGTGCTCTTTGTTCTGGAGTTAAAATATTTCTGTGGATTATTACCCACTCACCTTTTTTAACCATTTTACTGCCTCCTAAAAATTCATTATTTATATCATCATAATTTTTCAATAATTGTTATCTATTTCCCAAAATCGTTATAGACATAACGCGTTACTTATGCAGCAACGCGTTATGTCCCATTATAAGTCTATTATTTTACAACTTTTTTGTCTGGACAAATTAATTCTCTCATATCTCCCATTATTGCTCTTGGCACTGGAAGATCTATCATTGTGTGTAGTCCTGGATTTGCATTTATTGTTTGAGGTATCATGTTTACACACATAGCTATTGTTCCGATTCCGCCTGGAACTTCTGGGCTATTTACCATATTTATATCTGGAGTTCCTTTGATTATTACATAATCACCAGTTTGTACGCCTACTTGTTCAGGCTCAATTTGTTGAGGGTGATCCATTTCAATTTTCAATTCTCCATCAACATATCCAAAACCTTTCATTGCACAACCTGCAACATCACCTGCTTTAGCAAATCCATATGGAGATTTTCTATCCACATCTGTTACTATAGGCTCCATTGACTGTTTAACTGGCTCACTTAATTTCCATCCAAGTGCATCTGCTATCATTCCTACTGATTCATGGAATCCAACATGTCCTGCAAGAGTTCCAGTTTCAACACCTTTTTTAAATTCGTCTACAGTTATACCTATTCCTTGCTCATGCATAACCGCTGGACCAAATGGTGATAAGCTGTTTACTCTTCTTGAAACTATACTTTCAACTTCTTCACAGCATCCTGTCATAACAACAACAAGAAGGTCCATTATAAGTCCTGGATTTATTCCTGTTCCAAGTACAGAAACGCCATTAGCTTTTGCTAATTTATCGATTTCTGCTGCAAGCTCTGGACTTTGAGCTTTAGGATAAGCCATTTCTTCAGCTGAAGATACAACGTTCATTTTGCATTCTACAACTTTTTTGATTTTTTCAAAAGCATCTTTAGTAAATGAATCTGTACAAAGAAGCACTACATCTGCTGCTTTTTCTTTAAGTAAATCTTGCTCTGATTGAATAAGTATATCTGCTCTATCTCCTCTTTCTGTTTTTATAAAGTCAAACATGCTCTTTCCTATTTTAGCGCCTCTTCCGATTACGCCTACTATGTCAACACCTTTTTTCTTAAGAAGCATATCGGCCATTCCGCCACCCATTGCTCCAAGTCCCCAGATTATTACTTTTACATTTTCCATTTCGTACTCCTCCTGAAAAAATTAAATTTTATATTTCAACACATATATGTAAAAGCAATTAACGTGCCAACTTTATAATTAAACTTGTTTTTTTTTCTACAAAATGATTACAATAAGACTTTCATCTGTTTTGTTTTTTTATTATTAAAAATACATAAAAACGTTTTCTCGTTTTTTCTAGTTTAAAATTATTTTTTTGAAATTTAAAGCAAAAATATTTGCATATGTATGCAAATATTTTTGCTTTTTTGATTTAAAATTATTTTTTCTGTATTTTTAGCATTTTTATAATTATTTGTGTTTAATAGAAAGACATTTTTTAGGATTTCTTTTGGATTTTTCTATATATAATGAAAATACAGAAAAATACAAAAGGATTTTTTTGCTTATTATGCAATTTTTTTTGCACTAAAATGCATTTTTTCTAACTTACTGTACAATGTTTTTATTTATTATTTTTAATATGATGTTTGTGATACCAAAAACCTGCTCCCCCTGTAAGTGCCAATATAATTACAAGCACTATTGTCACCTTCATATTTCCAATTCCTATATTATTTCCTATAAGCGTAGAAAAAAGCATAGCTGGCAGTCTCATAATCACCGTTATTAAAATATATTTCTTAAATTCCATGCCTACAAATGCAGCATAGTATATAAGTGTATCCTTAGGTGCTCCTGGCACTAAAAATAATATTGCTAAAATCAGCTCAAGTCTTGGTGAATCTTTTAGAAATTTGTAATCTTCAAGTTTTTTCTTATCCATAAAAAGTGATATAAATTTATTTTTAAATAGTCTGACCATAAAATATACTATTATAGAACCAATAAACATTCCTATGAAGCTAGCTAAGAATCCAAAAAATGTTCCATAAAGTATTCCTGCTACAATTTGAAATGGTCCTCCTGGAATTACTGATATAATAACTTGAAGTATCTGTATAATTATCAGTATCAAAATTCCCCACTGTCCATAAGATTCAAACAGTATTTTTATTTCTTCAAGCTTATCTGGATTAACCTGAAGTTCTTTGATATATGGATAAAACTTGTAAGTTATTCCTAAAAATACTATAGCAAAAATACTTAGCAATATTAATCCTTCTATAAATTTTTTTCTATTATCTTTTTCTATATGCATTTTTCCTCCAAATCTAGCATTTCAATAATTCAAAATACAGCAGTTAACTTTATTATAACATATACGTTTTTTTGTGATAATATAATATTAGGTTTTGATTTTAAAAGGAGACGGTTTATGAAATTAAAAGAATATAAAATGCTTTTTTTAGAGCTGATAAAGTATATTAACGAAGGGGTTCATGTCATCGACGAACAAGGTAAAACTATCATATACAATGAACGAATGGCCGAGCTTGAAAAACTTACTGGAAAAGAAGTTCTAAACAAACCCTTTGAAGATGTATTTAAAGACGTTCAAGACAGCACCTTACTAAAAAGTTTGAACAATAAATCTATTATTATCAATAAAAATCAATCATATATAAATAAATATGGAAAAGCAATCACAACTATAAACACTACTGTGCCCATAATAGACGACTCAAATGTAGTCGCTGCCCTTGAAATCGCACATAATATAACTCAAATAAAAGAAATGACTGATACTATACTTGAGCTTCAAAAAGATATTCACAGTCCGGATGAAAGTAAAAATAAACGAATCAGAGAATATAGATTTCATAATATCATCGGGAATAGTGAAGCCTTTAAAAAAACCATAGAAATTGCTAAAAGAGCAAGTAAAACCGATGCATCGGTATTTATATATGGAGAAACTGGTACTGGTAAAGAGTTAATTGCTCAAAGCATACATTTTGATGGAGTAAGAAAAACTAAACCTTTTATAGCCCAAAACTGTGCAGCTATTCCAGATAGTCTCTTAGAAGGTTTGCTATTTGGAACTACAAAGGGAGGATTTACTGGCGCTGTAGACAGAGAAGGTCTTTTTGAACAAGCTAATGGTGGAACTTTGCTTCTTGACGAAATAAACTCCATGCCCTATGATACTCAAGCAAAACTTTTAAGGGTACTACAAGAAGGTTATGTGCGTAGAGTAGGTGGCACTAAGGACATCCCTGTAGACGTTAGAATAATAGCTTCTAGTAATGAACCGCCTGAACAAATAGTTGAAAGTGGAAAAATAAGAAAAGACCTATATTATAGATTAAATATAATAAATATAAACATTCCACCTTTAAGAGAGCGTAAAGATGATATCCCTATGCTTTGTGAAAAATTCATAGAAAAATATAACCAAAAATTCAACAAAGATATTTGGATACTTTCTGACAAAAGTAAAGAAAAATTACGCTCTTATGATTTCCCTGGAAATATAAGAGAACTTGAAAACATTATAATGGGTGCGATTTCACTGCTTGATGATGAGCATGTAATTACCGATAATTATATTTCTGTAAATCCTAATTTTGAAAAAAATACACCTTCTTTAGATTTAGATAATAATGTCAAAGACTTAGGGCTTCCGATTCTTATAGAGTCTATAGAGAAAGAATTGATTGAAAAAATATATTATGAAAATAATGAAAATATAAGTAAGACCGCTGATATTTTAAAAATTAAACGCCAGACGCTTCAACATAAGCTAAAAAAATACAATATAAAGTAATTAAAAGGCATATTTAGAAATGAATCTTGATTTCTAAATATGCCTTTATCTATTAATAATTTTATTTATATATTGTATACTTGTCAGTAAGTGCTATTACTAGTTTTTGAGCTTCCTCTATTTTTTTATGAGAAATAACTAAATCTATAGCTTCTGCAATAGTAACCATATCCTCTTCCTTCATACCTCTTGTAGTTATTGCTGGAGTTCCTATTCTTATTCCACTTGTCTTAAAGAAGTTTTGTGGATCAAATGGAATAGAGTTTTTGTTTACAGTTATATGTGCTTCGTCTAATAGTGTTTCGGCTTCTTTCCCTGTCATATCTTTACTTATTAAATTCACTAATATCAAGTGATTATCCGTTCCACCTGAAACTAAATTAAATCCTCTTTTTACAAGTTCTTCTGCTAAAACTTTCGCATTTTTAACAACTTGTGCTTGATATGTCTTAAATTCTGGCTGAAGTGCTTCATGAAAGCTTACTGCCTTTGCCGCTATAACATGTTCAAGTGGACCTCCTTGTATCCCTGGAAAAATCGCCTTGTCTATCTTAGCTCCAAGTTCAGCTTTACATAAAATCGCTCCACCTCTAGGTCCTCTAAGGGTCTTATGAGTTGTAGTTGTAACCACATCTGCATAAGGTACTGGACTTTGGTGTAATCCTGCTGCTACAAGTCCTGCAATATGAGCCATATCCACCATATAAAGTGCATCTATCTCTTTTGCTATCTCCCCAATACGTTTAAAATCTATTTCTCTTGCATAAGCACTTGCTCCTGCTACTATCATTTTAGGACGCTCTGCTAACGCAATCTCTCTCAATTTTTCATAATCAATTTGCTCAGTCTCTTTGTCTACACCATAAGCTATAAAGTTAAAGTATTTTCCTGATATATTTACAGGTGAACCATGAGTAAGATGGCCTCCTTGAGATAAATCCATGCCAAGAACTTTATCTCCATACTCTAAAAGTGCAAAATAAACCCCCATATTAGCTTGAGAACCTGAGTGAGGTTGAACATTTGCATACTCTGCCCCAAAGATTTCCTTTAATCTTTCTATGGCAAGATTTTCAAGTTCATCAATATGCTCACATCCACCATAATATCTTTTGGCTGGATAACCTTCAGCATATTTATTTGTAAAGTAGCTTCCCATAGCCTCCATTACTGCTCTTGAAACTATATTTTCAGAAGCTATAAGTTCAATATTCCTTTGCTGTCTATTAAGCTCTTTTTCTAAAATTGCATTTACCATTGGATCTTGCTTTACTAAATTATCAAAATTCATATTATTTCCCTCCCATTCTCCGCTAAAAAATAATGCTTTATGTTATTCTAACAGAACTGTTTTTTTTATTCAAGCATTATATTACTTTTAACAAAGAGTATAAAGCTAAATGAGTTTAAATTTCATCAAAACGGGATTGTGATCACTATATAAAAATTGATTATCTATATTCTCTACAGATTCACAACTAACATTATTTGAAACTATAAACCCATCTATAACAAACACTATAGATTCACCCTTAACATAAGGATATTTGCAATTTCTAGCAGTAGGAATAAGCTCCTTTGAGTTGTAGTTTGTACACACCTTAAATATACTAGGCATCATATCAAATGGAAATGGATGTGTCCATTCAAATTCTAAGTTTTCAGCTTTATTTAAAAGCTGAAGTGAATTTCCAAGCATATCATGGTTGAAATCCCCGCCGCAGATTATATAGTTTCCAGCTTCAGCCTTTTCTTTCATATCGTTAAATAACATAGTCATTTGAGCTGCTCTTATCTGAGGATTCCCTCCATAGGCTGAAAGATGCACATTATAAACGTAAAGTTTTTTGCCATTATCTACTGTAAATGATGCTACAGAATAACACCTATCTAAATCAAAAAATTTATTAAAATCCTCAGCAACAGGAAGACTTATTCTTACTGCCTCCTCAATTTGATATTTCGAAAAAGTTGTGGTGGCTGCAAGTGATTTGCCATGTGGTTTTATAAATGGATAAAATAAAAATGCCGAATCATAATTAATAGCCTCTATAGAACTTTCGTTGCTAAATATTGATTTTAATATGTCATATTGATTTACATGATAACTTCTTGTGGAATTTAAATCCACCTCCTGAAAAAGTGTAAAATCTGGATTAAATGAATTTATCAACTCTGCACTGCCTTCTATGTTTTTTATAACTTCTGATTTACTTCTTCCAACGGATTCTTTTCCTCCGTCCATGAAAAATGTAAAATCTTGACTATATGCTCCAAAGCCTATATTAGATGTCATTATAGTATATTCTTTTGAGGTTGAAACGCTGTTTGAACTATACTCTCCAGATGCATTTTCAATTTCCAAAATTTGATTATCAGGTATGCGTTTATATGATAAAAATAAATAAGATATATATACTGCTATTACTATTATAATTGCGGCTATTACTATTAGCATCCACTTTACTGCTTTATTTTTTAAAATATTCATATTGTGCCTTTCTAAGTTTCAATCCATTTATTATATTTTTATGGACAAAACTTTAAATGCAAAAAGGAGCTGGCGCACAACCAAAATTTGATTGCGCAACAGCTCTTATTTAAATTAGATTACATCATGCCTGGCATTCCGCCCATTGGAGGCATCATTGGTTCATTTGACTTAACATCAACTACTGCGGCTTCTGTTGTTAGGAATGTACCTGCTACTGAAGCTGCATTTTGAAGTGCTGATCTAGTAACCTTTGTAGGGTCTATTATTCCAGCCTCTATCATATTTACATATTTTTCATTTAATGCATCAAAGCCAATTCCTTTTTCTGAAGACTGAACTTTATCTACAATAACTGCACCTTCAAGCCCTGCATTTATAGCAATTTGTCTTAATGGCTCCTGAAGGGCTTTTACTATTATTTGTGCTCCTACTTTTTCTTCTCCTAAAAGCTGTGCTGCCACTTTTTCTACGTCTGATATTACGCTTACAAGGGCTGCTCCTCCACCTGCTACAATACCTTCTTCTACTGCGGCTCTTGTAGCATTTAGTGCATCTTCCATTCTTAATTTTCTCTCTTTAAGCTCTGTTTCTGTAGCAGCTCCAACTTCTATAACTGCTACTCCCCCAGAAAGCTTAGCAAGTCTTTCTTGAAGTTTTTCCTTATCAAAATCAGATGTAGTATCTTCTATCTGTCTCTTAATTTGAGCTACTCTGTCTTCAATAGCTTTTTTATCTCCTGCACCGTTTACAATTACTGTATTTTCCTTTGTAATCTTAACGCTACCAGCTCTTCCAAGCATTGAAAGCTCAGCTTCTTTTAAATCAAGTCCTATTTCTTCTGAAATTACTTGTCCACCTGTTAGAATTGCAATATCTTCAAGCATAGCTTTTCTTCTATCTCCAAAGCCTGGCGCTTTAACTGCTACTACTTCAAATGTCCCTCTTAGCTTATTAACTACAAGTGTAGCAAGTGCTTCGCCTTCAACATCTTCTGCTATTATAAGCAGTTTTCTTCCTTGTTGTACTATCTGCTCTAAAATTGGAAGAATTTCTTGAATATTATTTATTTTCTTATCTGTTATAAGAATAAGTGGCTCTTGAAGATTTGCTTCCATTTTATCCATATCTGTAGCCATGTAAGATGATAAATATCCTCTATCAAACTGCATACCTTCCACTACTTCTAGCGTAGTATTCATTGATTTTGACTCTTCTATAGTTATTACACCATCTTTACCAACTTTTTCCATAGCATCCGCTATTAAATTTCCTACTTCTTCATCTCCAGCCGAAATTGCTGCTACTTGAGATATAGATTCTTTACTTTCTATCTGTCTTGAATCTTTTAAAAGCGCATCTACAGCTACTGATACGGCTTTATTTATCCCTCTTCTAAGAAGTATAGGATTTGAGCCTGCTGCTACGTTTTTTAAGCCTTCTCTTATTATTGCCTGTGCTAGAACTGTCGCTGTAGTAGTTCCATCCCCTGCTACATCATTAGTTTTTGTAGCTACTTCTTTTACGATTTGAGCTCCCATATTTTCATATGCATCTTCAAGCTCTATTTCTTTTGCTATTGTAACTCCATCATTTGTTATAAGTGGTGTGCCAAATTTTTTATCTAGTATTACATTTCTTCCTTTTGGTCCTAGTGTTACTTTTACAGTATCTGCCAGTTTATTAACGCCTATTTCTAAAGATTTTCTAGCGTCTTCTGCAAATTTTATTTCTTTTGCCATTTTCCTTTACCTCCACTGTGTTTATATACTGCTTAAAATTTATAATTATTCAACAATTCCTAATATATCATTTTGTCTTAAGATGATGTATTCTTCTCCATCAAGCTTAATTTCTGTACCTGCATATTTAGAGAATATAACTTTATCTCCTTTTTTAACTTCCATTTTAATTTCTTTTCCGTCTACCACTCCGCCAGGACCTACTTCAACAACTTCTGCCATCTGTGGCTGCTCTTTTGCGCTGCCAGTAAGAATTATACCACTTTTGGTTTTTTCTTCAGCCTCTACCATTTTTATTACTACTCTGTCTGCTAAAGGTTTAATTTTCATATCTTCCTCCTATTGTATCATTGAAATAGTTTTCTTGTTAGCACTCTGTAACAAAGAGTGCTAACAAATCTACATATATATTAAAACTTTTTTCTATTTTTTTCAATACCTTTTTTTAAATTTTTTTTAGTTTTTATAATTTCTCTTCATTAATTATAAGATTTGAAAAATTATTTGCTCTTAATTCAATATCTTCAATCTCTTTTATACTTCCTCTGTCATTTGCTATGGCCGATACTATAAAATTTGGCGGAAGCTGAAATGTTTTATTCATGTTAAGTGCTCTTATAAGCTGCGTGGCTATAGCCTCTGTTCCTGAACTTCCAGAAACTATTACTGAATAAAATTTCTTATCATAAAATTTCTTGTGCCTAAATATTGCAGTTAAGCGATTTATCATAGCACTTAAGTTTGCAGTAAGTGCATCATTATAATTAGGACAAAGAAGAATTAGTATATCAGCTTCTAAAATCGAAGGGTATACTTCTTCTACCATTATTCCGCCATAGTAACAGCTCTTTTGCTTTGCAAAGTATTTACAGATAGTATAACTACAGCCTTCACAGTCTTTTACTTCTCCATTTGGTATATAAATTTCTTTTATTTCACTCACATTTTCTTTAAGCTGTCTTTTTATGAGCTGCCACAAGTATAGTGTATTCGAACCTTCTT
The DNA here is from genome assembly GCA_041738345.1 of Proteocatella sp. GTDB lineage: Bacteria > Bacillota > Clostridia > Peptostreptococcales > Filifactoraceae > Proteocatella. The sequence continues at coordinate 9,233 of JBGSPX010000063.1, forward strand.
CACTCGCATGTACTGTAAGGATTTTAGGATTTATATTTTTAGATGATTTACTATCATAAATTTTAAATCTTTGAGCTAAATCCTTCGTCTCTAAATAACAATTTTCTTCAAGACTTTTTCCATTTCGCTTCTGAATTGGAATGTAGTTTCTTAAGTTAAGCGGTGCTTCTACCATTGGTCTTCCACAAAACCTCATCCCCATAGAATTGAGTCTAAATATAAGCATACTAGCTTTAGTCTTAGTATAAAGTTCTTCTTTTGAATGAATAAGTACTGCGCCTATCGAATTTTCAAGCTGGTTTTTAGCTCTGCTTTTATATATTTTGTAAAGCAGCGGTTCTAGTTCAAGATTTATTCCAAGTTCTTCTAATTCTACTGCAAATAATATTTTTTTATCTGTGTATTCTCCACTATAGGAAGCATCTATATTTACTACTTCTTGAAAGTTTTTTGTAAATGTCAAAATCATGCTTTCTAGAAATTCTGAAATAGTTCCTATCTTGCATAAATATATTGTATCTTTCATTTCATAGAGTTTCCTATTCTTCTAGCCCATATTTTTTAACTGTGTATGTGTATCTTTTATCTTCTCAAAAAGCTCATCACTCATAACATTACGTTCAATATTCAAACCATTTTTAGAATATTTATTCTTTATTCCAAAATATGCATTATCTATAAACACACAGCTATAATGATATTCTCCTTTTATTCTCGAAAGTATCGCTATGCTTCCTGAAGATAATGCTGGTGCTATATATGGTTTAAATCCTAATTCTCTAACCATAAGATTACATTTTACAGTTTTTTCAGTAATAGCTTCAGATACCTCTTTATTATAGTTATCGATACTATCCGCTATTATAAGCCCTTTCCCATGAGGACCAAAAGCTCTCCCTTCATTTTTAAAATATCCTAAATTTTTATCTTGCTTTGAATAATATAGTGCTCTAGCATACATAACTCCTAGACCAAAACCTTCTATCTGTTCTGGCATAAGTCCTTGATAATCATAGTTTCCAAGTTCATTTTTGTTACTTATCTCATAAACTGCCTTGCATAGTAAATCTACAGGGTCTGATACCACAGCAAACACGCCTTTAAACTTTTCATCTCTTGCCATTTTTGCATATTTGCTTATAATTTCTTTATTAGACTCATATTGTATAAGCCTAACGTCATCTACCGCTTCCCCAACTGCTGGAACTTTTACAGATGCGCAGAATATAAACATATCACAATCCATCAGATTTTCTTTTTTAACAGCATTTATTACTGGTGAGCCTGTATTTAAGCTGCTCCCCTCTTCAATAGAGTATATTTGATTCATTTCCATCTCATATCTAGAAACTACACTTTCGCGACTAGAATATATACCTATTTCCGAAATTAAATCTCCACCAAGAAGCTTTAGCCCTATTAGTAAATTTGAGCCTACATCTCCAAGACCGACTATATTTACTTTCCATTTTTTACCATGAGGCTCTATTAAGTAATTTTTTCTAAGTGGATTCGCTAAATTTAAATATTGCACTTTTTCTTTTTCTATGGCTTGAGTTATCCAAGATGGAATCTCAGAATTAACCTGAGTTTTTTTCCTCACTATTTCAATATCATTTCCATCTTCAAATAACATAGCTTGATCTGTTATAGCATAACTCACTCTTTTTCCAGCCATCGTCTTGTCTAAAAAATAAAGTTTTTTATCCTCATTTTCTAATACTGCCTTTTTGACTTCTTCTTCAGATACTTCCTCAAATTTCAAATTTTCTTTTGTCTTTAAACTAAATGCATAATTCTCACCATTTTTATAAAAATACATTGTTTCCTCCTAAGTTATCTATAAATTATATTTTTTAATCTTTTGAGTTTTTCCAAATCATTTTTTAGATATTCTGATGGTTTTAAATCTAAATCAAATTCTATACACTTTCCTTTATCTGGTTTTCTTGGTTTTTGAAAAACCTCTCCTATTTTTCTAAGGTTAAAACTTCTTTCATTTAATATTTGATACTCTTTTTCTATAGTTTCAAATATGCTAATAGCATTTTTCATACATACTTCAGACAGTTTATATATATTTCTTGGGTCAGTATTTTGAACAAAACCCGGAGCTGCATATGGAAGTATGAAGTTTATAGAAGATAATATATATTCTTCTGCAGTATCAATCCTTTGAACATAATCGCCCCCCATAAATGGGTATAGTGCATTTTCATTAAACCAATTTTTTAAATTTGGAAGAAAATAAATATATTCTACTTCTCTTTGCTGTATATCCATTAGTTCTTTACCCTGTCCTGAAAGAATAGCTACAACAATCTGTTTGATTTCTATATTTTCTTCTCTAAAAAGTGGGTCCAAGGCTCTTATTCTATGCCCCTTGTGTAAAATATCATCAATCAAAATAACTGGTCTTTTAAAAGAAGATAACAACTTTATCTGATTTTTCATACTAATATAATTTGGAAATTCTGAAATTCTAAAACTTGATAAATCTGAATTAAATATTTTTTCTGTATGAAGCGATTTTGTAACTGTATTCGGAATAAGGGCTCCGTTTAATGTTGCCCCATACGGCACACACATATTTTTTCCAAGTACTCTAGGTTTTTTCACTTTATATTCCACATTATTTATATCACAAACTTTTTTTATAAGTTTTCCGTAGGTAACCCTTCTGTCAAAAGAAAGTACAAGTTCCCCTTTATATAAATCCCCAAGTGCTTTTTGAAGATTTTCTCTGGTTCTATATATTGATTTTTTTATATTCTCATTACTTCTAAACGGTTCTTTTAATGAACTTCTAAGATCAAGATTTAAAACTATAGGTTGAGTCATATTTACGCATTGTATTTTATTTTTAGGATCATCTCCTTCTATATATTCAAATCCCTGAAGCTCGAATATTTTTTGTGCCATTTCATCCTCTATAGGAATAGCATTTTTGTATACACAATAAGTGTAATCCTTTTCAAGTGCTACCGTCAATGCCTCTGTCAGTATTATTTGGTAAATATTATTTATTCGTGCATCCTTATTTACACAAAGAGCATTTATATATACTATTCTTCCTATTGATTTTTGTCTTATATAATCACTTATTTTTTTATCTCTGAATTCCAAATAATATTCTGTACTTCTAAGCCAGCTACTAGTTGTAAACCCAAGTACTTGATTTGTATTTTCATCTTTAACTACAATTGCTCTTAAATGCGAATATTTTGAGACCTTCTCAATTAAACTGAATCTATCTATTTCTGAAATAGACTCTTTTTCTAAACATACTTCTAAAAGATTTTCAAGTTGTTCCCTCGTACACTCATCTATTATTTCTGTTGTTAGTGTAACATTTGAAAGATAGCTTTTGAACCTAGGTTCCTTTTTGTAAAGTCCATAGCGATATATAAATCGCTGTGCAAGTGGATCTATAAGCTCTGATATATCTCTTTCTTCATCTATACTATTTCTTATTTGAGTTGAACTTATGTCTTCATATTGAGGAGGTAAACTAAGTATCTCAACATGACCGTTTATAGTTTTTATTTTTTCTTTTAAGATATCTCTTTCTGATTCTTCTGATATATCACTCTTATTCCTTCTATAAAACACTATATGGTTAAAATCTAATATTTTCCCTTTATTTTGACCATTATAGCTACTTGCATTTAATATAACATCACTTCCAACTACAATATTTAAATCAGAGCCCTTAAATATATTTTTTAAGTTTTCCAAATCCTTATCATTTGACAAATTCACCTGTACATCTTCTGGAAGTGTATATATATTAGGTTCTTCAGCTATAGATACCTTTATTATTTTTCGCCTTATATTGTTAGGCTGAGTTTTTTTAGACCATGAGAACTCATCTACTGATAAATAAACATCATATCCTAAGTCTCTTATGGCTTTTGCAATTTCTTTGTGACCTAATGAGAATGGGTCAAAGGTTCCTGGGAAAAAAGCAATACTACGCTCATTTTCTCGTCTTATAGCCCCATATAAAAATTCATAATCAGATATAAATCTATATATAGAATTTAGGGATGCGGCATTTCTCAAGTAAAGTGCTTTATTTTCTTCTCTATTTTTCAAAGTATTTATTATCTTTTTATCTACTAGTCTATAAATTTTATATTTTTGAGTAAGCGTAAGTTCTTTGGATGAAAATATATTATTTGAAATTATTTTAAGTGCTTCATGACTTAAGTACTTATCAAAGCTATATAATCCTACAAGCAATATTCCTACCATTTTTTCAAGTCTTAGTCGATATTTTTCTGGACTATCTTCAAGTTCATACCCTTTTGAAACATAACTTTCAATTCCATATCCCACTGCTAATAAAAGTAACCATGCAATTTGTGCATTTGCAGTTTTTACTTTATAATAAAAATCATCTAGTATCTCATCAAATTCTCCTGGTTCTTGATATATAAGGGTCTTACCTATATATTCTGGAATGTATTTAGTAAACTGAAGGTCTTGCATTTCAAGTGCACGAATAAGCTCTATACATGCTTCATTTTTCTCCTGTCTTTCAAGAAGATCGAATATTGCAAGCATTGCTTTTCCCGCATGATTTCTCACACTTTCTGTTGAACTTACTTTTACTAAGTTGCAAAAATGCATAACAGTTTGAAGATTGTTTGTAAGCTTACCTTGAAGTGTAAGCTCTGTTATTAAGTCTATATTTGCTTTTTTTTCAATCCAGCTAGTAGCACTCTTTAAATTTCTTAAATATATGTTTGATATATCTTGTTTTGTAATTTCATCTAATTTTAAAAGTTTACTACAATCTAAATTCGGTTCTTTTCTATTCTCATAGATAAACATTATTAACTTATATTTTATAAAATCTACAATCTTATCTTCACTCTTAATAGTGTTTTTTATTACAAAATTTGAAATTTCTAGATAAAAACTAGAATTATTTGGAAGGTTTTTTAATACAACGTAAATACTTTTTGCCACAGATATACTTATATCTGCTGACTCAGAATTATACATAAGTTTCAAAAATTTTATTATTGTTTCTGGATTTTCTAAATCTTGAACTGGAATATATTTTAATAACTGTGCAATTATAGCAGTAGTTATATCCGAAAAAGAATTTTGATTTTCTAAAATTCTTAGATATATTTTTTCTAAAACAGCATAATAATCTTCAACGGATTTATTATTTTTAAATACACTTAGTACAAAATTTTTAGTATTAATTTCTAGCCATTCTTTATGTTTTTGCGTAAGTTTATGATCTTTGTATATAAAATATTCTAAATATCGCTCAAAGAGTATCGCTCCTGTTATATCCTGAAGTCCATAACTAACATCTTCTGGAATTTCTTTTTTATATTCTTCATCAAACTCTAAAATTAAAAATCCCATAATTCTAGCAGCTTGATTTCTAACATCTTCTTCTTTATAAAGAAGCATCTCTTTTAAAATATTTAGGATATATAATTTTTGGATTTGACTTGTGTATATATAGTATTCTTCAAATGTACTCAGATATTCTCTTAACTTTTTCCAATTTTTTTCTCCACTTATATTTGCAAGCATTTCATTAAAAGATTCTATCGCAGAAAACTTATTAAGCACATTTATATTGTATTCTATCGCTTGAAATTTGAAATTTTCTGCAATTTGATTTCCATGAATGAGACACATATCTAGCGGAATATTTTTCCTATTTTCTATAACTTTTTCCAAACCCTCTTTAGTCATAGAAACATCGATATTATGTTTCATTAGAAAATTTTCAAAATCTCTTAACTTTGCATAAACTTTTTTGTAACGTTTTTCTTTTGCTTCATCTACATTATCCAATTTATTAAGTATAACTTCAAAAGATTCTGCAAGATCATATATATGCATTTGATCATGTTTGTTCTTCACTCTAAAATCTGCATATATTAATACTAACGATTCTGCTGCTAAGTTTTCAAGTTCCAAATCCCAAGTAGAATGATTTGAAGCAACATTTGCTATGTACGGGCATTCTCTTTCTTTAAACCACACATCTGTATAATAGTAATGCAGATATGGCACTCTTTTTTCTTCATTTTTTCTACAACCAAACTTACCTATATCATGTCCTATTGCTGCTGCGATAAGATTTCCTAAATCAATTGGAAAACCCTGTTCATTAAGCTGTCTTGCAACATTAGCAGCTACAAAGCTTACTCCTGATATGTGATCTAATGTAGAATATCCTTTTATCTCTTGATTAAGTCTCATCATCTCATAAACATATTCATTTTCAAAATGTTTTATAAAATTCTTATATTCGTGGTTGGATGGCAATCCTTTAATTTCTGTTTCTGTTAAAAACTGGAGAGGATATTTATTATAGAATTTATCATAATCTAGTTCACTTTCTAATTTTAACCACTCTCTATAAAAAATTAAAAATACTTTTGCCCTTTTATCTAAATTTTCATCAAAATCAGTATCTACTGACTTTGGAAAAGCAAGCGAAAGCACATATTCATACACATAATTTAAAAATTTAATGTTATCTATCTCACCTGATTTATTAAGAATATCTCGATTATATTCATTTAAGCTTTTTGATAGTCTCGTAGAGAGAATATTTCTTATATAACTGTTCATAATTTCCATAAGTTTTGATGCTGAAAAATTTCTTTCATCTATAAGAAAACCTAAGCCGCATTTTAATATATAGTCGCTTTGAAATAAAAGCTCTGTAAATTCATTATTCTCAGTATCAAATAACTTTAGTTGTTCTGATACCTTATCTATATAATCATCTAATATAACCGCCATATAGTTATCCTTTCTTATTTAGAAATATATTTCCATATTCAATTTTAGCACATGCTTATGACAATTAAAAGCTTCTTAAAAAAAATATAGGACACTATATGCATCCTATATTTTAAAATATTTATATTTATTTTAACTAAACTAAAGTTTTTCCTAATTCTAAAGCTTTAATATTTATATCTACAAAAGCAGGCTTTACATTATCTTTTATTATTTTTTCCCAATTGATATGTTCAAGTTCCATAGATTTTATTATAGTTCCCAAAAGAATTATATTCATAACTTTTGAATTTCCAAGATCTTTTGCATGTTTTGAAGCTTCAACTACAATAGTTTTTACCTTAGATTCTAATATTTCAATTACATCTGATGGATAATCAAATTTCCCGGAAAGTATAGGCATTGACTCGATTTCCACATTATTTACAACTACAAGCCCATCTTTTTTAGCATATTCAAGTGCTCTAAGTGCTTCCATTTTTTCAAATGCTACAATTACATCCGCACTTCCAATTTCTATAACAGAAGATTCTACTTTTTCCCCAAATCTTACTTGGGAAGAAACATTTCCCCCTCTTTGAGACATTCCGTGAATCTCACTCATTTTAACATCATATCCCTCTTCCATAAGTCCTGTAGTAAGAAGTTTACTAGCTAATATTGTACCTTGTCCCCCAACTCCAACAAGTAGTATATTTTTTGTCATGATTATTTACCTACCTTTCCAATTGCTTGTTTTGGGCATACCTGCATACAAACTTCACAACCAACACATTGTTCTTTATTTATAGATGATTTTTTAGTTTCTTTGTTGAATGATATAGCCGGACATCCCGTTTTTATACACATTTTACAACCAATACATTTATCGTGATCTACTTCACATTTAGACTTAAAGGCTTCTGAGAATTCTTGTTTATCTAATTCTGTAAACTTTTTAAGCACGCAAGGCCATCTTGTAATTATTACAGAAGACTCTTCTAAAGCTAATGCCCAGTCTATAGCTTCTTTCATCTCTTTTAAATTATTTGGATTTACAGTTCTAACATTTTCCATTCCACAAGCTCTTACTAATGGTTCAATTTCAACTATTTTAGTAGGCTCGCCTTGAAGTGTGTATCCTGAACCTGGATTTTCTTGATGTCCAGTCATTCCTGTAATTCTATTGTCTAAGATTACATTTATTGAGTTTGATTTATTATATACTACATTTAAAAGTCCATTTATTGCTGTATGGAAGAATGTAGAATCTCCTACTACTGAAACTACTCTTTTTTTGTTATCTTCATTCATATTTAAAACTTGTTGTGCTCCATGGCCTGAACCAAAAGCTCCACCCATACATACGTTAAAATCCATAGCATTATATGGAGGTGCAAAACCAAGTGTATAGCAACCAATATCTCCTGCTATTACGACATCTTTTTTCTTGCCAAGTTCATAGAAGAAGCCTCTGTGAGGACATCCAGCACATAGTGTTGGTGGTCTAGGAACTGCCTTAGACTTATCATACTCTATTGTTTCAAAAGTACTTCCATAAACAGCTTTTCTTATTACATCAGGAGTCATTTCTCCACAGAATGGGAATAAATTCTTTCCAAGACATTCAAAGCCAAGCATCTTTACAGTTTCTTCTATATATGGATCATTCTCTTCAATAACATATATCTTATCCATAGTTTCGCAGAAGGCCTTCATTTTCTTTTCTGGAAGTGGATAAGTAAATCCTAATTTTAGATATGAAACGCTATCTCCAAATACCTCTCTTGCATAATAATAACACGCACCTGAAGCAATTACTCCAATTTTACTTTTGTTATCCACAACATAGTTAAGTTCTGTTTCTTCAGTAAACTCTTTTAGTGCATTTATTCTATCTTCAACTTTAAGTCTCATAAGTCTAGAGTTTGCAGGAACTGTAATATTTTTTACTACATCCTTTTGATACTCTCTTATTCCAACTTCGGTTCTTTCTCCACATTCTACTATTCCTTTTGAGTGACAGACTCTTGTTGTCATTCTAAATAAAAGTGGAGTATCATATTTTTCACTTATTTCATAAGCTTTTATTATCATGTCTTTTGATTCTTGACTATCTGCTGGCTCTAACATAGGAATTTTAGCATGCTTTGCAAAATTTCTATTGTCCTGCTCATTTTGAGATGAATGTTGTCCTGGTTCATCTGCTGTTATAAGTACCATTCCCCCATTTACTCCCATATAAGCATATGTAAATAAAGGGTCTGCAGCAACATTTACACCAACGTGTTTCATCGCAGCAAGAGTTCTAGCTCCAGCAATAGAACCTCCTATAGCTGCTTCAAGTGCAACTTTCTCATTAGTCGCCCATTCAGCAAGTATAGCATCCTTATATAGTGCTACATTTTCAAGAATCTCTGTACTTGGAGTTCCTGGATAAGCTGAAGCAAACTTAACGCCTGCCTCATAAGCGCCTCTAGCTACCGCTTCATTTCCTGTCATTAATTTTTTCATTACAATTCTCCTTTTTTATATAATTTTCACTTTATACTTTATTATTTTACTGCTGATGCTGAAATTGCAAGTGATAGATATTTTTCTTGCGTAGAAGCGCCTCTTGAAGTAAGTACTATCGGCACCTTTGCCCCTACAATAAACCCTGCCATTTTTGCATTAGCTGCATAGATAAGTGATTTTCCCAATATGTTTCCAGTAGTTATATTAGGTACTAACATTATATCTGCTTCTCCTACTACTTCACTTTTAAATCCTTTTATTTCTGCCGACTCTTTACTCCACGCTAAATCATAAGACATAGGGCCTTCTACTATACAATTCTTAATTTCCCCATTTATATTCATCTGCTTAAGTTCATTTGCATCTACAGTTTCTATCATTTTAGGGTTAACGTTTTCCACAGCTGTAAGTACTGCTACTTTAGGACATTCATATCCTATATTATTAAATATTTCTACTGCATTTTCTAAAATTTGTTTCTTTTCTTCAAGCGTAGGATACATCATCATACCACCATCAGTAACTGCTAAAAGTTTATGGTAAGTTGGAACCTCATGCATAGCTATATGAGACATTGCTTTTCCTCTTGAAAGTCCAGTTTCTTTATTAACTACAGCTTTTAAAAGATCTGCAGTTTGAAGCTTTCCCTTCATTATAAAATCTGCTTTACCTTCTTTTATAAGATCTATCGCTTTTTGCGCAGATTCTTTATCTGAAGCTGTTTCATAAATTTCATACTTATCTTCTGCTACTCCTAAATCTTTAAGTATCTGTTGTATCTGTGATTTATATCCAATAAGTACTGGTGTAGCTACATTCTCATTATCTGCCATTATAAGGGCCTCTAGAGCATGAGAATCATGTGCTGCTGCTACTGCTACTCTCTTTTTTTTGTCATTACCTTGTACATGTTTTATTAATTCATCAAAAGTTTTAAATTCCATAATTTCCTCCTTATAAATTTTATCAATGCAATTATACCACATAAATATACTCTATATCAACAATGTTATATGTTTAACTTATTTATTTTTTAATCGCGATTAATGTTGTTATATAATTCCAAATATTCATCTTTAAAAAGGCTATCTTTCAAAAATACAAAATTAAACTCTCGCCTTGGCGTAAAATCTTTGATTGTAACTTCGTATAATTTTGATTTTTCAAGTTCTTCAAGTGCTGCAATTTTATATAAAAAAGTTATTCCCATATTTTGAGATACCAAATATTTTATTACATTCATATTCCCAATTTCAACTTTTTCGCTAAAATCTTCTATAGTTATATTTTTTTCTATAAGAAGTTGTTCCAGAATTTCTCTTGTCCCCGAACCTTTTTCTCTAAGGATTATTCTATTATTTAAAATGTCTTTCATATATAAATCTTTATTTTTTATATAGTTTTCATCTCCTGAAATACATATAAACGCTTCATTTGACAACAGTAAGGTTTCGTATTTTTGTTTATTAAAAATCCCCTCTATAAGTGCAAATTCAATTTCACCTTTTTCAAGTTTGTTAAGTAAGTTTTGAGTATTTTCTACTATCATACTAAAACTATGTTTTTTATACTTTTCTAAAAACTGTTTTACTACCTTAGGCATATAATATTCTCCGATAGTAAGTGTTGCTCCAAATTTTATTTCGCGCTTATTACTATCTTGTATAATTATATTTTGTTTGAGTTTTTGTGAATTGACTTGCATAGTCATTATATTATTCCTTAAGTACTTTCCAGCACTTGTAAGCTCTAAGTTTTTTCCCTCATAAGTAAATAATTTTTGTTTATAATAATCTTCTAAAAATTTTATATGTTGACTCACTGCAGGCTGAGTTATATTTAAAAATTCTGCGGTCTTCGTGTAGTTTTTAATTTCACAAAGTTTTAAAAAAGTTTCCATTCTATAATCTAACATAAGCCCTCCAACTATAATTTCAAAAAAACCTAATTTTAAGTATTACTCAAAATTAGGTTTTTTAAATTTATTTTTCTGCAATTAATTCTCTATTTTTCCAGATATATTCTACACCTGAATAAAGTGTAAGTATCACGCAAATGTACATGACTATATCCGCAAATGGAAGATTTAATAATAGCATTATTATAGCTGCCATTTGAGTAACAGTTTTAGCTTTTCCACCACCTGATGCTGCAATTACTTTCCCGTTTGTAGCTGCAATTGCTCTTATTATAGAAATTGCATACTCCCTCGTTATTATAATCACTACAAGCCAAGCATCTACTCTTTGTACTTGAACTAAAAATAATAACGCTGCTGCTACAAGTACTTTATCTGCTAAAGGATCCATGAATTTTCCAAAATCTGTAACTAAGTTATATTTTCTTGCTAAATGGCCATCCAAAAAATCTGTAAAGGATGCTACTGCAAAAACAATTGTACTTATAAGCATCATCGTCTGATTTTTTTCATAATATGCTGCTATCAAGAAAAATGGTACTAATATGAATCTTAAAACTGTAAGTTTATTTGGGGTATTCATTATATCAGCTCTCCAATCAAATCATATTCAAGTGCATCTGTTATTTTAACTTTTACAAATTGCCCTTTTCTAAGACTTTTATCTGTGTGTATAAATACTAATCCATCAATTTCAATCATATCTCTATATGTTCTAGCTTCAAAAACACCTTCATCTGCACATTCTTCAACTATAGCCTCTAGAATGCGACCTACAAAGGCTTGGTTCTTTTCAAAAGATACTTTTTGCTGAATTTCCATAAGTCTGTTTCTTCTATCTAGTTTTACGTCTTCTTCAATCTGACCTTCTAAAATAGCTGCTGGAGTATCTTCTTCTTGAGAATATGCAAAAACTCCTAGTCTGTCAAACTTAACTTCTTCTACAAATTGACATAGCTGCTCAAATTCTGCTTCAGTTTCTGTAGGAAACCCGACTATTATTGAGGTTCTTATTGATGCCTCTGGTATTTCAGCTCTTATCCTTGCTATATTTTCTTTAATTTGAGTCTGTGTGGTTTTTCTGTTCATAAGTTTTAGAATTCTATCATTTGCATGCTGAACAGGGATATCAAAATAAGGAAGTACTTTATCTGATTCTTTTACTGCTTTTACAAATTCACTATCTACATCCTCTGGGTATGAATAAAGAATTCTTATCCACTTAAGTTCTTCTATTTCATTTAGACTTCTCAGTAGTTCTGCAATCTTCTTTTCTCCATATAAGTCTATTCCATATTTTGTAGTATCTTGAGCTATAACGATGAGTTCTTTCACTCCATTTTTTGCTAAATTACGAGCTTCTTTTAATATATCTTCCTGTCTTCTGCTTCTGTATTTACCCCTTAATTTCGGAATTATGCAGTATGTGCAGTGATTATCACAGCCCTCTGCTATTTTTAAATATGCAGTATAATTATCCGTAAGAAGTGACCTTGGCATTTCTTCTTTTATATGTTTGTTTATATCTGTTATTAAGCTGTTTTTTATTCCGCTCTCTAGTTCAGCAACCTTTTCAATTATCATATCAAAACTTGTAGTTCCAAGTACTATATCTATCTCTGGAATTTCATCTAAAAGCTCATTTGAATATCTTTGCGCTAAACACCCTGTAACTATTAGATGCTTAAGCTTGCCTTTTTCCTTATACTGCGAAAGCTCTAATATCTCATTTATTGACTCTTCTTTTGCCGATTCAATAAAACCACATGTATTTACAATTGCTATATCGGCATCTATTATATCTTGACACTGCTCATAATTTTTACTTTTTAAAGCGCCTATCATCATTTCTGAGTCCACCAAATTTTTAGCACATCCCAATGTGGACATAAATATCTTCTTCATTAATTCTCCTTATTTAATTCACTTATTAAATCGTTGTACCAATCTTCTATTTTATTACACGCTAAATTAAATTGGTCAGAGTTTACTGTAAACTCATAATCATATTGTACCTGTGAATGATTGTATAATTTGTCATAATAATTTTCCATCAAAAATTTTGCAATAAAATAATGATTTTTTTCTTCCGTTTTTTCTAATAACATCTCTATATTAGCATTTCCAAGAGTATCCTTTAATTTAACTATTGAGCTCTTTAGTTTTTCATCATTATCTCTACACTTTTCAGTATAATCTTTAACGCATCGCTGGGCTCTAGATTCAATTGAAGCCTCTACTAATATATGATAGCCTTCTTTCATCATATCCCAAAAAGCGTTTGAAAGCATACATTTTCCTATTTTTTTACTTTCACTCTCCATAAAAAGATAATATTTGCCTTCTTTTTTTGCTTTTTGAATATAGTCAAATATTTCTGTTTCAAAATACTTTTGAGTAGTCTTTCTGCCGTTATAATAAATCTCACCAAATACTGAACCACTATTTCTAGCATAGTATTCCAAATCAATTATCGCCATTCCGCGTTTTTCAAGTTCAAGTAACATTTCAGTTTTACCTATTCCAGTATTTCCATGTAGCACTACAAACTTAAAATCTTCATTTAGTTTTTCCAAGGATTTTATTACATGGTTTCGATAATACTTATATCCACCTTCCAATTTGTATACTTTTAAATCACAAGTCTCTAAAAATTCTACTACCGAGCTACTTCTCATTCCACCTCTAAAACAATATACAATTACATTCTCATGCTCCTGCTTTAATTGTTTTATCTGTTCAAATAAGGTTTTTAGCTTGGGAGTTACATAATCTAACCCTTTTTCTACTGCCCGTTCTTTTCCCTCATGCTTATACAGGGTTCCTATTATGGCTCTTTCTTCATTATCAAGTATAGGTATATTAATCGCACCCATAATGTGGTCTGCTTCAAATTCAAGTGGACTTCTCACATCTATAAATATTTTTTTTTCAAGATTTAATGCCTGTTCTAAATTTATCGCTTCCATTTTTCTTCCTTCTGCCTACTCTGATATTTCAATTTGCTTTGGATATACTTTTCGAGGTTTTGCCCCGTCAATTGGGCCACATATTCCTCTTGCTTCCATCTCATCAATTATTCTTGATGCACGATTATAACCTAGTCTAAATTTTCTCTGTACAAGCGAAGTCGATATCTGTCCATTTTGTTGTGCAAACTCTATCACTTCATCTATCAAAGGGTCTGACTCCTTTTCTTTTTTTTCATTTTCTTTACTATTTATAGTTTCCTCTATCAGATCTGAAAACTCTTTATGATTTTTTGGAAACTGTTTTGCAACAAAATTCACTATGTCTTTCACTTCTTTATCTGTTATAAACGCGCCCTGTATTCTCTGTGGTTTTGAACTTCCTTGTGGCGCATAAAGCATATCCCCTTTGCCTATAAGCTTATCTGCACCTACAGAATCAAGGATTGTTCTAGAATCCACTTGTGAAGACACTGCAAATGCAATTCTTGATGGGATATTGGACTTTATAAGTCCTGTAATAACATCTACTGATGGTCTTTGCGTCGCTAATACAAGGTGCATTCCACAGGCTCTTGCCATTTGCGCTAAACGACAAATCGCATCTTCTACTTCATTTGGACTTACCATCATAAGATCTGCAAGTTCATCTACAATTATAACTATCCTTGGAAGTTTTTCTTCTATTCCTAAAGTTGAATTATAACCATCAATATCTCTAACTCTATTTTCTGCAAAAAGCTTATACCTTCTATTCATTTCATTTACTGCCCAGCTCAATGCATATGGCGCTTTCTTCATATCTGTAACCACAGGTATTAAAAGATGTGGTATGTCATTATATATTGAAAGTTCAACCATTTTAGGGTCTATCATTATAAATTTAACTTCTTCTGGTGTCGCTTTAAATAAAATACTACATATAAGTCCATTTACACATACACTCTTACCTGAGCCAGTAGAGCCAGCCACAAGCATATGAGGCATTTTTGATACGTCTGAAATCATAGGTCTACCTGAAACGTCTTTGCCTAATACAAAGCTTAGCTTTGATTTTGAGTCTATAAATTCAGCGCTTTCAACTACACTTTTAAAGCTTACCATATCAGTTTCTGCATTTGGAAGTTCAATTCCGATAAGTGAAGTCCCTGGAATAGGCGCTTCTATTCTTATTGCTGCTACAGCGGCTAGTGCAAGTGCCAAATCATCTGATAATCCAAGTATTTTTGAAATTTTAGTTCCTGCTTTAGGGTTAAGTTCATATCTTGTTATAGTTGGCCCCACTGATACATTTACAACTTTGGCCTCAATTCCATAAAGCATTAAGGTTTCTTCAAGCTTAAGGCTGTTTTTTTGTTGCTTATTCTGATCCTTTGGTTTTGCTTTATAATCTTTGAGCAGTTTCAAAGACGGAAGCGCATATTCATCTTGATTTATAGGCTCTGATGAATACTGTATTTTATTTTCTGGAATGAATTTTTTGTCATATCTTATTGTATTACCAAGATCAAACTCACTTTTAGGTAAATTCATTATCTTTTCTTCAACTTTAGGTTTTTCTTCCTTGAAAAGTTTTACATCTAGTTCATTTTGAATAATATCGCTAGATATTTCTTCTTCAACAATATTTTCAATAATATTATCTGATATTTCTTCTTTAACAGCATCTATTTTTTCATAAGCTGATTCAGATTTAGGTAATTCTTTTGATTCACTATCTACATAAAATTTTTCTAAGAAATCATATTGTCCTTCAATTTTAGGAAGCTTACTTGTTTCTAAAGCTTCAGGTTTTTTTATTATATCTGATTTACGTTTTTTAGGTTTCTTTGGTTTATCTTCATCTTCAACTACATAATCTACGGCTTTTTGCTTTACACTTTTTACCGCTTTTGTACTTTTATTAAAGAAACTAGCCCCAGCACTTCCTATTTTTTCTGGAGACCACTTAAAATAATAAATCCCTACAAATGAATAACAGGCTAATGCGATTATATACATTCCTGTTTTACCAATAAGTTTATTCATCAAGTAGGTGAGAAGATACGGCCATATACCTATATTTGCTCCTGCTACCGAATTTACATATACTATTCTTATTGTATCAAAATTTAAAATTCCATTTAAAACTATTTGTAAATTCATAGCTCCATAAAAAAGCATTGTCGCAAAACTTAATACTAATATCATAACAGGTGATATTGACTCGAGGTCAAATTTTGAGCTATATGTTAATTTCACCGCTCCTATTATAAGCATTGATAATGAAATTAAAATAGAAATTCCTGAAAATTGACCTAACATTATAGCTTTTATAGCTTTCCCAACAAATCCCATTGCATTAGTAGTTATAGACAGTGTCATTATCATACCTACTGCAACCATAATAAGTGCAACTATATTTTGTTTTCTAAAATCATCAGCCGTTTTCTTCGGAGATTTTTTATTTGAAGTTTTTTTAGCTGAGGTTTTTTTAGGAGTCGATGAACTCTTTGTGGTTCTTGGTTTAGTAGCTTTTTTTGTTCCAATTGGATTTTTTATGTTTCCCAATTTTTTTCTCCCTCCTATTATTTTTTTCTAACCTATTTATTATACCACAATTGATAAGATTGAGGCAAAAACTTAATACAATTCCCTTATTAAATGTCTATTATTTCAATATCATTATCATATAGATTTATAAACATTATTTTATTTTTTAAAACACTTCCTCTTCCAATAAGTAGTTTTAAGGCCTCTGAAACTTGAATTGCTCCCACAAGCGCCGGTGTAAACGATGGATTTCCAAGTATATTTTCTTTTTCAAGCTTATTATTATAGAATTTATTAAGTGTTCTATCTCCTGGAAAAATTGTACTTATCTGCCCATACCAGCCCGTTATTGCGCCATGCACAAGAGGTATATTCATTTTTTCACAATATACTTCTAATGTTAATCTAGATGAAATACTATCTAAAGCATCTATCACCAAATCACAATTTTGTAAGATTTCTTCGCCACTACTTGAGTCAAAATTTATTATGTATGAAACTACCTTTATATCAGGATTTACTAATTTCATTCTTTCTAATGCAATCTCAGCTTTATTTTGTCCTATATTTTTGGTGTCTGATAAAAGCTGTCTATTTAGATTACTTTCTTCAAAAATATCTTTATCAGCTACTTTTAGTGTACCTACTCCAAGTCTTCCTAGCATTTCTATTACATATCCGCCTAATCCTCCGCAACCTATAACTGCTACAGTTTTAGTTCTAAGCTTTAGATTTTCTTCTTTACTTAGCATTTTTTCATTTCTAATATATCTATCCATATGATTTTCCTCAATTTTAAAAAAAAGACCACTAATGTGGTCTTTTCTATATTAATGTGAAATTAATCAGCTAGTATTGCAACAACAACGCCTGATCCTACTGTTCTTCCACCTTCTCTTATCGCAAATCTTAGTCCTTCTTCGATTGCGATTGGAGTGATAAGTTCAACGATCATGTTTACGTCATCTCCTGGCATTACCATCTCT
>JBGSPX010000020.1:0-76363 GCA_041738345.1 Proteocatella sp.
TTGACATCTTATCAAAGGATGATATTGACATGTTTAAAAATATCTAATATATTCTAAATAGTTAGAGACAGCTCTTCGAGCTGCCTCACATTTAAAATCTTATCATAGAAAGCCTATTTACAGACTTTTTTTCACACACTCAAAAAGTGGGATTTACCCACTTTTTTAACGCCTATTATTTAAAAGTTATATCTTTCCAAATACTCTTATCTCCGTTTATAAGAAGATCTGCAGTTTCTTTTAACTCAGTAGGGTCTCCATCATATGCAATAGAACGACCATATACGTTAGATGCAAGATATTCATCCCACGAATTAAATTCAGCTTTAGCTAATTCTCTAGCTTTTTGTATATAACCCCAAGCTTCTTCTTCAGTTATATATCCAGCACTATAACTCCATCTTGCAAGGTTAACAAGTCTATCATAGTCCCACGCACCAATTGTATTAACGTTTTTTAATGTATCTTCAGAAATGCCTATTTCTGTAAGCATTTTATTGCAATCATCATAAAGTTTTTTTACATCATCCATATCTTCATATTGAGCTTCTTCGCCTTTTTTTAATACAGTAAGAAACTCATTTCCATCAATTCTATGGCCTTCATTAGATAACCAATCTAAAGTTTCTTTTGCAGTAGCAGCATCAGTTACATCCCAATATTCTTTAAGCATAGATTCTACATCAGGATAATCTCCATCAAGCTCAGAGAAAGAATCACCATTTCTAGAACCAAGAATTCCGCCATAAAGTAGCATATTTTGCTGATCTTCAGTTAAAGAGCTTTTTGAACCACATCCTGATAGTAGTAAAGTAGATATGGTTAAACTAAGTAATAATATTACAGAACATATTTTTTTCATATTAAAATTCTCCTTTGTTATGTCTTGATATTAAATTGTAAGCGCGCAATATTAATTTAATAATCCTTTAATAGTTTATCATAGTAAGATAATATTGTAAATGAAAAATTTAATAGATTAATATGAAATTTAAAGTTTATGATAGCACAAATTAAGATTAAGTAATATAATTAAAAATATATGTAAATATTAAACTTGGAACTTAATAAGATTAGGAGGACGATATGGAATTTTCAGAAGTGGTAAAGGGGAGACGAAGTATTAGAAAGTTTATAAACAAAAAGATAGAACGTGAAAAAATTGAAAAGATAATAAGGATGGCATCTTATTCACCATCTTGGAAGAACACACAAATTTCAAGATATACAGTTATAGAAGATAGAAAATATATTAACGAAATAGCGCAGAATTGTGTTTTAGATTTTGAATTTAATAGAAATGTTATAAAAAATGCACCTATGATAATTGTTATAAGTATAATTACACAGCGCTCAGGGTATGAAAAAGATGGAAGTTATTCTACGAGTAAGGGGGATGGATGGGAAATGTTTGATGCTGGAATTGCAGCTCAAACGTTTTGTCTTTCAGCATACAATGAAGGTTTAGGAAGTGTTGTGATGGGGATATTTGATGAAGAAAAATTACGTGAAGTTTTAAATCTTCCTGAAAATCAAAAAGTAGCAGCAATTTTAGCTTTAGGATATTCAGATGAAAATCCTATTATGCCAAGAAGAAAAGATGTAGATGAACTAGTTACTTATATATAAGCAAGTTTTAAACTAAAAAAGATGACAGCAAACAAGCATGTCATCTTTTTTAGTTTAATTAAGCTATATTAGCTTCCATATCATTATCTGTTATTATAATATTTTTATTTTGAGGAATAAAGTTAGCTATTAACATTCCAACGCAAGCAGGAATAATCCAACCAAAGCCTACTTTTGCAAACGGAACTGTATTTATAATTAAATCTAGAACAGCAGATTTTATTCCTAATGAAATTAAACCATCGATAAGGCTCATAGAAAAGGCTCCAATTACTCCACCGATATATATATTTTTGTTTTTAACAAATTCATCAAATATATTTAGTATTATAAGCACAATACTTACTGGATAAACAACTGCTAATATAGGCTCTGCGACTTTTATTATAGAAGCTACACCTAAATTAGATATAAATGCACTTATAGCAACACTTACAGTTATAATGATGTTATAAGAAATTTTTTGTTTGAAAAAGTCGTAAAAGAATTCACCAGCAATGGCAGTAAATCCAATGGCAGTTGTAAGACATGCAAGCGAAACAACGATGCTTAATGGAAGTGCGGAACCTAAAAGATTTTGTGTAAGTCCTAAAATAAGTCCAATTCTATCAATATCTGATGGGAACGCATCACCACTAAGTGCACCTATGCACATTAATCCACCATATATTAGTGCTAAACCTAAAGCCGCAATTAAACCAGCTTTAGTTCCTATAGCAATTCGTTCTTTTTCATCATGATAACCTTTTTTTATAAGGGCATTCAAAGCAAGACATCCTACGAGCATTGAACCTAAAGCATCCATTGTTTGATATCCACCTAGAAATCCAGTTGAAAAAGCAGGAATATCTCCAACTAACAAAGGTTTTCCTAATGGGGACAAAATACCTTTTACAATTATAAAGGCCATAGTAGCTAAAAGTACAGGCGTAAGAACTTTTCCAACAACATCTATAATACCAGAAGGTCTTATTAAAAATAACCAAGTTATTATAAAAAATATAATTGATGCAATTAGAGGATTAGCACCAGCGAAAAGCGGTTTAACAGCCATTTCAAATGTTGTAGCACCAGTTCTTGGGACAATAAGTAATGGGCCCATTATTAAAACAATAGTAATTCCTAAAATTTTTCCGAAATTTTTTCCTATGTATTTAGTCATATGGTAGATATCTCCACCAGATTTTGCAACTGCGATAACTCCTAAAACTGGAAGACCAGCACCTGTTATTAAAAATCCAAGGGTTGTAAAAAACCACTTTGTTCCACTTTCAAATCCAAGGAGCGGGGGGAATATAAGGTTACCTGCTCCAAAAAATGTTGCGAACAAGGCTAAACCAACAACTAAAGTATCTTTTGATTTTTGTGACATAAACTACCTCTCTTTTTGAAATTCATAAATAAATTCAAATAATTTAAATTTTTGCATGTAATTTAAATTTTGTTTTTTTTAATAATATCCTATTTTGATTATTTTTGCAAGTAAAAAAATGGAAATTGTTTTCATTTTACAGAATATAGTATAAATTTGTTAAAATTATACTTTAATGAATTTATAGGTTATAAAAAAATATATATAGTTAAAAATAAATATGTAATCCTTGAAAATGAAAGGGTTTGGGTAGTATGTAATTGATTTGTTACAAATTTTTAATTTTTATATACAGTTAATTATTGATTATTAATTAAATAATACGTGGAAAAATGTTTCATAATTAACGATGTTAAATTGCTTAAAATTTCATTAAAAAATCTATTAAACTTGAAAACGATTTACATATAAATTTTTAGGGTATAAGATACTATAAATTATTAATAAAGGGAGGAATGAATAATTTTATGAAAAAAAGAAAAAAAATAGCAAATCGATTATCGCTTTATGTTCTATCCTCTGTAATAATTACTTTTTTGATAATTTTAACTATTGCAGTTTTTAATATGAATAGAATTATAGAATCAAGAATTGAAAATGAAGTTTTTGTAAAAACTGAATCTGCAACTCAATCAATTTGGAATATTTTTGAAAATGCGATTATAATAACAGAGCAGATGAGTTTTAATAATGAGATACAAACATACTTAAAAACCACAAAAAAATATGAAGATATAATCTCAAATCCGTTATATCCAAATGTATTTAAGACGCTTGTAGATATTCAAAAAAGTTATAGACTTAATTTTTTGGCATGGGTTGCTAATGAAGAAGCTAACTTTTATTTAGATAGTGAAGGCACAATTCCAGATAAAAGTTATGATGTGAAAAAGCGTCCATGGTATTATGTTGCAATTTCTAGTGAAAAAGTAGCATTTACAGAACCTTATGTTGAGTGGGGGACGAAAAGTCTTGTAATATCAGCGATAAAAGCACTTAGAGATAATGATAAGATTTATGGATTTGTAGTTGTAGATATGAAACTAGACTCTCTTCCTGAAATTTTTGAAAAAGTGGATATAGGTAAAAAAGGGAAGATGTATTTGATTGATAATGAAGGAAATTATCTTTATTCAAAAGATAAAGGAATTAGTAAAGAAGAAAATATATTTAATAAAGCAGATCCTATTTCGATATATGCGAAGGATATAATGATAGAAAAACGAGGATTTAAAGAGGTTGATATAAATGGAGAAAAGTGGTATCTTTCATACAGGCCAGCAACAGAAGATGGTTGGATTATGATATCACTTATAAATAAAGATGAAACGCAAAATGAACTTGTGATGTTTACTATGCAACTTATTGTAGTGTTCATAATAGCCATTTTGGCACTTTTAGCAGTTATTTTTTACACCATAAAAAGTATAACTCTTCCAATTAGAATTATAACAGATTATGGGAATGAAATAGCAAATGGTAATCTGGATATAGATTTACCTATGATATATTCAAATAGGAAAGATGAAATGGGAGAGCTTTCTAGAGCTTTTATAACAATAACTGAAGTTTTTAGAACTCAAAATGAAATGCTTATTTATAACTTAGATGAAAAGAATGAAGAGATTAAACTGCAATATGATTATATTTTGGAAACAGAGAAGTTGACATCACTTGGAAATTTAGTAGCAGGAGTTTCTCACGAGGTAAATACTCCTCTTGGAGTTAGTCTGGCTTCGGCAACTTATCTTGATGATATAAATAAAAAAATGAGAGAATCTCTTGAAAGTGGAAGTTTATCAAAAAATGGACTTATAAAGTTCATTGAAGACATTGATGAATCAATATTATTGATATTAAATAATTTAGAGAGAGCTTCTGAATTAATAAAAAATTTCAAAAAAATAGCAGTTGACCAGACTAATGAAATAAAATCTGAATTTAATTTATCAGAGCTTATAAATTCAATTATTATAAGTTTAAAACATGAATATAAACATAAAAATATTGAAATACAAAACTTATGTGATGAAAATATAATATTAGATAGTTATTCAGGACCATTAACTCAAGTTTTTACGAATTTGATAATAAATTCGCTGAGGCATGGATTTTCAACTATAACTTCTGGAAATATAATAATAGAAGCTAAAATTGAAGATAATATGGTAAATATACTATATAAAGATAATGGGATAGGAATAAAGTCGGAACTTTTAAATAAGATATTTGAACCATTTTTTACAACAAATCGAGAAGGTGGAAATAGTGGTCTAGGAATGTTTATAAGTAAAAATATTGTGGAACAGACTCTTGGAGGAAGTTTGCAATGTGAAAGTGATTATGGAAAGGGAGTAAGGTTTATTATTCAAATACCCCAAAAAATTTGATTATAAATTGAACGGAGGCGACCATGATTAATATAGTAAAGGTACCAAAGTCCAAAAAGCAAAATACAGATGACAAGAGAAAACAAAACTTAGGCCTAAAATACAATTATGCAGAAAAACGAAGTAAAGATTTTATGTACAAAAATTTAGAGAATAGTAATTGTAATAATTGTGATTTTGGGTATTCTAACTTTGATTATGTAAGTTTTAGAGGTGCTAATTTTAAAGCTTCAAATTTTGAAGGATGCAGTTTTAAGTTTGCAGAATTTATAAATACGAATCTTAAAAATAGTAGTTTAAAGGGAGCTATTTTAAAAAATGCAGTATTTAACGCAGCTAAATTAGACGGAGTAAGTTTTAAAGGGGCAATTTTTGAAAATACTATATTTTTAGATACAGATATATCTAAAGCAAAAAATATAACTAGTGACACAGAAGGAATAATATTTTTGAAAAATATGCCCCAAGTTGAAATAAGTGAAGAACTTACGATAGCTATAATCAATTCTATGAGTAATAAATATATTAAAGACTCTAAAATTTTTGATACTAGTGATGGCGGGATAAATCTATTAAACGTGAAATTACTACTTGATAGTTTTGAAGAAGAGCATATAATACAAATATTAAATTACATGACAAAAAATCTTGATAAAGAATTTTATACTTTGAGCTATATAATAAAATATATGAAGGAACAAAAAATGCCTGATATTTATTGACCAGGCATTTTTTTATTCTTTATTTTTCTAATTTGTTTTAGTGAATTTTTTTTTATTTTTTCATGTATATAATTATACTCTGAGTCTATATAATCGAAATTTGATAAATCTTGTTTAATGCTTAATTTATATAGAATATCTAGAATTTTAGCCGTATTGTAAAAATCATTTAATTTACCCAATTGCTTTACAAATTTATTTATATCATCTTTAATCAAAATAGTTTTGTTTTTTACGGCATCTGGGAAAATTTCAATCATATTTTTTATTTTTTTACCCATAATTCTTATAGAATGAAGTTTTTGATAATCTTCCGTACAAATTTGTTTTTTATTTTTGTGGATTAAAATAAGTAAATCTTGGATATAAGCATCCACGTGTTTTATTTTATCATCACTGTTTGTCCATATTAATTCAGAAAATATTTGGTCTAAATCATAAAATGTATTTGAACTTATTTTATAAAGCAGTTCAGTTTCATGGTCTTTTCTTTGAGAAGTAGCCATTGTTTTAAAATGATTATAACTATCAAATTTAGATAAATAATTTATAAACTGATCCAAATCTCTTATTATAGATAGTTCAGTATTGATACTTCTTATTTTTTTAGATACAGTTTTGAAAGAATCTTCGTTTAAATCTAATTTTACAAAGTCTAAAAGTGTTAGTAATTGTCTTATATATATCCTCATCTGATGTATTATTTCTTGGTCATTAGAACTAGTTTTAAACTTTTCACATTCTGAATAAAAATCATTTATAATTTCATCTATTTCAAATTTTACATCAGAAATATCTATTCCTAGAAAGGTGATATTATTAGATTCTAGATTTATAATTTTTGATTCAGTCGAAGTATTTTCATAAATTTTTTTTACACAATCACCACTTATGAAATATTTAAGATGTCCAGATGCTAGATTATCATTTAACTTTAGACAAGCTATACTTCCTTTTCTAAATTCAAATTCAAACTTACATAAGTTATATGTTAGAAAAAATACATTGGGATTATGTCCCACAAGTATAATACAATCATCTTCGTTAGAATCTAATAAAATTTTAGGAAGCATTGAATAATAGTCACCATGATATAAATTGTCATCAAGGATTACCTTAGATATGTTTAAAATTTTTGCTATTATTTCAGCAGTTTGAGCAGTTCTGATGCTAGAACTTGAAAAAATCTTTATATTTTTATACTTTTGAGCATCAATCAATGGTTTTAATATATAAGCTATATTTTGGATATTTCTTATACCGTCTTGTGTTAAATTCCGATGAAAATCACTATTATTAAGGCTATTTTCTATATTTTCTGCTTTGCCATGTCTCATTATTATTAAATCCAAATAAGTCACCTCCATTATTTTTAAAAACCTTATGTTTATTTATATCCATTATAGAAATAAATAAACATGTAAGCAGTTAATATAATTGATAGATATTAATAATTTTATATGATTTTAAAAAACTATTGACAACGATAACGTTATAACGTAATATTACGTTATAATGTTATCGTTTTTATAATTATGATTTGGAGATATAAAATATGGATATGAATTATAGAGAACTAGAAGAAATATCAGAGATTCTAAAAGCATTAGCCCATCCAGTTAGGCTTTGTATAGCAAAAGGACTTTTAGAAAACGGTCAATGTAATGTTTCGCATATGCAGAGCTGTCTGGAAATGCCTCAATCTACAGTTTCACAACACATTCAGAAGCTTAAGTCAGCAGGAATAATTGATGGATATAGAAATGGACTAGAAATAAATTACAGCATAAAAGATGAACGAATAAAAAAAATAATAGCTTCAATAATAAATGCAATTTAATTATAATTTAGGAGGATATATCATGAGTAAAAAGATATTGATAGTAGGTGGAGTTGCAGGTGGGGCATCTGCCGCAGCAAGAATGAGAAGATTAGATGAAGATGCTCAAATTGTAATGTTTGAAAGAGGAGAGCATATATCATTTGCAAACTGTGGATTGCCTTACCATATTGGAGAAACTATAAAAGAAAGAGAATTACTTTTGGTTCAAACTCCAGAGGGAATGAATAAGAAGTTTAACTTAGACATAAGAATTAAAAGTGAAGTGATTTCGATTGATACACAAAATAAAATGGTAAAAGTTATATCTGAAATAGATGGGGAATATGAGGAATCGTATGACTATATAATCTTATCTCCGGGAGCTAAGCCGATAGAGCCAAACTTAAAGGGCATAAATAGTAAAGGGATATATAAACTTAGAAATGTAAACGACATGGATAGAATAAAGGAAGTTGTTGATAAAAAACAAGTAAAGCAAGCAGTTGTTATTGGTGGAGGTTTCATAGGTGTTGAAACTGCAGAAAATCTTAAAGAAAGAGGAATAGAAGTTACAATAGTAGAAGCAGCACCTCATATTCTAGCACCTTTTGATTCGGAAATGTCTGCAATTGCAGAAAAGGAATTGAATGACAATGGAGTATCTTTGATATTAGGAAATGGAGTGAATGAGTTTCAAGAAGAAAATGGAAAATTAAAAATAACATTAAGTAATGAACGCATACTTGAAACCGATATGGTTATTCTTTCTATAGGAGTACTTCCTGATACTGCATTTCTTAAAGATTCTGGGATAAAGCTTTCAGAACGAGGTCATGTGATTGTAGATGAATATATGAGAACAAGTATAGATGGAATATATGCAGTAGGTGATGCTATACTTGTTAAAGATTATATATATAAAACTGATGTAGCAATACCTTTAGCAGGTCCAGCAAATAGGCAGGGAAGGATTGCAGCAGATAATATTGCAGGACTAAATAGGGCATATAAAGGGACTCAAGGAACTTCTATATTAAAAATATTTTCTATGGCAGCAGGTTCTACGGGAAATAATGAGAGAACTCTTCAGAGAATGGGAAAAACTTATAAAGTAGCATATATACATCCTATGTCTCATGCGAGTTATTACCCAGGCGCAACTCAACTTACTATAAAGCTAATCTATGATTTGGAAGGAAAAGTACTTGGGGCTCAAGCTTTAGGCTATGAAGGCGTAGATAAATTTATAGATGTTATAGCGACTGCAATTAAATTTGGAGCAACTGTAGAAGATTTACAAGAACTTGAATTAGCATATGCACCCCCATTTTTATCAGCAAAATCTCCTGCAAATATGGCGGGGTTTGTAGCACAAAATGAACTTACAAGCTTTGTGGAAAATTTTAGAGCAGAAGAACTTACAAACTTTGATTCTAGTAAAAATATACTGCTAGATATAAGAGATAGTTTAGAACTTGAAACTGGATATATACAAAACTCTATAAATATTCCATTAGATGAACTTAGAAAACGACTAAGTGAACTTGATAAATCTAAAGAAATATGGGTATACTGTGCAGTTGGACTTAGAGGATATATCGCAGCAAGAATATTGATGCAACATGGCTTTAAGGTTAAGAACTTGCTTGGGGGATATAAAATCTATGATATGGGAAAATATAAAGCTAAAGAAATAGAGCAAAATATTGTTAAGGAGTGTCCCAGTTGTAGTATAGATGATATAGCTTTTGAAAATATAGTGGAGGTAGATGCTTGTGGAATTTGCTGCCCAGGACCACTTATGAAAGCTAAGCAAACTATGGACACATTAAATTTTGGCGATATTATGAAGATAAAAGCATCTGATCCTGGTTTTTTTGAAGATGTGAAGGCTTTTGCTAAAAGGACAAATAATGAATTACTAGAAGTTAAAAAAGATAAAGGAATTGTATCTGCATCTATACGAAAAGGAATTAGCAGTCCTTTGGAACCTATCAGCCAGAAGGACGGAAAAACGCTAGTTGTCTTTAGTGGAGATTTAGATAAAGCTATAGCCTCATTTATAATTGCAAATGGAGCTGCGGCGATGGGGAAAAAAGTAACTATGTTTTTTACCTTCTGGGGGCTAAATATATTGAGAAAAGAAGAAGCTGTAAAGGTGAATAAAACATTGATAGAAAAAGGCTTTGGATGGATGATGCCAAAAGGAAGTAAGAAACTTCAGCTTTCGAAAATGAATATGGGTGGCTTAGGGGCTAAGATGATAAGAATGGTTATGAAAGACAAGAATGTTGAGTCTTTAGAATCTCTTATAGAAGCAGCTAAGAAAAATGGTGTAAATCTGGTAGCCTGTACTATGTCTATGGATGTAATGGGGATAAAAGAAGAAGAATTAATATCTGGAGTGAATTTTGGTGGAGTAGGATATTATCTGGGTGAAGCAGAAGATGCAAATGTAAATTTATTTATATAAAATATCTGAAAATTCTTTCCAGTAATCTTAAAATATGTTATTATGGAAAAAAACATTTGGGGGATAGTATATGGAAAAATTAGAGATATTCAAAGAAACATTACAAAAAAAACAAGAAACTGAAAAAATACTAGGGATAGTAGATGCGGCATACTGGCTTCTTATAAGAGATATAAAAGATGGAGAAGATATTGGTGATTATGTAATTGCTCACAATAAATATCTTAGAGAAGGAATGCAACATTTAATAGATGAATTTTTAGATGGATATGTTTCTTCAGAAGAAGAAGAACACAAAGAGCGTTTTAGAGAGATTTTGGTAAAATATATATTCAATTTTATAGGAATAGATATATCATATCAAGTAGGTGCGGAAAGTCTTATTTATTACTTGTCTATGTATCATATCGACAAGAAGAGTATGACTGCATCCGATTATATGGTAAACACACTAAGAATAAAATATAACTCAAGACATGAACTTGAAAATTACAAGCTTAGTAGACGATTAAAATTCAACCTATCTATATAAAATATAGATATATATAATAAAATAATTAATAATTAAAACCAAAAATGATAAATCAATAATTAAATATCATTTTTGGTTTTTTTATGTCTATATTATTACAAAAAAGTTAAATTTCAAAAAAAGTATATACTAATTAATATTTTATGGTAAAATTGTTAAGTGAATTACTTAGGGATTATTTAGTTTTAAATGGTATTAAATAAGGAGATTTTTATGAAAAGAAAATTAGGTTTATTTTTAGCAGCTACACTTATGGCAACAAGCTTAGTGGGCTGTTCATCATCACAAACGTCGTACATGCAAGAATCAAAAAAAATGTCGAGTTGGGAATCAGTAGAGTCTGATATAAAAGGTACTGTAGCAGTAAAAGTTCCAGTTACAGAACCTGCAACATCAGCAACAACTCAAACAACTCAAACTACACAACCTGTAACAAAGTATGATACAGTAAATGTTAAGTTTGATGGAAAAGGATATGCAGTTAATTCTTCTAAAAAAGATGCACAAGCATATGTAACACTAAATGTTAAGTCAGACAACAATGAAATTGATATTCAAAATGTGAAAATATATGTAGATGCTGAAAAAGTATTTATAAGCAAAAACTATTTTGAAGGTATAGTAAAAGCTACTGGTGAAGAACTTCCAAAAGCACTAAAAGATGTAAAACAAGAATTTATACTTATAGATGGTGCTGTAAGTGATGCAGATTTAGCAGCTAATCCAGAATATAAGGCTATGGAAAACTATATACAAACTATGAGTTCTCCAGAAAAACAAGAAGAAATGATGGCAAATCTTACAAAAGTTATGGAAAAAGTAGACTTTGATGTTCCGGTTTCTAAATCAGATAGAACTTACACAATTTCTTTAACATCAGAACAATTATTTGATAAAGCTGTAAAATCTATGGACAATATTATTGCAAACTCAGAAGAAATAGTAAAAACACTAGGACTTCAAGAACAAGTAAAAATGACTAAAGAAGAGTATGCAGCACTTAAAAAATCATACACTGAAAAAGGTAGAGCTGAGATGGTATCTGGCATAGCTACTGCAAAAGATATGATGAAAGGTTCAAGCTTCACTACAAAAGAAACTTTTGGAGATGATACTCATGTACTTGATATGAATCTTAAACTTACACTTAAAGATATGATGGATATGGATATGAAAATGAACCAAACATCTAAAATAGTAGAAAAAAGAACTATTGAAATGCCTAAAGTAGAAAATTCAATAAGCTTCGATAAATATATGAAAATATTAGAGCCACAGGAAACTGCAGCAGCTCCAGCTACTACAGCAACTAAAGCAGTAGCTTAAATATATAAGGTTTATTAAAAATACAGTTAACTTATAACAAATTAAATAATCCTACAGAAAAAGCGACTAGTTCGCTTTTTCATTTTAATTAAAGTTTTTAAAAATATTAATTCGTAAATAAAAACCTAGATTAATATCATTACAATTGTTGTAAATGAATATTAATCTAGGTTTTATTTTGTATATAATTATTTCTGATTAAGCAGTTTGATTATCTGATTTAGAATCATCACTTTCAACAACTAAACCGTTTAGCGTTTTATCTAGAGCCCAAAGGATAACACCTGCACCTATAGCAATTGCTGCTATTGTAAAGTATGCAGTTGAGAATTTGAACTTTAATGTGAATTCATATAACCAGCCATAAGATTTTCCAGCAAAGAATACTGCAAGAACCCAAACACTCATCATACTTGTTAATAATTTAGGTGGTGCAAATTTTGTTATAAATGAGTTTCCAAGTGGTGAGAATACCATTTCACCAAGTGATAGTACTATACCAAATGCAATAATCCAAGCTAAAGGAGCAAGATTGTTACCTCTTGTAACGTCTGCCATTGCAAATATTACATAAGATAGACCTAGTAATATCATACCAAGTGCTGTTTTCTTAAACATACTTAAATCACCTTTTGGTCTTTTTGCAAGCTTAGTCCATAGTCCTCCAAGAACTGGTCCTAAAGCAATACACATAAAGGCATTAAGAGAGTCAAACCAAGCTGTTGGAACCTCGAATCCACCAATCATCCAGTTTGCAGCAGCAGCATCTCCACCCCAATAGTAATATACAGGCATATATGCTAGGTACCAGAATACCCAGAAAATTACAGAGAAGAACGATACTAGAACTATAGCTGCAACTCGTTTCTTTTCTATTGTTGTAAGTGGTTTAGATTCTTCTTCTTTTTTAGACTCATCAGCTTTCTTATGTTCGTCTATTTTAAATGGTTTTTTTCCTGTTTCGCCAAGGAATCTCCAACCAAATATAAACCAAGCTGCGTCAACATACATCATAATAGCGCAAACTAAGAAGCAAAAAGCATATCCTTTTGTTCCAACAAGAACACCAAGAATAGTTGTTCCAAAGAATGAACCGAAGTTAACAAAAGAATACTGAGTAGAAAATGCACTATCTAATTGTCTAGGATCATCAAAAAGTCTACCTGTAATAGCATTTGTTTGGCATTTAAATAAACCAGTACCAATAGATACCAAGACAATCATAAGGTTAACCATAGAAGCACTTGAAGCTTGCCAGCCTACTAAATAACCTGTTCCCATAAGTACCATACCAACAGGAACTAGATAACGAGCACCTATATGTTTGTCTGAAATATAACCTCCGATAAGTGGAGCTAGGTAAGTAAATGCAACTAGGTTTGCTGTCATTTTAGCTGCTTCAGCACTAGAAAGCTCAAGTCCTCCATCTGCTACCTTAGCAACTACAAATACGGCAATTAGCCACTTTGCTCCATAAAAAGCAAATCTTTCAAGTGCAAAAGCAAATGAGCATACGTAAAACCCAAAAGGTCTTCTGTTTGTTGTTTCCAATTTTTTTTCCTCCTAATTTTGATTTTTAATAAACTATAATTTGGTGTATTCTTACTAGCCTGTTGTTTTTAAATAATTGCATTATCAATAAGTTCATCATTTACAGGCTCAAGAACAAGTGTTCTTGTGAGGGAAGTGATTCCTTCATAATAATTTCACCAGTAACAGTAAGATAAATATGCTCAAGGTTTAAAGGTACAATAAGATTCGGCAGAAGGGATTATGTACGCATCAATTTACTTTTCTGCCATAAGTTGTTGTAGTCTTAACACTCGGTCTAGAATACTGACTATACAAAAAACGCATAAACATATTTTTTACATAATCAATCCTATCATAATATGTGCTTTGACACAATACAAAAATATAAAAAATTGTTATATTATTGATAAAAATATGAAAAAAGAATGTTTTTATTGTGAAATTATTCATTTTAATGAAATCTTTTCATTTTTAAATACATATGTTGGAATTTTTAGAATAATAACAAAACTGTTAATGAGCTAATTTTGTTATTTATACATAATCTCGTAATGACTTATAAGCTATGAAATAAACGTTTTTTGCAATTTACATATTATTTTTTTTGTAAATATATTTATTGAAAAATAATATAATATAATTTTTGAAAAATGAATATTTTTCAAAAAAATGTATAAAACTAGACATAATATATAAAAGTGTACATTTAAAAATACTATATTTATCATATAAAACACAAAAGTATAACATACAAATGAAGAAAAAAAGTGAAAATTGTAATCCACACAACAAAAAGTAGACATTTATGTGTTATTTCGCCTCAAGGTTTGTTAAAAATAAAACCTAAAATACTAATTAAAAATAGATAGTTGAATGTCCAATAAATTTTTTAATTTTTCACGATTATTTTCGGTTATTTCGAATACTAGGTATGCAGGATTTAGTTTTTCTATGAAAGCTAGAGTACCTTTAAATGTTATTGGGCTATGTGTATCTATTTTCAAAACATGATCATACAATATTTTAAATTTTTCATAAAAATTAATATTAGGATTATGAAATAATGGATATTTAAGGTTTTGCAAGTGTTGTTTTACATATTTTCCACTCAAAGATTGATGTAAATGTACCGCTTTGATATGTTTTATAAAATCAGTATTTTTTTTATGAAAAAAATCGGTGTGAATATCAACTATACGGTTAAGATATTCCATTGCGAAAACTTCATTTTCTATATTTATATTTGTATTTAGAAGGTGGCCGACATCAAGCACAAATCCTTTTTTTTCATAGTCAATGCCTTGGATAAGGTGGAAAGATATATTTGGATTTATAAAATTAAGCCCATTCCACCACAGATTTTCTATTAAAAATTCAAATTTATAGCTACTATCTTTTAGAAGTGAATTTATTATTTCTATAGAAGCTTTTATTATAGTCATATCATCATTTTCTAAATTGTAAGTCAAAGTTTCGTTTATATTTACGTTTGAAACATGAAATACCACATATTCGGCACTCATATTATGAGCATTGTCACAGTCTTTTTTAAAATAAGCTATAATATGATTTCTCAAGTAGTTTTGTATAGACTCAATTTGAGTTTGATTATAGTTTGTTAAACTCCAATCAAAATTATTGAATTTTTTTGTAAAGACATTAAAATCTAGTCCATAAAATTCTAAACAAGTTTTAGCATCGCCAAATTCAGCTATAAGTCTTTTGGGATTAAAATTCCATAAATCTATCCAATATGAAAAAAATCCTAGATGATAGCCTATAATTTTATCATTTGGAATTTTGTTACTATCTTCTTCATCACAACATATGATTTCAAATCCGTCAATATTATAATCTGAAATGAAATCAAGTAGTTCTTTGGATGAATAGTATTGATCTAAAGTAAATTCGTGTTTTAATATATGTAGAAGTTTTTTCATAGGCGCAAAGATCCTTTCAAATGATTAATAACATTATTATATCATGAAAAACAAAATTATTATTTTATGTGCCAAATAATTTAAATTGTTAAATTATTTAGCTGTTTTTTTAGTAATTTGTATGATATAATTTATAAGTATATATTCAGTGGGAATTGTGAGGTTTAAAATGAAGCGTAACTGTCACTATGATAATGGATATGTGCTTTTAGAAGTAATTATTTCTATATTTATTAC
Organism: Proteocatella sp.; assembly: GCA_041738345.1. GTDB lineage: Bacteria > Bacillota > Clostridia > Peptostreptococcales > Filifactoraceae > Proteocatella. The sequence goes on from JBGSPX010000020.1 coordinate 15,977, forward strand.
GTTTTTTGTAATCTCATCAGCAGTGAGTATTTTTGGGGTCGTAGCCTTACAGTATAATAAGTCAATTGCGACTAAGGAACTTATTGAATCATCAGACTACATAGAGCAGGTTTTCATAAATGAGTTTTCAAAATCATCAGACATAAAAAACTTGTTAGATATTAATGGAAATGAACTGACGGAGATACCGCGTGATAAAGAAGTGGTTTTTAAATGTTTGGGATTAATAAGAAGTCAATATATTTTTTATCAAAGCGGATACACAGAAGAATTTATATATGGGGGAGAGTTTTTAAATTATACAAAAAAACCTGTATTTATTTCAAAATATAAGAAATCAGAATATGGTGCTAAGGACTATAAGTGTTTTTCTGGATTTGAAGTAGGTAATAATGTGAAACAGATGGGGATATGTAAAGTGGATGATTTTTGCTACATAATAAATATAACTCTCGGGTATAGAGATACAGAGATTATTTATAATAAGAAATTTTTAGCAAAACTCAAGGGAGTTTAGCTATTATTTGGAGGGAGCATGGTTCAAAAAATAAGAGAATTCATGAAATACAATAACCTAAAAGCTGTCTTGATATCGAAGCCTCAAAATATACGATATTTTTCTAAATTTACTGGAACATCTTCATTAATTTTAGTTACAGATGTCAATCGATATATATATGTAGATTTTAGATATGTAGAGCAGGCGAAAGAACAATGTATAGGTTATGACGTAGTAACGATAAGGAGTAATTTAGATATTATAAATCACATGAAGAGTCTTGGATTTTCGAGACTTGCCTTTGAGGATGATTATGTAAATTATGCTATGTATGCACTATTCAAAGAAAAACTAGAAAATGTTGAATTTGTACCCCTTAAAGGACAAATAACTAAGATACGAGCAGTTAAAACAGATGAAGAGATATCACATATAGAAAAAGCGGCAAATATATTAGATGAGACATTTACACATATATTAAAATTTATTAAGCCTGGAATGTCAGAACTTGATATAGCTGTAGAGATAGAATATTTTGTGAAGAAAAAAGGAGCTATTGGAATACCTTTTGAAACCATTGTAGCTTCAGGGAAAAGAACAAGTATGCCACATGCTGTTGCTAGTGATAAAATAATAGATGATGGTGACTTCTTGACAATGGATTTCGGTTGCATATATAATGGGTATTGTGCTGATATTACAAGGACAATTTTTGTTGGTAGTGCTAGTGAAAAACAAAAAGAGCTTTATGATGTAGTACTAAAGGCTCAAACGGCATCACTTTCTACAATAAAAGCTGGAGTTTCATGTAGAGCTATTGATAAGGTTGCAAGAGATATAATTTCAACTTATGGATATGCAGAGAATTTTGGACATGGTGTAGGGCATGGTGTAGGGCTTGAAGTACATGAACTTCCAAGGATAAGTATTTTTAGTGAGGATGTCCTTGAAGAAAATATGGTTATTACTGACGAACCAGGTATATATATACCTGAGTTTGGTGGGATTAGAATAGAAGATTTATTAGTGGTAACAAGTGATGGCTATAGATTACTTTCAAAGTCATCAAAAGAATTAATTGAAATTTAGAAAGAATATTGGAGGTTATTTAATGATTTCAGCAGGTGATTTTAGAAAAGGTGTAACTTTTGAGATTGAGGGTCAACCATTTCTTATAGTTGATTTTCAACACGTAAAACCAGGAAAAGGAGCGGCTTTTGTAAGAACTAAATATAGAAACTTAAAGACAGGTGTTTTAAGAGAAGAAACTTTCAACCCTAACGATAAATTTCCAAAGGCTACTATAGAAACAAAAGAAATGGAATACCTTTATAATGATGGGGAATTATATTACTTTATGGATAATGAGAGCTATGAGCAAATTCCTTTAAATTATGAGCAAGTTGAAGAAGCTATAAAATGGCTTAAGGAAAATGATTCAGCTACAATAAGATTTTATCAAGGAGCAGCTTTTCAAGTTGAAGCACCGTTCTTTGTTGAACTTCAAATAGTAGATTGTGAACCAGGAGTTAAGGGTGATACTGCTACAAATGTAACTAAAGCAGCTACCATGGAAACTGGCGCAGTGGTACAAGTTCCTCTTTTTATAAACCAAGGGGATAAAATTAAAATTGATACAAGAACAGGCGACTATATGTCAAGAGTATAGAAACCTATAATATATACTTGTATAAGGAGGGCATGATCATGGAATATTTATACGAAAGAGTTGCTTATTTAAGAGGCCTATGTGAAGGTCTAGGTATTTCTAACGAAACAAAAGAAGGTAGAGTTTTGGAGGAAGTAGTAGAGATTTTAGGGGAGTTTGCAGATGCGATTGTGGAACTTTCTGACAAGCAAGAGGAACTAGAAGAGTACACTGAAATGATCGATGAAGATTTGTCTGAGTTAGAGGATGATTTTTATGAAGATGAAGAAGATGACGAAGACGATGATGAAATGGGTTATGTTGAAATAACGTGTCCTCACTGTGGCGAAGAAATTGAAATAGACGAGGATTTGTTATATGACGAAGAGTCAGACATACTTTGCCCTTGTTGTGATCAAGTAGTTATAAGTGCATGTGACGATGAGGATTTTGAAGAAGAAGAAATAGAAGAAGGCGACTTATAAAAAAATTTAAAAGGCTGCATTTATGCAGCCTTTTAATATAAAAGTCAAATATAATGTTATCAGGGGGAATGTGTTTTTATGAACAAACTTATAGAATTACAAAAAAAAATAGGATATACGTTTATTGATATAGAGCTTTTAAAAATAGCACTTACACATACATCGTATGCAAATGAACACAAAAAAAAGATGATAAAGCACAATGAAAGATTGGAATTTCTAGGGGATAGTGTACTTAGTTTAATAATAACTACTTATCTATTTAAGAACCTTTCAAATATTCCAGAGGGAGAACTTTCTAGAATAAGATCTACAATTGTTTGTGAAAATTCGTTAAAGCTAAGCGGCGATGAATTTAATTTAAGTCAATATATATATATGGGAAAAGGTGAGGAACAAACGGGCGGAAGAGGTAGAAGTTCTATAGTATCAGATGCTATGGAGGCGCTTATAGCTTCAATATATTTAGATTCAGGATATGAAAATGCAGAAATATTTGTACTTCGTCAAATGGAAGATATAATTCAAAAGGCAATACAAGGGAAATTATTTAAGGATTATAAGACACAATATCAGGAAGTAATACAAAAAAAATCAAATGCTAAAATTGAGTATGTTGTAGTAAGCGAAGAAGGACCGGATCACCAAAAAATATTTACAGTAAGTTTGCTTTTAAATGACACTGTAGTATCTACTGGGAAAGGAAGAAGTAAGAAAGTTGCAGAACAAAAAGCAGCAGAAATTGCTTTGGAGAAAATGAATGAACAATAAAAGAACAATTCCTATATTTGTACCCCATAGTGGATGCCCAAATGATTGTATTTTTTGTAATCAAAAAAAAATAACTGGAGTCTCTTCTTTAGTAGGGCCAAAAGAAGCCGAGGATACAATCGTAGAAGCCTTAAAAACTATTCCTCAAAACATGGATATAGAAATAGCGTTTTTTGGAGGAAGTTTTACAGCCATAGAAATAGAACATCAGGCAGCACTTTTGGATATTGCAAATAAGTATAGAAAAAACCACAATATAACGGATATAAGATTATCTACGAGACCAGATGCTATAAATCAAGAAATTCTTGATTTTTTAAAATTAAAAAATGTAACTATAATAGAATTGGGAGTACAGTCTTTAGATGAAGCCGTACTTTTAAATAGCAATAGAGGACATAACTCTAAATGTGTGTATGAATCATCAGAGCTTATTTTAAAAAATGGATTTAAACTTGGTCTTCAGATGATGCTAGGTTTGCCGGGAGATACAGTTGATAAAGTAATTTATACAGCAGAGGAATTTATAAAAATATCACCTCACTTTGTAAGAATATATCCGGTGCTAGTAATAAAAGATACAGGGCTTGAATCACTTTTTAAGAGTAAGGTTTATGAACCTTGGAGCATAGAACAGACAGTAGAAACATGCAAAGAAATTTATGTCAGATTTTCAAAAAAAGGAATAAAAGTTATACGGATAGGACTTCAAACATCTGAAGATATAACCCTTGGAAAAGATGTTGTAGCAGGGCCTTTTCATCCGGCAATTGGAGAACTTGTTTATTCTAGTATATTTAGAGATATTATAGAGAATGTCATAATTCCAGAAAAGTTGGATTATTACAAAGAACGAGTAGTAACCTTAAAGCTTAACAAAAAACATATTTCTAAAGTAATTGGAAATAAAAAGTCGAATAAGACATATTTTAAAAATAATTATAACATAATGTTTAATTTAGAATATATGGATTCAGAAAATATTTTAGTTGTGGATGAAACAGTAATAGATATATCATTTTTAAAATAAAAGAGAGAGCGCCGTGAAATTAAAATCGATAGAACTTAAGGGATTTAAGTCTTTTCATAATAAGACGAAAATAGAATTTCCAAATGGAATAATAAGTATTGTTGGTCCAAATGGAAGCGGAAAAAGCAATGTATTGGATGCCTTTAGATGGGTTCTTGGAGAGCAAAGTGCTAAAAATCTTAGAGGAGATAAGATGGAGGATGTTATATTCTCTGGAACAAAACGTCATAATCAAGCCAATTATTGTGAAGTAGAGATAATATTTGATAATGAAGATAAAGCGTTAGATATTCCTTTTTCCGAAGTTAGCATAAAGCGTAAAGCTTATAGAGATGGAGAAAGCGCATATTATTTAAATGGAAAAATATGCAGATTAAAAGAGATAAAAGAACTTTTGTTAGACTCAGGAATAGGTAAAGAGGGGTATTCGGTAATATCTCAAGGTAAAATAGATGAGATTGTAAACTCGACCTCAGTTCAAAGGAGAAAACTTTTAGAAGAAGCGAGCGGGATATCAAAATTTAGATTTAAAAAAGAAGAAAGCGAAAAAAAGCTAGAAGCTACTAAAATTAATATGGAACGCTTAAATGATATATATATTGAAATAGAAAGACAAATTGAGCCTCTAAAAAAACAAAGTGAAAAAGCACATAAATATTTAGAACTTAAGAATCACTTGAAAGAAGTAGAAATAAATTGTCTTCTAAACGAATATGATGATTCGTACAAAAATCATTCTAGCGATATATTAGAACTTGAAAAAGTTAACGCTGAGTTAAAAATTATAGATAATAAACTGGTAGATTTTAGTAAAACATTAGAGATATATGAAGAAGAAAAAGAAAAAACTCAAGCTTTGATAACTAAATTAGATAGTGATAAGAACGAGCTTAATATAGAAAAAAACAATATCAAAAATGAAATAAATAAAAATGAAGAAAAATTAGAGTTTAATCAAAAAAATCTTACAAAACTAAAAAACTCACTCTTGATATCACAAGGTAATTTAGATGAAGTGGAGTCAAAAAAATTAAAATTAGATGAGTTGAAATTGAAGGTTAACTCTGAGTTAGAAACGCTAAAGTATGGTTTGGTCCAAAAAGAAGCGCTTAAAGTCGATTTAATTTCAAATTTTGAAAATAGCAAGATTGAATATGAATCCTGTCTCCAAAAAAAGAATTTACTTGTAGAATCTAAAAATAAAAAAGAATATAATCTTCAATTTCTATTGGAGAATATTGAATATGAAAACAAAAAGAAACAAGAAATAAAAAATAATATACTTCAATTAAAACGAAATTTAAACGAAGTAGATTTTGACATTCAAGATTTGAAACAAAAAAGTGAAGTTTGTATAAGTGATTTAAATAATATTCAAAATGATAAAAATAAATTGGAATATGAGCTTTCTGAATGTAGAAAATCAAAAATAGAATCAGAATCACGTAAAAATAAGATTGTTTTAGAATTAAGGGATTTAAAAACAAAACAAAACATCTACATATCAATGGAAAATGATATGGAAGGTTTAAATAAAAGTGTAAAAACTATACTTGAAAATAAACATTTAAATGGGATATTAGATGTAGTCGTTAATGTTATAAAAACGGAAGCGGTTTATGAAAAAGCTGTTGAAACCGCACTTGGAGCATCGTTGCAACATATTATTACTAGGGATAGTAATTCCGCAAAACAGGCCGTTGAATTTTTGAAAAAAACGAAATCTGGAAGAGCTACATTTTTGCCGTTAGATACTATAAAAGGAACAAGTCTTTTACTTGAAGGTATAAAGACGGTATCGTCAGTAGTAAAATGTGATGCTAAATATCAAGCGATTATAGAATCTTTGCTAGGGCGTACTGTATTAGTAGATAATATGGATGAAGCGGTTATTTTATCTAGAAAATTAAACTATAAATATAGAATAGTAACACTTGATGGAGAAATTTTTAATCAAGGAGGCTCAATAACAGGGGGGCATTATTATAAACAGACCAATCTTTTAGGCAGAAAAAGAATAATAGAAGAGTACGAACAACGTATAAGCCAATTGAATTCTAGTCTAGAAGTAGAAATGAAATGTTTTAGTGACCTTGGGGATAGAGAAGAGGTGTTGCTCGATAAATTGAAATCAATTGACCTTGATATCAATAATAGATTAAAGTACAAAGACGAACTCATATTTGAGATAAATGATTTTGAAAATAAACAAAAATATATAAAAAATAGTATTGAAAACTTAAAAACTGAAACTGAAAATAAAAAAGAATTAGAACTTGAAACTGAGAAAAAAATTGAAACATTAAGACAAGAATTATTAAATTTGGAATCTGAAATAAAAATATCTTTAGATAGCCTGGTTTGTTTATCAACTGAAAAAAATAATTTTGAATTAGAAAAAGAAAAGTTATTAAGGGGTGTTTCTGAAGTAAACTTGGAAATATCAAAATTAGAGAGTAAGCTGGAATCATGTAATGTTGAAAATCAAGGCTTATTAACGCTACAACAAACCTATGTTTTTCAATTTGAGGAAAATAAAAAAGAAATATATTTATTGACCAAAGAAATATCTGAAATTGAAAAATTGATATCAGAATTCAATTTAGAACTTAAATTAAAGCAAATTGAGGTAGATGAGTTAAATATAAATGTTGAAGATTTGAAATCTGAAGCTAAAAAAATAGATACGAAATTACATCAGATTTATTTAGAAAAGAAAACTGATGAAGAAGTAAAAATGAAAAAAATAGAAGAAAAATATAGACTTGAAAATAAAATAGGAAAAATTCAAGTTATTACTCAAACGGTAACGCAACGAATATTAGAAGAATATCAAATAAGTATAGAAGAAGCAAGGCAATTTTATAATAAAGAAACACAATATGAAAAAAGCAGTATATTAGATTTAAAATCTAAAATAGAAGCATTGGGCAATATAAATTTAGATGCGATAGAAGATTATAAGATACTATCAGAACGATATGAACTTTATAATATTCAAATAAATGATATAAAACAGTCTATAGAAGCACTGGAATCAATAATTACAGGGCTTGAAAAGGATATGACCAGAGAGTTTAGAGAAAATTTTGATATGATAAACTCGACTTTTGGAAAAGTATTTTCGCAACTATTTGGAGGAGGCGAAGGGAGCTTAATAATAAGTAATCCTTCAGATATACTTAACTCGGAGATAGAAATAGTAGCACAGCCAGAAGGTAAAAAATTGAAAAGTATATCAGTCATGTCTGGCGGAGAAAAGGCACTTATGGCAATTGCACTTTTATTTTCAATCCTTATAACAAAACCAGCACCATTTTGTATTTTGGATGAGATTGATGCAGCACTAGATGATTCGAATATAGTCAGATTCAGTACTTTTTTAGAGAAACTTTCAAATGATATTCAATTTATAACCATAACGCACAGAAGAGGAACTATGGAGACTTCAGATTATATATATGGAGTAACGATGCAGGATAAAGGGGTTTCAAAAATTGTAAGCCTTAAATTTGAAGAAGCTACAGACTTTATAGAACAATAGTTGAAAGAAAGGATTTAGATATGTTTAAAAAACTTTTTGGATGGGGACGTAAAAAAGAGGAAATAGAAGACCAAATTGAAGAAGAAGTAGAAACTGAGGAAGAAGTAGAAACTGAGGAAGAAGTGGAAACTGAGGAAGAAGTGGAAGCTGAGGAAGAAGTAGAAGCTGAAGAAGAAGTAGAAACTGATGAAGAAGTAGAAACTGAGGAAGAAGTAGAAGCTGAGGAAGAAGTAGAAGCTGAGGAAGAAGTAGAAGCTGAGGAAGAAGTAGAAGCTGAGGAAGAAGTAGAAGCTGAGGAAGAAGTAGAAGCTGAAGAAGTAGTAGAAAAGAAGGGTTTTTTTGCAAAGTTAAAAGAAGGTCTCTCAAAAACAACCCAAAGCTTTACTACAAAATTAGACAATTTGTTTAAAGGTTATAAAACTATAGATGAAGAGATTTATGAAGAACTTGAAGAAATTCTTATAACTGCAGATGTAGGGTTTGAAACGACATTAAAAATAACTGAAGAATTAAGAAAAAGAGAAAGAGAAAATAAGATAGAAGACCCTGCTGTGCTTCAAGAAGAACTTGAAAATATAGTGGAGAATTTATTGTTATTACCGTACGAAAAATCTGAAGAAGTTGAGAATGTCAATTTAGAAGAAATTTCAATTTCAGACAAAAAGCAAAAGATTATGGTAATCGTAGGAGTAAATGGGGTTGGAAAAACTACAAGTATAGGAAAAATTGCATCTCAACTCAAAAATGAAGGGCAAACAGTTATGCTTGCAGCTGCCGATACTTTTAGAGCCGCAGCTACAGAACAGCTTACTATTTGGGCAGAAAGAGCAGGGGTTCCTATTGTAAAACATCAAGAAGGGGCAGATCCTTCGGCAGTAATATTTGATGCTATAAAATCAGCTAAAGCACAAAAGATAGATGTTTTAATATGTGATACCGCAGGAAGACTTCACAATAAAAAAAATCTTATGAATGAACTTGAAAAAGTATTTAAGATAATAAATAGAGAATATCCTGAAGCCGAAAAAGAAGTATTACTCGTAATAGATGCGACTACAGGGCAAAATGCAATAACTCAAGCAAAAGTATTCAAAGAAGCGGCTCCACTTAACGGACTTATTCTAACTAAATTAGATGGAACTGCAAAAGGTGGAGTTGTACTAGGTATAATTTCAGAGCTTTCAATTCCTATAAAATATATAGGTGTTGGAGAAACAATTTCTGATTTACAGAAATTTGAAGCGAGAGCCTTTGCAAAAGCACTATTTGGGAAAAATGAATAATAATTATAAATATAAAGTAAAAATACTTGACAAGCGTTAGAAAATATAATAAGATATTATCTGTAAAGCAAACAACCTTTACAGGAAAGGTGTGGAAAATGGAGATAGATAAGTTTGTTCATTTGAATAAATTATTCATTTTGTACAGAAATTTATTGACTGAAAAGCAGTCGATAATATTAGAATACTACTTCGGCGAAGATTTGTCTCTTGGAGAGATAAGTGAAGAGATGAATGTTTCTCGTCAAGCTATACATGACACCTTAAAGCGTTGTGAAAGTATATTGATAGACTACGAAGAAAAATTAGGACTTTATAAGCAAGAAATTGAAGGAAATGAAAAAATAGAAAAAATAATTTCAATGTTAAAAGCATTAAAATCAGAGTATAGTCTTAATGATAATAGAATAGATAAAATAATAGATATTTGCAAGGAGCTATCAGAATGATATTTGAAAGTTTATCAGATAAACTCCAAAATGCCTTTAAAGGACTTAAAAGCAGAGGGAAACTTACTGAAAAAGATATCGATCTCGCAATGAGAGAGGTTAAACTCGCTTTACTTGAAGCTGACGTAAACTTTAAGGTAGTAAAGGATTTTATAAAAAGTATAAAAGAAAGAGCTATGGGAGTAGCAGTTACAGAAAGTCTTACTCCAGGCCAAGAAGTTATAAAAATAGTAAATGAAGAACTAACGACACTTATGGGAGGCGTACAAAGCCAAATTACATTTGCAAGTAATCCGCCTACGGTAATAATGATGGTAGGACTTCAAGGTGCAGGAAAAACTACTACAGTAGCAAAGCTTGGTAAAATGCTTAAAAAACAAGGCAAGATGCCAATGGCGGTTGCTTGTGACATATATAGACCAGCAGCAATTAAACAGCTTAAAGTAGTTGGAGAACAAGCAGGAATAACAGTTTTTGCAGATGAAGAAAACAAAAACCCAGTTGATATAGCTAAAAAAGCAGTAGAAAAAGCTAAAATATTAGGAAATGACGTAGTATTAATAGATACAGCAGGTAGACTTCATATAGATGAAGTGCTTATGCAAGAACTTAAAGATATAAAATCTACAGTTATGCCTCAAGAAATACTTTTAGTAGTAGACTCAATGACAGGACAAGATGCAGTAAATGTAGCGCAAAGCTTTAATGATGCACTTGGAATAGACGGAGTAATCCTAACAAAGCTTGATGGAGATACAAGAGGTGGAGCGGCATTATCAATAAAAGCCATAACGCAAAAACCAATAAAGTTTGCAGCAGTTGGTGAAAAACTTGATGATTTAGAACAATTCCATCCAGATAGAATGGCATCAAGAATTCTTGGAATGGGTGATGTACTAAGCCTTATAGAAAAAGCACAAGGCGCATATGATGAAAATCAAGCGAAGCAGTTAGAAGAAAAAATCAAAAAACAAGAATTTGACTTCAACGACTTTTTAGAGCAGATGCAGCAACTTAAGAAGATGGGCTCATTAAAGAGTTTGCTTCAAATGATGCCAGGTATGCCTAAGGAAGTAAAAGATATGGATATAGACGAAAAACAGCTTGATAGAGTACAGGCTATAATTTATTCTATGACCAAAGAAGAAAGAGAAAAGCCAGCTATAATAAATGTAAAGCGAAGACAACGTATTGCCAAAGGCTGTGGAATGGATATTAAAGAAGTTAATAGACTTATAAAACAGTTTGAAGAAAGCAAGAAAATGATGAAGCAGATGACAAAAATGGCAGGTAATAATAAAAAAGGCAGAAGAGGGCAAGGCGGATTCCAAATGCCTATGAACCCTGGTAAAATGAAGTTTCCTTTTTAAAAGAGGTTACAATATAAATAGTAAATATTCAAGGAGGTGAAATTGAAATGGTAAAAATAAGATTAAAAAGAATGGGTGCAAATAAGAAACCTTTTTATAGAATAGTAGTTGCAGATTCTCGTTCTCCAAGAGATGGTAGATTTATCGAAGAGATAGGATACTACAATCCGATATCAAACCCAAAAGTTGTGAAAATCAACGAAGAGAAAGCTGTTAAATGGTTAGGTACTGGTGCTCAACCAACTGAAACTGTAAAGAATTTATTCAAAAGCAATGGTGTATTAGAGAAGTTTGAAGCTTCTAAAAAATAGTTTGAACTATAATTACCATTTCTCTTAGGAGGAAAAACATGGGAGAATTAGTAGCAGTAATAGCAAAAGCACTTGTTGACTATCCCGAACAGGTAACTGTTTCAGAGACTGTGGGGCAAGAATCTACTATTGTAGAGCTCAGAGTGGCAGAAGAGGATATGGGAAAGATTATAGGAAAACAAGGAAAAATTGCCAAAGCTATAAGAGCTGTAGTTAAAGCAGCATCGAATAAGGAAAACAAAAAAGTTATTGTAGAAATAGTACAATAATTCAAAAACCTAGAGACTTTTAAGTCCTCTAGGTTTTTGTGCATAAAAATATAATTCAATGTGAGGTAAGATATGATAGTTACTAAAATAATGAAAAATAAGGCAAATTATGATATATATATAGATGAAGAATATTCATTTACTCTCACAGATGAAGGGCTATATAGAACGAAATTAAAGAGCGGGATAGAATTTATAATAACAGAAGAGTTAAATGATATTTTAAAAGAAGACGAGGCCAAACGTTGTAAAAATAGAGCTTTAAAAATAATAACAACTTCTGCAAAATCAGAAAACAAGATAAAAGAAAAACTTATAAAAGAAGGTTATAGTGAATATGCAATACAAATGGCACTTGAATTTTTAGGGGAATATAAATTTACAAATGATGAAAGACTGGCAAATAACATAGCTCAAAAATCTTTGAGAAATAATAATTCTATACGTCAAATGAAACAGACTTTAAAAAATAAAGGTATAAAAAAAGAAGATATAGAGAAAACACTAGAAGACATAAATGAAGAAGATGAGATAGAAAATGCCATAAATATAGCAAATAAAAAGTATAATACTATAAAAAATAAAGATAGAGCTGAAATTTTAAGAAAAATTGCATACACTTTAAATTATAGAGGATTTTCATATAGAGCGATAGATAAAGCTATTCAAGATATAAAATCTAAATTAGAAGAAAAAGAATATGAGGAATAGTAAATAAAATACATGAAGTACTGTTCAAAGCTAAAGATTTAAACTATAATATAAAGATATGTATAAAATATTAAAAAGTTAAAGACAAAAGATGAAGGTGATTTAATGAAAAAATATAGAATTGGGCAAATAGTAAACACACACGGACTTAAGGGAGACATGAAAGTATATCCTTACACAGATTATCCAGAACGATTTGAAGAAGTAGAATATCTGTATATGGAGGGCGAAGGAGATAAGAAATTTAACATTGAGAATGTTAGATACCAAAGGAATATGGTACTTCTAAAGCTAAAAGGGATAGATACCATAGAAGCTGTAGAGGAAATTAGAGATAGACATTTGTTTATAGATGAAAATAATTTAAGAGAGCTAGATGAAGATGAGACTTTGATTTCAGACCTTATTGGACTTAATGTTTATCTTGAAGATTTAACGCCTATAGGCACGATTAAAGATGTGCTTCAATATACTGCAAATGATGTTTATGTAATTGTAAATGAAGAAGGGAAGGAATTTTTAATCCCAGCTTTAAAACAATTTATACCTGTAGTTGATGTGAAAAATAATAAAGTAATAATAACTCCAATAGAAGGAATGTTAGAATAATGAAATACCATGTAATGACTCTTTTTCCAGAGTTTATAGAAGGTGCTACAGAGCACAGCATGATAAAAAGAGCAAAAGAGAATAATATAATAGAAATAGAAAGTTACAATATAAGAGATTTTTCAGAAAATAAACATAAGAAAGTTGATGATTATCCATTTGGCGGAGGTGCAGGAATGGTTATGGGTGTCCAGCCTATATCAGACTGTTATGATTATATTTTGAATTCAAATAATCTTACAAAAGAGAATACTAAGACTATATTTATGTCTCCAAAAGGAACAACTTTAACTCAAGAAAAAGTGCAGGAGCTATCAAAATATGATAATCTTGTAATCCTATGTGGACACTATGAAGGGGTAGATCAAAGAGCAATAGATATGATTGTAGATGAAGAAATATCTATTGGAGATTATATACTGACGGGTGGAGAATTAGGTGCACTTGTAATAATAGATGCGACGGCAAGACTTATAGATGGTGTGCTTAATAAAGAGGAATCTCATATGGAAGAAAGTTTTTCAAATAATCTATTAGAATATCCTCAATACACAAGACCTAGGGAATATAAAACATTAGAAGTTCCAGAAATCCTTTTAAATGGAAATCATAAACTTATAGATCAATGGAGATTTGAAAAATCTTTGGAGATAACGAAAGAAAGACGAAATGATCTTTTTGAAAAGCTAGAGATTGAAAAGTTCAGTAAGGCAGAAAAAAAAATATATGAAAATGTATTGAAAAAATAGTAAAAATATGGTAAACTATTTTAGTTAATATTACCGAGTGTTCCGCTGGTTATTTGGATTAAGAACATTCTAGAATCTATGGAGGATACAATGGATATCATTAGAGCTATTGAACAAGAACAATTAAAATCAGATTTACCTAACTTTGGACCTGGAGACACAGTAAAGGTTCATGTAAGAGTAAAAGAAGGAAAAAGAGAGAGAATACAGCTTTTTGAAGGCGTTGTTCTTAAAAGACAAGGTGGCGGCTTAACAGAAATGTTCACAGTTAGAAAGATTTCTTTCGGTGTGGGCGTTGAGAAAACTTTCCCAGTTCATTCACCATCAATTGAAAAAATTGAAGTAACAAGAAAAGGTAAAGTAAGAAGAGCTAAGCTAAACTACCTAAGAGATAGAGTAGGTAAAGCTGCTAAGATTAAAGAAAAGAAACACTAAGATTTGCTTAGACTAAAAGGAACTGAGACTTCAGTTCCTTTTTTATAATTAATCCATAGTTAAAGGTTAATAAAAGGAGAAAAAATGGAAGAAAGAATGCATATAAACTGGTATCCGGGGCATATGAAAAAAACGAAAGAGTTGCTTCAAAATAATTTAAGTCTTGTAGATATAGTAGTAGAAGTAGTGGATAGCAGAATTCCGCTAGCTAGTAAAAATCCTGATATAGATAAAATTGCAAATAATAAACCAAGAATAATTGTTTTAAATAAAGAAGATTTAGCTGATCCTAGAGAAACTGGTAAATGGATATCTTATTATCAAAAAAAAGGATTTATAGCTATATCTCTTAATGCAAACAATGGAAATGGATTAGATAGACTTATTTCCGCAATAGATAAAGCATATGAACCGCAAAAAGAAAAATTCTTAGCTAAAGGAATGCTAAATAGACCACCTAGAATAATGATAGTAGGAATTCCAAACTCAGGAAAATCATCACTTATAAATAAGCTCACAGGTAAAAAATCAGCTCAAACTGGGGATAGACCAGGAGTTACTAAAGGAAAACAGTGGGTTAGAGTAAGAGGAAATTTAGAAATGCTTGATACACCTGGAATACTTTGGCCAAAGTTTGAAGATGAAAGAGTTGCGATGTTATTAGCATATACAGGCGCGATAAAAGATGATGTTTTAAATATAGAAGAGATTGGATATCAGCTTTTAGACTATATAATAAAATATGATTCATCACTGATAGAAAAAAGGTATTCTATAGAGATTAAAGATGAAGATGAGACTATAAATGTTATGGATAACATATCATTAGAACGAAAATTTATTTTAAGAGGAAGAGAAGTAGATTATCTTAGAACGGGTCAAACGATATTAAATGAATTCAGAGCAGGAGCTATAGGTAGAATAACCCTTGAGACACCTCCGGAGGACTAATTGTGAGCACAAGCATAAATGATATAAAAAATACTGTTAAATCTCTTGAAGGCGAAGCTTTAGAAACTTATATTCATTCTTTGCAAGATGACAAAAGACAGGGCGTACAAAACATTATTCAAAGTTACCAAAAGCAAAAAGAAAAGCATGAAAAAGAAATAGCTAGAATAAACGCTATGATAGAATTTGACAGAAATAGCTTAAATAAAGCAGGTTTTATTGCAGGAATAGATGAAGTTGGAAGAGGACCGCTTGCAGGTCCAGTTGTAACTGCATGCGTTGTGATGGATGAATCTAGCGTTATTGAAGGCGTAAATGATTCTAAAAAACTATCTCACGAAAAAAGAGAGCAGTTATACGACATAATAGTAAAGCATAGCAAATATTGTGCAATTGGACTTGTTGAAAATGAAAAAATAGATGAAATAAATATACTAAATGCAACTTTTCTGGCTATGAGAGGTGCTATAAGCCATGTTTCAAATGAAATGGAAAAAGATGATAGACAGATAGATTTAATTTTAGTAGATGGAAATCAAGCGATAAAGGGCTTAGAAATAGCTCAAAAAACAGTAGTTAGTGGGGATAGTAAGAGTTATTCAATAGCTTGTGCAAGTATAGTTGCAAAAGTATATAGAGATAGACTTATGGAAAAATATGACCTTCAGTACCCCGGCTATGATTTTGCCCAAAATAAAGGCTATGGGACAGAATCTCATTATGAAGGGCTAAAAAAGCTTGGATTTACCCCTATACACAGAAAAAGTTTCTGTAAATCATTGTTTTAATTAAAGGAGAAAAAAGTTGGAAAGCAATAAAAAAATCATATCTTTTTTAACCCTAGGTTGTAAGGTGAATTTATACGAGACTGAGGCCGTAGAAGAAATGCTAAAGTCTCATGGTTATGAAATTGGAAGCTTTGAAGAATATTCAGATGTTTATGTAATAAATACATGTACCGTTACTGCTATGTCGGATAAAAAATCTAGACAGATGATAAGACGTACTAAAAAGATGAATCCAAATGCAATTGTAGTAGTTATGGGATGTTATTCACAAAAATCTCCAAAAGAAATCTTAGAGATAGAAGAAGTTAATTTAGTGCTTGGAACAAGTAATAGAAAAGCTATTCTAAAAGAACTTGAAAATATATCTCCAAATGAGAAAAAAGTAGTAGTTGAAGACATTATGAAAATAAGAGACTTTGAAGAACTTGAAATAAGTGAAGTAAGAGATAGAGCAAGAGCACTTGTCAAAATTCAAGATGGCTGCGATAGATTTTGTTCATACTGCATAATTCCATATACAAGAGGGCCCGTAAGAAGCAGGAAACTTGAAAGTATAGTAAGTGAAGTAGAGCGAATTGTGGCAAATGGGTATAAAGAAGTAGTATTAACTGGAATCCACGTAGCTTCATATGGTAAGGATTTGGGCGAAAACGGTCTTATAGACGTCATTGAAGAGATATCTAAGGTTAAGGGACTAGAGAGAATAAGAACGAGCTCTGTGGAGCCAATAATAATAACTGAAGATTTTGTAGTTAGACTTTCAAAATTACCTAAATTTTGTCCTCATTTTCACTTATCACTTCAAAGTGGTTCAGATTCAGTATTAAAGCGAATGAATAGAAGATATACTTCTTTGGAATATAAGCAGGCTGTGGATACTATAAGAAAAAGCTTTCCACTAGCCGCAATAACGACAGATGTTATTGTAGGGTTTCCAGAAGAAACAGAGTCAGAATTCCAAGAAACTTATGAGTTTTTAAAGGAACTAAAGCTATATGAGACTCATATATTTAAATATTCGCCAAGAGAAGGTACTAAAGCCGCACTAATGAGTGATCAAGTAGATCCAAGTGTAAAATCTCAAAGAAGTGATGTTTTATTAGAACTTAACAAAAAAAATAAACTTGAGTTTGAAGAAAAACATATAGGACAAGAGGTTGACATACTTGTGGAAACTTTTGAAAATGGATATGCAATAGGCCATACTCAAAATTATATGAAAGTAGGCGTTAAAACTGAAGAAGACTTAACAAACCATATAATAATTGCTAAAGTTGAAACTGTTTCAGATTCGTTTGTTTTTGCCAAAATAAAGAACTTGCTAAATATGTAGTGTAGTCATATAATATAAGCAGAAACATAAAAATAAAATAGCAGGAGGGAAATATGGATTGTTTATTTTGTAAAATTGTAAATGGTGAAATCCCATCTACAAAAGTTTATGAAGACGAACATGTACTTGCGTTTAGAGATATAAGTCCACAGGCTCCAGTTCATGTAGTATTAGTTCCAAAACAGCATTTTAGTAACATACTAGAAGTTCCCGCAGAAGGTACTGTAATAAATCATATGATAAAAGCAGTTCAGCTAATAGCAAAACAAGAAGATATGGAAGATGAAGGTTTTAGAGTTGTTGCAAACTGTAAAGAATTTGGAGGCCAAACTGTAGACCATTTACATTTTCATATTCTGGGAAAAAGAATGTTGACATGGCCACCAGGCTAAAAAACACTTGTAAAAAACCTGAAAAGAGTGTATAATATCATAGTAAAGTTTTACCCATTAACAGTACTGCATCTAATAAGAAAAAACGTGTTAGTAGTGAGGGGAGGGATAAAGATGGCAACAGAAGTAAGAGTTAAAGAGAATGAATCTTTAGATAGCGCTCTAAGAAGATTTAAAAGACAATGTGCACTTTCAGGTGTAATGGCAGAGGTTAGAAAAAGAGAGCACTACGATAAACCAAGCGTAAAGAGAAAGAAAAAAGCTGAAGCGGCAAGAAAGAAAAAAAGATAGTTGATAGAAGGTGAAAAGCATGACTCTAAAAGATAGATTAATGGAAGATATGAAAGTTTCAATGAGAAACAAAGAAACTTTGAGAAAATCCGTTATCACGATGATTAGAGCTTCTGTTAAACAGAAGGAAGTAGATGATAGAGTCGACGTAACAGACGATGATGTTATCGAGCTTATTGCAAAACAGCTAAAGCAACGAAATGATGCATTAGTGGAATTTGAAAAAGCTGAAAGAGAAGACTTAATAACTCAAACAAAAGCAGAAATTGAGATCCTCGCTTCATATCTTCCACAGCAGCTTACAGACGAAGAACTAGAAGCTGTAGTTAGAGACGCAATTACTGAAGTAAATGCACAGTCTATGAAAGACATGGGCAAAATAATGGGTAAAGTTATGGCTGTCGCAAAAGGTAAAGTAGACGGCAAAAGAATTAATGAGATGGTAAAAAAAGTTCTTATTTAGACACACACAAACAATTAAAGAATCCGCAAGGATTCTTTTTTAATGCTTAATTATAAATTAAAATTTACCTCTCAGTTCCACAACTTTTCCAATTATTGTGACTGGTAACTCAAATATATCTTTAGCGCTATAGAATTTTGGAGGATATACATCTTGATTATTTGCAACAAGAAGTAGCCCACTATCTTGCTTTATAACCTTTTTTATAGTGGCATCACACCCGTTTATAAGTACTATCGCGATATCTCCAGATTCGATATCAGATTGTTTTTTGACAACAACAACATCACCGTCTTGCATTCTGGGTTCCATAGATTTTCCTGTAACTTGGAGGGCAAAGAATTCACCAGTCTTAGCCATTTCTTTTGAAATTTCTTCATAGTCAATTATATCCTCGACAACTTCAATTGGAATTCCTGCTACAACTTTTCCTAATACAGGAATTTTAATTCCTACAGGTTCGTCGATATTTTTTATATACATATCTAAACCTAATAAATAATCAACAGAAACATTAAAATAATTGGCTAATTTTATAATAGTATGAGAATCAGGAGATCTTTTTCCAGATTCCCAATTAGAAATTGCGGTTTTAGTTACATCTAATACTTTTCCAAGGTCTTCTCCTCTTAGATTATTTTCAATTCTTAACTTTCTTATATTTTCTCCAAGCTTACTCATAAGAATTACCCCTTTGCTAACAAAACAAATTATCAATTAATAATAATATAACATTTTATTTTCATTATGAAAACTAATATTTAGAAATTTATAAAAAAATATTGACAAAAAAATTCAAATAGAATAAAATCTTAGTTATCGAAAAGGTAACTTGAAGCAACAATAAGTTAATTAGACCTATATTTTATTATTATGTATATTTTTTTACCAATAGGGTTATCGTTTTGATAACTAAATTAAGTTTAATACATAATTTGCATTGTTTTGCATAACTAAAGAATGTTTTAATTTACTTATCAAGTTAATTTTTAAATTAATTAAATTAAAAGTAAAAATAAATGGGGTGATTGTATGACAGAAATACAGGAAAAAAAGAATTATTTATTAAGATACCACAGTATATCATTAGAAATCGAACAATTAAAATTCAGTTTAGAAAATTTACAGGATAAAGCTGAAAGAACAACATCTATATTAAGAGATATGCCAAGTGGAGGCCAGATTGAAGATATGTCAGATTTAATAGCTAAAAAAATAGAATTAGAAAAGTATGTAAAAGAAATGCTTTTGGCAGCGTTAGAAACAAGAATAGAGATAGAGAATGTAATTAGATTGATTTCAAATCCTGAATATAGAGCTATTTTAAGGTATAAATATATAGAAAATATGACATTTGAAGAAATTGCAGAGAAGACAATGTATTCAAATCGAAATATATATTATATGCATGATAAAGCGATAAAATCATTAACTATATAAACGTTGCATTGTTTTGCATAATATAAGTGTGGTTTAATTATAATAGAAAAACAAGACAATAAGCTTATTGATTTTTCTAGATTATATTAAATATAAATTGTGGCGTTGCACATTAAACACGAAGAGGAGAAATAAAATGAAAGTTCAAAAAGCCGGCAAAAAGTTAATTTTTATACCAAAATATAGATTTGATTATATCAATAACCAAAAAAAAGCGCTTGAAAAAAAAGTAGAATTATTAACAACGATTATTTTAGATCTAAAATTAAATAATAGAAATAGGACAAATATTATGGTAAAAGAATTAAACAACTCTATAGGAAACTTACTAAATGAAATATTACCGGGAGCTTCGATATATTATGAAAATGTAAATTTAGAATTAAAGAAACCTTCATTTTTTGTAATATGTAATGCTTCGAAGATAACCCAAAAGAATAATGGAATATTTGAAACTGAATTAAATTATAAAGTAAAGTTTATTACAGACAAAGAAAATTATTATGAAGAGTTTTATAAAGTAAGCATAGAATTACTAAAGCGTATAAATTTTGTAGATGAGATTAAAGTGATAGATAAGTCAACTGAAATACTTGAGGAAAACCTGTACTTTAATTTTAAACTTAAAGTTAGAGAGAGAAATTCTGATGAATTTATACCAATGAATAAGTTAAGCACAAATGCAGATTATGAACAATAGAAGGGAGAACAGAATAATTATGTGGAATTCGCAAAACAAAACACTTCCAGGATGTTATATAAACTTTTTAACAAATACTCCTCTTAGCATTATACCTGGAGAAAGAGGAACCGTATTATTACTACAAGAAATGAGTACAGGAGAAGACTGTAAAATATATACAAATACAGCTTCTTATTCAGAAATGCCAGAAGGGGTAGTAGCTGAAGATAAACTTCTTTTAAATGAAGCTTTAAAAGGAGCAAAAACAGTAAAGGTATATAAACTTCCAAAGACTCACAGCACAGAAGCCGTTGAAGCTGCACTTAATACACTAAAAACTATTGGGTTTGATGTAATTTGTTATCCATATGCAAACGATGCAAACAAGCAGATAATTACTAGATGGATAAAATCAATGAGAGATGAAGAAGGAAGAAAAATACAGGCAGTGCTTGAAAATTGTGCAGCAGATTCAGAAGCTGTAATAAATGTTGTTCAAGGCGTAAAGCTTTCAGATGGAACAGTGCTTACAGCAGCACAAAATACAGCTTGGGTATCTGGAATTACAGCAGGTGCATATATAAATAAATCAAATACAAATCAAAAGTATATTGGGGCAGTAGATGTAGTTCCTAAGATGACAAAATCAGAAATGGAAGCAGCTATAGAAGCAGGAAAATTTGTATTCAAAACAGATAGTGTAGGTAATGTATATTCTGTTTATGATATAAACTCATTTACAACATTTACTTCAGAAAAAGGTAAGATGTTTAGAAAAAATAGAGTGGTAAGGGTTATAGATGGAATAAACAATGACATTGTAAGCATCTTCGAATCTAATTATGTGGGAAAAGAAGATAACAATGCAGAAGGTAGAAGTAAGTTTAGAGCAGTGCTTATAGACTATTTCAAAGAACTTCAAAGATTAAATGCTGTACAGAATTTTGATACAGAAGATGTAAAGGTTCTGCCGGGGATAGATAAAGATGCAATTATTATAAATTGCAACATTCAACCAGTAGACAGTGTGGAAAAAATATATATGAAAGTATCACTTAGTTAGGAGGACGAAATATGGCTGGAAATTACACTAGATTATCAGATACACTTACTTCATCAGAGGGAAGTGCATTTATAACAAGAGATGGTCAAAATAGACCGATGTTTGAACTATCATCAATAAAAGCAAATATAGAGCTTAAAATAATAGCAAGGAGAATGCTTGGTCACAGAATGACACAGCATAAAGTAATAGGAGGAGAAGGAAAGGGAAGTTGTACACTTTATCTTATGAACTCAGACCACTTAAGAGCAGCGCAGGAATATATCAAAAATGGAAGAATGGAAAATATTTCTATACAACTTAGAAATGTGGACAATCAGTCTACGGTAGGAACTCAAGATGTAACATTAAGGAATGTTGTATTTAATACTCTGCCTATAACATCACTGGATGATCAATCAGAAGATCCAATCACAATAGAAACAGAATTTACATTTGACGATATGGATGTACTGGAAATGTTTAAAACACCAGAAAATTACAGATAATAAAGAAAAATAAAAAAAAATAAAAAAAAATAAAAAATACTAAAAGTCAAAATTGGACTTTAACTTAAAATTTATCTATGGCCTCAGTAAACTTACTGGGGCTTTTAATTTAAAAGGAGAAAAATATGAAAAATTTAAATGCATTTTTAAACCCAGTAAAAGTAGGAGAAAAAGAAGTTGTTGTTTCTAAGAGATTTATGTCAGAGGGAAAAGTAGTACCATTTGTAATAAAACCTATAAATCAAAAGCAAAATGAAGCTATAATAAAGCTTTATACAAAAATGGGGCCAGGAGGAGCTTCTTTAGATCAAATAGGATATATGCATGCCGTAACAGCAGCTGCAGTTGTATTCCCAGACTTAAAAGATGCTGAACTTCAAAAAGCATATGATGTGATAGGAGAAACAGAAACCCTTAAGGCGATGCTTCTTGTTGGTGAATTCGCAGTACTTTCAGAAGAGGTACAAAAACTATCTGGTTTAAATAATGATTTAAATGAGCTTATAGAAGAAGCAAAAAACTAATAGAGCGGGGTGATGCTGAATATTGTTTAGCACACTTCGCACTTCAAAAACTTCGTATAACGCCCTCAGAACTTATGGATATGACTAACGAAGAACGAGCATTTATTTATGCTTCCATAATGACGAGGGTAGAATCAGAAAAAAAAGAAGCAGATAAAATAAAAAATGGAAGGAGGTAAAGGAAATGTCAAATGTAAATATATTACAGCAAAACATGACACAAGTAAATAAAAATTTAAACATTATGCAGAACAATTTAATTAAAACCAATAATATAACCAAGAACATATATAAAAATAATAATAAAAGTATTTCTAAATTTAGCAATAACAAGTTTAACGGTTCTCTTTCAATAAATTTTAGTAAGGTTAATAATGTGGTTCAATCAAATAATGACAGTGGAGAGAGTAAAGGTGGATTTGATATAGCAGGAAGTTTAGGAACTTTGAGTAATATGGCGACTGTTGCAGATAGTTATATAAATACATCGGCAAGACTCGCAATGGTAAATGATGGAAAACAAACTGATGGAGCGCTTCAAGATAAAGTATTTCAAACGGCACAACGGTCAGGGGTTTCTTATCAGAATACAGCAGATATGATGTCTAAAATGGCGTTAGCGCCTGGGTTTAACAGCAATAATGAAGCTTTAAGTTTTACAGAACTTGCACAAAAATCAATGAAAATAGGAGGCGGCTCTGAGGCAAATAGAGAAGCAGCGACAAGTACTTTAACTGATGCTATGTCTTCTGGAGGACTTAGTGGAGAAGGTTTTGGAAATATTTTACAAAATGCACCAATGATAGCAGAGGCTATGGCAAGTTACACAGGAAAAACGAATGAAGAACTGCAAAGTATGGCAGAACAAGGACTTATAACTGCTGATGTTATAAAGAATTCGATGTTTGCTTCATCAGAAGCTATTGAAAGTAAGTTTCAAGAGACACCCAAAACATTTCAAGATGCTTGGACTCAGATATCTAATGTTGCGGTTAAATCATTATTACCTCTTGTAGACATAATAAATGAAGTTATTAATTCAGAGGGATTTAGTCAACTGATAGATAATATATGTGTAGGGATAGATCTTGTGGCAGGAGCTATTTTATGGGTAGTTCAAACTATTCAAACATATTGGGATTTCTTTGGACCACTTATAGCAGGAATGACAATAGCTGTTGCACTTTTAGCTATACAGTGGATGGCAGTATGTTGGCCTGTGTTAGCAGTTGGAGCAGCAATTGCTTGGTTAATATATATGTTTAATGCTTGTGGAATAACATTTAGAGATGTATTTTGTTTTATATGTGGAGCAGTAGAGGCACTAAAAGTTATTTTTTATAATCTTGGAGTATGTATAAATAATGTATTTGTAGAGATACAAGAAGTTATATACAAAATTTTCACTGGAATAGTTAATGGTGCGCTTAACAAGATAAATGAGGGTTTACTTTGGAGCAATAAGTATCTTGGCACAACATATACTACATTCGGGACATTTGATGATTATGATGATAGTAAATACAGGGATTATAAAGATGTTAAAGATGCATATAATTTAGGTAAGGAAAAAGGCGGGAATTTATTTGATAATGCATTAAAAAAGGTTAGTGGTGAAAAAAATACATTTAAAATTCCTAATATTAATAACTTGAGTACGGGTCAATCTCAAATGACATCGTTACAAAACAACAGCAACAATAATAATATAAACAATAATAGTAGTAATGAAACTGACTCACAAGTTAATATGTCCAATAAAGATAAGGATTATTTAAGAGAAATGGCAGAAAGAAGCTATATAAATAACTTTGCGACAACGACACTTGCACCAAATATAAGTGTTGTATTTGAAGGCTCAGGAAACACATCAAATGATGATAAATTAGCCAAGAGAATAAGTAAAATCCTTACCGAACAAATAGCAATGGTTGCAGAGGGGGTGTATTAGAATGGGATATGCGATATTTTTTGATAAAGACAATGTAACCTATAGACTGCCTGTAAATCCAGAGGAAATAAAAGTGGAAAACAAGCTTTCGTTTGAAACTTTTGAAGTATTAAAACTTGGACAAGTTGCAATACCATCATTTGAAGAACTTAAAAAATATAGTTTTGAAGTAGAAATTCCATCACAGCCATATTTTTATTCCGAAACTCCAAATCAGTTTTTAGGATGTGAAGAATACGAAAAAGTATTTGAAAGCTGGATGAAAAGTAAAGAACCAATAAGATTTATTGCTTCAAATGGAATAACCTCAGATATAAATACTTTGGTTTTAATGAGTTACGACACTGTAGAAAAATCAGGAGAAGAAGGAGATAAGTACTTTAGCATAGAGCTTACAGAATACAAGGAGTTTTCAAGTAAAATTATTGTTAAAGACACTGAAAAGAAAGATACAAGTAAAAACAAATCACAGACAAAGTCTGAAAAAAAAGAAAGAAAAAATCCTAATAAACCAAAAGAATATATTGTAAAAAAAGGAGATTCACTTTGGTATATTGCAAAAAAAATGTATGGAGATGGAAGAAAATATACGGTTATTGCAAATGCAAATAAAAAAATAATAAAAAATCCAAATCTTATATATCCAGGGCAAAGGCTGGTGATTCCATAGATGTCAGCAGAATTATTTGTAAAAATAGGACAAGATGTATACGATATAAGCGAATCTATTACAAGTGTAAAATTTTCTGAAACAATAAATGAAGGACCATCAAAACTAAGCTTTAAAATGCTCGATACTGGTTTAAAAATAGAAAATGGAAGCTGTGTATATTTTAAATATGATGGAGCTGAAATATTTTATGGATATATATTCAAAATAGATGATGGAAATGGTCCAGAGATAGACTGTACAGCATATGATCAGCTTAGATATCTAAAAGTAAAGAAATCTTTTGTGCTAAACAAAAAGACTGCGGGAAGATTTATAAAAGAGGTATGCTATATGTTTAAGATGAAATGGGGACATATAGCAGATACTAAATATGTAATTCCGCTTACAAGTTATAGCAGTCAAACCTTTCTTGATGTATTCATAGATATTATGAAGCAAACTTTTGTTGGAACTAATGAATATTATATATTTAGAGATGAGTTTGGAAAAGTAAGTCTTAGAAATCTTAAAGAGTTGGAACTTAATCTTGTTATTGGAGATAGTTCACTTTGTTATGATTATAGTAGAAGTTTTAGTATAGATGGAGAAACCTATAATAAAATAACATATTTAAACGAAGCAGGAGAGCGTATAGGTGAGTTTGACGATTTGGAAACTCAAAAAAAATGGGGAGTTTTAAAAAAATATGAAGTATTAAAAGAAGACATAGAGCCTGCACAGCTTGAAAAAATAGGAAAGAATATGTTGGCATTGTATAACAAAGAAGAACAAACTTTAGATATAAAGTGTATTGGAGATAAAAGAGTAAGAGCAGGAAGCAGTTTTTATCTTGACATAGGTGATAAAAATATAAATCGTAATGCGATAATAAAATCGGTTTCACATGAATTTACGCCTGTTCATACTATGGATTTGGAGGTGATGATTTGATAAATGAAGTAAAAACTGTAGTAAAAAACTATCTTGATTCAATTATGCCTACAAAAATTTTAACTGGGAAAGTAGTGAATATTTCTCCACTTGAAATAAATATAGGAAATGAATTTACGATACCAGAACAGCTCATATATGTTCCAACATGGCTTAAGGATGGCTATAGTTCGGAAACTACTCATTTTCATAAGACGGAAGAAAGTAATAGGCATTTTCATACGGTTTTAGATTCGGGCAAACATAATCATCAAATATATTTCAAATTAAAAAAAGGTGATGATTTAATCCTTCTTAGAAACTGGGGAGGACAAAAATATTTTGTATTGGATGTGATGAAAAAATGATTCCTATAAATCAAATAGATACAGTTCAGATTGATGAAACTGTATTTGAAGATAAGACATACAAGCTCTATGAGGACAAAATACAGGGGAGCATAGATGGGATTGAAGCTTTACAGCAAGCTATAGTAAAAATTCTCTCGACAGAAAAATACGAATATCCTATATATTCATTTGATTATGGGGTGGAGTGGAAAAAACTTGTAGGAAAAAATTTGGACTATGTAAAGATTGAATTTAAAAGACTTGTAAAAGAAGCCCTTTTAAACGATGATAGGGTAGAATCTGTTAATAATTTTGTTTTTGAAAATGAAGGGGATGAACTTATATGTTTTTTTGATGTAGTTAGCATATATGGGGAATTTCCTTTAAAAAAGGAGGTGAATTTCTAAGGTGTTTGAAGATAAAACCTATGAAAATATATTAAACGAAATGCTTTCTAGTGTAAGTTCAAAAGTGGACAAAAGAGAGGGGAGTGTAATATATGATGCACTATCACCAGCAGCTTTAAAAATAGCAGAGATGTATTATCAACTTAACAATTATACAGACCTGCTATATTTAGATACTGCTTCAGATGAGTATCTTGACAGAAAAGCCTCAGATTTTGGACTTACAAGAAAATCTGCTAGTTCAGCTATTGTAAAGATAAGAACTGATAATTTGATAGAAATTGGTACAAGATGGACAATTTCTTCTTTAGTTTATGAAATAATATCTATGGAATCACAAAATGAGTATAGAGCTAAATGTGAGCAAGTAGGAGAACTTGGAAATATAAAAAGTGCAGAGCTAAGTTCAATTGGGAGTACGGCTGTAAAAGCTAATATAGTAGATATTTTCATCTACGGTGAAGAAGAAGAATCAGATGAAGAACTTAGAGAAAGATTAAAAAATAAAATTGCAAATACAGCGCAAGATGGTAATATACGTCAGTATTTGCAGTGGGCAGAAGAATATCCAGGTATTGGAAAATCAAAAGTATTTCCACTTTGGAATGGTGGGAATACAGTTAAGGTATCAATAACAAGTTCAGCAGGTACTTCGGCAAGTCAAAAGCTTATAGAAGATTTTCAAGCCTATTTAGATCCAAAAAGCGAAGGGCTTGGAGAAGGGAAAGCTCCACTTGGTGCAAAAGTTACAGTATCAACAGGAAAAGAAAAGCAAATAAATATAACTGCGGATGTAGTTTTAGAAGATGGTTACTCTGATTTTTCACAGGCGAGAGAAAAAATTGAAGAATATTTTAAGAAGATAACTTACGGACAAAAATACGTGAGTTATTTTTATATAGGAAATATTCTAGTAGGATTAGACAGTATATATGATATGAAAAACCTTGTTATAAATGGTTTGAAAGAAGATATTTCAATTGGAGAAGAAGAAATTCCAATCCTTGGAGAGCTTAATTTAACGGTGGTGAGATAATGGATAAAAAAAACACTGTTGATATTGGAGAATATCTTCCAGAATTTATAGCGCAAACTAGAGAATTTAAAGAAATAATAAGAGAAGAAAATAAACAGTTAAATATTTTTAGAAATAATTTAGATAATGCTATAGATAATAATTATATTAAGTATTCAGATGAATATGGAATCGCAAGAATAGAGAAATTTCTCAAGATAAAACCTTTAGGAACGCTTTCACAACGTAAAGATTTTTTAAGAGCCCTCTATTTAAATGGAAATAAAACTAATAAAACAAGAATAGAAGAGATTATAAAAAATGTAACCGGTGGAAAAGCTATAATAAAATTTTGGGCAGAAGATGAATCTGGAAATCTAGCAGGAAAGCAAGGTTATTTAGAAATAAAAGTCCTTTCGCCTGACATATCCAAAGATTATAATTTTTCAAATTTAGAGAGATTAATAAGGCCTCTTATTGCAGCACATATAAAGTTGAGCATAAAGAAATGGTTTGCAACATGGAATGATTTGAAAGAATCACATGCAAATTGGGAAGCTGTAAAAAATAGTAGTGATTGGGAATGTATATATAGCTTTATTCCAATTACTGAAAATATTTAGCATTAGGAAGGAGCAAAAATGTTAAAAACACAAAATTATGGATTTAATAAACCAGAACTTTCAGATAGTCCACCTGATATTACCGTTATGAATCCAAATTGGGATACTATTGATAAAAAAATAAAGGAAAATACAGATGCGATAGCTCAAAATAGTCAAGAAATTGGGCAAATTGTACTTCAAAAAAGCGAAAATAAGATAACTGTTTTTAATGTAGATGGAAGTATAACTGAAACTATAAAAAAAGGAGATACTATTGTAAGAGCAAAAACCATTACTTTTCCAAGTTCTACACAAATAGTAGAAAGTACTATAGAAAATGGAGCAACTACAGTGAAATCTACTACATTTAATTCAGATGGGACAATTAAGGAAGAGGTGATTTAGAATGTGGGGAGCAATAAAAAAAGCTATAAATAGCAATTTAAACAAACCATTAGATGTATTAATACAAGAAAGCGCTACAGAGCTAAATACTAAGGTAGATGGTAGAGCAAGTCAAACAAGTCTAGATAGTGTTAAAAACCTAGTTCAAGATGGAAACAATCTGGTTGGTGCAAATAATAACTCAGGCGGTTCAATTGGAGTAGGAAGTATATCAGCGAGGATAAATAAACTACTCACAGACTGGACTACTACAAGAGCAGGTTATGTAGATACAGCAATATCAAGTAGAGCTAGTCAAAGCAGTCTAAATACATTACAAGGGACAGCGAATACAATTAATGCAAATGTAGGGAGTCTAGTAAATGGTAGAGTTGTAAAGAGTGTACAGCGAGGCGTGGTAACACTTAATAGTTCAACAAATTCTCCAAATTACAAGGTTCCTCACATTGCAGTAGATATAAATAAAAGTATACTAATTCTTAATGGATGGTCACGTTATAATGGCGGTGGTTATGATTCATCACCAGTTATAGCAAGTCGAGAACCATTTGCGTTTACTTTAATTTATGGGAAAGATGCTTTCTATCATGTTTCATGGGAAATAATTGAGTTTTATTAGAAAGGAGAGCTATATATGATTTACGCACAGTTAGATTCAAATAACATATGTATAGGAATTTCCCAACTAAGTGGGGTATTTCAAGCTGAGAGTATGTTACAAATTAAGGATTACGATGCAACAATATTAGGTAAAAAATATGAAAATGGTGTATGGGTAGAATTACCTAAACCACCAATTGAGCCAACAGATGAGGAAGTTGTTATTGCTCAGACACTTATAAATCAAGCAAGCATAAAAGAGCAGTTAAATATTATTGATGAGACAAATTCTAAAATTCTATTAAAAATAACAGGAGGAAATTAATATGTTTAATATAATCAAAAGATACTATGAAAAAGGTATTTACCTTAAAGCGGATGTTAAGGTGTTTGTAAGGTCAGGAGATATTAATACTGAGCAATACAAAGAAATAACAGGTGAAGATTACGTAATTTAGTAATTTTATAAATTAACGAAAAGAAGACTCTAAAAATGGTCTTCTTTTCGTTATGAGATAAATATACAGGATATAATAATTAGAAATTTAAGGAGGTGAAAATATGTTTGAAAATAAAACTTATGAAAATATACTTCAAGATATGTTGAATGAAGTAAAAGCTGATGTAGACAAACGAGAAGGTTCAGTAATATACGATGCACTTGCACCATCAGCTTTAAAACTTGCTGAAATGTATTTTGAACTTCAAAATTATATTGATTTATTTTTTGCAGATACAGCAATAGGAGAATATCTTGATAGGAAATTGTTAGATTTTGGAATGCTTAGAAAAAAAGCTACAAAAGCTACAAGAAAAATTGTTACAAATCGTGAAGTAGACATTGAAACTAGATGGGAAATTGAGAATATTTCATTTAAAATTACAGAAAATATAGGGCAAAATCAATATAAAGCTGAGTGTGAGATTGAGGGTGACATAGGAAATGTGTATACTGGGAAGCTCAAAAGTTTAGACAATATAGATAATGTGGAAGCTTTGTTAACAGATATTATTGAATCAGGACAAGACGAGGAAAATGATGAAAGCTTAAGAAATCGATTTTATACAAAAGTAAGAAAGCCATCAACGTCTGGAAATGCTAATCATTATGAACAGTGGGCACTTGAAGTTGAGGGGATAGGAGCTGCTAAAGTATTTCCCCTTTGGAATGGTGCAGGAAGTGTTAAGATAGAGATTTTAGATTCAAATATGGACATCGATACAACTTTAGAGTCTAAGGTTTATGAATATATAGATAAAGTAAGACCTATAGGAGCTACAGTTACAGTAGGAAGTCCAAATATAAAAACAATTGATATAAAAGCAAAAGTAGTACTAGATGGAAGTGTTGATATTTCAAAAGTTAAAGAGAGTTTTGAAAATAATATAAAAATATATTTGAAAAACCTTGTATTTAAAGCTAAATCTGTGAGCTATGCAGTAATAGGTTCTATGTTACTGTCAACAAAAGGGGTTTTAGATTACTCAGAATTTACTTTAAATGATAACACAGGAAATGTTTTGATATCAGAGCATGAAATACCTGCTTTGAAAAATATAATATTGGAGGTGTAGCTTTTGAAATTAATAGATTTTCTTCCAGACTATTATATTGGAAATAGAAGTATGGAAGAATTACAGGAAGTGCTTTCAAAGAAGATAACTTCGTTAAATGAAGCTAAATCAAGTTTAATAGATGAAGTCTATATAGTTACATCTTCAGATTTACTTGAAAGATATGAACAACTCTACGGAATTACACCAGATTCAAATCAAGCTGATGAATTTAGAATAGAAAAAATTAAAGCTAAGATAGCTTCTGTAGGAACAACGACTAAAGAAATGATACAGAATGTTTCAAAATCATATAGTAATGGGGAAGTTGAAGTTATTGAAGAGAATTCAAGTTATAGGTTTAAGGTAAAATTTGTAGGAGTACTTGGTGTGCCAAAAAATATTGAATCTTTAAAAGGCACAATTGAAGAAATTAAGCCAGCACACTTAGAAGTTGAATTCATCTATATATATAACACTCATGGTAATTTAAGTAAAATGACTCACTTGGATATGAAAAAATATAATCACTACAAACTTAGAAATGAGGTGAAGATTTAATATGGATAAAACCAGTTTAGGTTTTCAAAAACCTAAAGAAGAAGAATATTATGACATAAATATATTTAATCAAAATGCTCAATTATCAAATGATCTTATAGAAAAAAATAGTTCGGCAATTGGGCAGAAGCTAGATAAAGAATCAAGTTTTTATGCAGACCTTGAAGCATACTATGGAAACACAAAACTTATAGATGATTTTCAAGATATAAGTAAATGGACAGTAGGAGCAGGTACTCAAATGGCAAGTACAGCAAACGCTAAAATAGGAAATCAATCATTAAAACTTATTGAAAATGATAATGTAGCAGGGCTTGTTGTTACCAATTTAAATAATATAAACTTAGATTTAACAATCTTAAATAATTGTGAAATTTCAACTGATAATGACTTTATTTATTTTGTACTTTATGTATCAGATGTTACAAAAATTGACATGTCAACTGGTAATGGGATACGCATATTCTTTGACCAAGCGTCTTTGTCAGACCGTGCGAACGCAAAATACACAATACTCACAAGTGAATTATCAACAGGTTGGAACTTTGTTAAGATAAAAAAATCAGAATTCTTAACCAATGGTAATGGAAAATGGACTGATATAAAATCAATTCACATCAGATGGACTTCGGTAACAAATGCACAAACGGCTTTTGTTACTTTCCAATTAATACAGTTGATAAAGAAAGACCCACTAGAAGATAAACCTAATCCATTTCAAAAGTTTGGAACAAAAGAATTAAACATATCAATAGGGGAATGGTTCATAGGAAAAGAGTTTGATAACGTAGTTTGCAAAGAACTATCAGGACAAAACTTAGCATCTAGGTCATTAGAAGTGCTACCTAAGTTTAAAGATTTTGAGGGTAATATAAGTGTTATTCCAAACTCTACAAGTTACACAATAGGTGGAATATGGGTAGATATTTCAAATTATATTCTAGTCATGGGAACTAACACATCTTTAACAATAGCCAAGCGTTTAAATGGAATAGATACTTCCAAAGTATTTAATGTAAATTTCACAAACACCTTAGTTAGATTAGATATTAAAAGAAAAGGCACAGATATACTAATTAAAGTTAATGACTTAGTCTATGAAACTACATTTGAATATTTAGGAGAATTTAATCTTATAGTTGGATGTTCAAATCCCGAGAATAACTATTTAGAAAATGTTAGTATAACAGAGATATCTAATGCACATCATTCTGATATATCAGAAGTAGCAAAAAGACTTTCAGTTCATCCTTATTCAAATCCAAACCTGCTAATCAACGGAGATTTCCAAATATGGCAGAGAGGGACGAGTTTTAATATAAGTCCATTGGCGGCATATACCTATACTGCTGATAGATGGGCTATCACAGGATATAATGACAATCCTCTATATCAAAAAACTTTAATTGTTAATAAAGTTGCTTATGGATTATATATACAAAAACAAGCTAACGGACAGGTTAATTTTCAACAACAAATAGAAATATCGAATTATTTAAAAAACAAAAACTTAATATTAAGTTTTGAAATAAGTTCTACAGCAAACGAAAGTCTTCAAGTGCGACATATTGGCGGAACAGAAATGAATTACACGGTTTCACCAACACCTAAAAAAATAGAATTTAAATTCAATAGTGGAAATTTAGACGTATTAAGATTAATGATTGTCAGCAATACCAAATTTTTAGCAACTTCCCCTGATTCGACTATAACACTAAAGTGGGTAAAGCTAGAACTCGGAGAAATAGCAACTCCATTAAGTCCTAGACCAGTAGGAGAAGAACTAGCACTTTGTAAAAGGTATTACCAGATAGTGAATGCTACAGTATTAGGAAGCACTGGTAGAGTATACAGAAGATTAACTGCTACGGATTTTGTACAAATGCGTATACATCCTACAGTACAAAAAGTAATTAGTCCATCAACTCTAGCATTAAATTGTATACACGAGTTCGGAAATAGTGATTACATCCTTGGTTCTAATTCTAAATTCAATTTTACATTAAATGGACCTGAATTTTGTGAAATATATGCAGGACATAATGGAGCGAATATGGATAACATTAATTATGGTTGTTATATACATGTAGACGCAGAAATCTACTAAAAAGGAGAGCGAATTAATGGATAATAATATTGAAATTGTAGTAATAGAAATTAAGCCAGTTAAGGTTTATGTAAAAATAGACTCAAATAAAATAGTAAAAGAAGTAGGTTCATCTAACTTTATTCAAAATTTAGA
Source organism: Proteocatella sp. (assembly GCA_041738345.1). Classification (GTDB taxonomy): domain Bacteria; phylum Bacillota; class Clostridia; order Peptostreptococcales; family Filifactoraceae; genus Proteocatella. The sequence goes on from JBGSPX010000020.1 coordinate 49,827, forward strand.
AGGTTGGATATATATTGATGAAGGTTACAGTGATAAATACTACCAAGCTCAAGGAAACTATCTTGAAAAAGGGTTGATGGATAGTAAATATAGATATAACTATAAGTACGATACAAAACTTATAGAGCTTACGGAAGAAGAAAAGAATATTCTTTTTCCACCAATAGAACCAAAACCAACAGAAATTGATATTCTAACAGAAAAAAATTCAACCTTAGAAAAGGCATTACTTGAAATGGCAGAAGTGCAGTCTAAGGAATATGAGAACAGAACAATACTAGAAAATGCAGTGCTAGATTTAGCAAATACTATAGCAGGAGGTAAATAAAATGGTAGAACTATATCTAAAGAAAATAAGAGAAGATGATTGGAAGATAGAGAAAGTACCGACACTTTGGAGAGCAAAAGTTCAAACAGAGTTAGATAAGTCGGTAAACTAGTAAGTTTCCGAACTAAGTTAATATATAAGAGGACTCTCAAAAGGGTCTTCTTTTTGTTTTAAGGAGGTTAATTTGTCAGAAATAATAAAATCAATATATAAATTAAAAGAGCCAGGACTTGAGGCTTGTAAACTGTTTTTGAAAGTATGTAAAGAAAGAAATATAAACATATTTATAACTGAAACATACAGAAGTGTAGAAAGACAAAATTATCTATATAAAAAAGGTGCAAGTAAATGCGATGGTATCAAAAAAATATCTTCTCATCAATATGGGTTAGCATGGGATATAGCGTGCAGAGGAACTGAGCTTTATAATCATGAAATTTTGGATAAAGCAGGAGGCATAGCTAGGGAACTTGGGATAGTATGGGGTGGAAATTGGAGCTCATTTATTGATAAACCTCATTTTGAGGTTAGTAAAAATTGGAGAATTCCTAAAACTATAGATTGCTACAACTTATCATCACAAAAAATATATATTAATGGCAGCTATAAGGATGTAGAAAGTATAGTGATGGATAAGGTTAATTTTATTAAATTAAGAGACCTTGAATGTAGCAAATTTAAGGTAGATTACCTAAATGGAACAGTTTTCATAAATGGTAATGAATTTAAGGGAAGCATGATAAAAAAACAGGATTCAAATTATATAAAAATTCGAGATTTAGAACTATTAGGGATAGGTGTAATATATAATTCTAAATTGAAAACTATAATAATAAATTGCTAGGAGAATTAATTTGGAAACAGATAAGATTATGGAAGAAATAAGGAAATTTGGAGAAGATATAGTTTATATAAAGGCTATGCTTCAGAGCAATATGCAAAATATAGATTTGAAATTTGAAAAAATTGAAGAAAGATTGCAGGTTGCAAATAACCGCATTGATGAAATTGAAAATGAAAGTAGATTTTATAAAAGGTGTTTTTGGACTTCACTAGTAGGAGCGATTGTAGCATTTATTTTGAGTGGTGGATTAATGGTTTAAAAAGGAGAGCATATGAAAGAAATTTTTATTAATATTACTATATTAACTCTATTTTTCAGTTTTTTAATATTCATATGGAAATGTGGGTATAAAAAACAAGCACATAAAGCGCTGTTAATATTTGTAATTCAAGCTGAAAAAGCATGGGGAAAAGGAACTGGAAAAATTAAATTTGCAGAGGTCTATAGTAGGCTTCCTATTTTAGTAAAGCTTTTATTTTCTCAAGATGAAATATCAGAGATGATAGAATCGGCAGTGATTTTTATGAAAAAGCAGTTAATAGATTTAATGAATGAGGAAGAGTAGATTAAGAAAAATCACCTTAAACTAGCTTGAAAATAGTTAGCTTAAGGTGATTTTTATATAGTTAAAATTAAAAACTAATATTTAGATAAGCAAGGGTTATGAAAAAAAACATTACAATAGCAATATTAATACTATTAAAGGATAGGTCAAAAGCACGTATTTTTTTTATAAAAATGCTGTTTTTTAAAATCTTTTCATATAAAAATATTCCTATAAAATAGCTAAAAAAGAACATTGGAAGCTTTTTAGCTTGAGATATAATCCCGAAGTTCATATTTAAATTTAAAGTAAAGCTAGAAAAGAAATTTCCAAATATCCCTAGAAAAATGCAGAAAGTTGCCATGGTACAGAGCACTAGTCCTTCGTTAAAGTGTAGATTTAATTTTTTAGCAGAAAAGCCTTCTTTATTAATTATAAGTTTAAAGAATTTCAAAAAAGACATCATAGTGCCGAGGTTTATTATCCAAAACATAATTTCTATTAATGCAGAATTATGTCCACTTGCTATAAAGTATTTAGAATAAGCTCCGCTGAAAAATGGAGCTCCAGTTATACTCAAAACAGCAAATATAAGAACTATGGAAAGCATTTTGTTGCTACTCCAGAGGTTATGCATTTTTGAGATATCCCTCGTTTTGAAGTGATGAATAAGCACTCCAGCTATGAGGAAAAGCAGAGCTTTAAAAATACCATGAGCCATTATATGATAATATCCTCCAGCATAGTTATACTGATAAGGGCCGCTTATGCCAACTATGATAAGTCCGACTTGAGATATAGTATGATAAGCTAAGATAGCCTTTATATCAATATGGCTCATAGCAAAAGAAAATCCTGCTACAGCAGTAAAAAAACCTAAAAACAACAATATAGAGTTTATATCAATTGCAGAAGCAAAGAGCCACTGCATTCTTATTATAAGGTATACTCCTATTTTTACGAATATGCCTGAAAGAATAGAAGAAACTACAGATGGGGCACTTGCGGTTCCATGAGCTTTAGGAAGCCAACTATAAAGAGGCATAACTGCAGCTTTTAGTCCAACGCCATTAAATAAAAAGGCAAAGGGAAGAAATAGAATTTTAATATTATCTACACTATCAATTTTAGTTTTTAGACTTATTATATCGAGAACTCCAAAATATTTATATAAATAACCTATTCCAAACAAGAAAAATGCCATAGCCACCATATTTACTATAAGATATATAAGACCGTCATACATAGATTGGCTATCTTTTTTAAACATTATTAAAATACTTACAGCAATTGTAGAGACCTCTATAAGCACATATATATTAAATAAATCGGTAGATAAAAATATCGCATTTATAAGACCTTCAAGGCTTAGAAATAAAAATATAAAGGTGCGATTAAAATATTCTTTTTTTAGACTAAAAATAAACATACACATAAATAAAAAGTTGTTTAACAGTAACATTATACTGCTGAGTCTATCTATTCGCAAGGCCATAGAATATGGAAGGGGAATAGGTGTTAGATTAAAGAAAATTTCATTATTGCCTACATGCTGTATATAGAAAATAGACATAGCAAATAAATACACAGGTATAAATATTACTGTATATTTTGGAAGGAATTTCTTTAGTATGTATAGTAAAAGACTATAAATTATAGGCAATATGATGAATAATAGCATATTTGTCATATATCACTCTCACTTCTTTTCTTCTTCACTCTATTCCAGTTTGTAGAGTTATACTTATGGTGTAAAGAAACAAACATCGTAAGACTTGTAGCTGTTACAGAAACCCCGATTACTACAGCTGTAATCATAAGTGCTTGGGGAATGGGGTCTGCTACTTTTGAAATATTAGAAAAAGTTTTTCCTATAGGCGCGAGACTTTCTTTATCAGCATTTATACTGAGGAAAAACAGTATTAGGGCAGCTTGCATTATCGCAAGGCTTATTATAGTCTTTAGAATATTTCGTCTTGCACATAGGCCATACATTCCTATGAAAAATAGGACTATGCCTACATTTTCTCCATTTATTATATTAGTCATATTATCTGTCCTCGTAAAATATAAATCTATAAAATATTATGGTCATTCCACAGGCTACTTTTATACCAATAAGAAGGTTCATGATAAGAAGATAGCTTTGATTTGAGATTAGATTTAAAAATTTAAATCCCAAGGTCATAAAAGACAATGAAATCAAAATTATAAAAAGCAGAATGACTTTTTCTAAAGCGTGAAAAATATCAAGGGAAATATCCTTTAGCGGAGATATCAAATATTTACACATAAACACGGATGCAAGCACAGCACCTCCTTGAAAACCGCCGCCGGGAGAAATATGACCATTTAAAATTATATATATCCCAGTTAATATAAAAAATGGGATTACTATTACTAGGGTTTTGGAAATTAAGTTAGACTCATCATTTATCATCTTCATGCTCTCCTTCGTGTACAGACATATAAATTACACCTATAAGGCTAAACATAAGCATAAGCGCTTCAAATAGAGTGTCATAATATCGATATACAAGATAAATCGAGGTAACTACATTTGGGCTTTGATAATCTAAATAAGCGTGTGTTATATAGTATGCAGAAACTTCAAATACAGGCTTTGTGTAGTTTGTACTAGAGAGAAATAGCACATATACACTTGTGACTCCTATAAATAAAGCAATAAGAATTCGTCTCATTCTACTATTTCCTCCTGAATCTTCTTTAGAATATACGGTTTTTGATATTCTGCTTTTAAAAAGGCTTCAAGTGAGTCTAATTTAAAATTTTCGCTATGAGCATATATTGTAAGGGCATCATCTTCTAAATCGCTTTCAATTATAAGTGAGTATTGATGATGTTCAAATATTTCATTTAAAGAAAGATTTGAAAATATAAATTGAGATTCAAGCTCTTGTTTGCTACAAAATTTACTCAAAAGCTTCATAAGTGAAGAATCGAAACCACATTCTTTTAAGGTATCACAGTCCTTTGAATTTTCAACTCTAAAATATATAGTGAATATCTTGTATTTTTGAAGGGCTACAAGATAAAGAATTGTGGAGATAGTGCTTCCTATTATAGCTTCAGCAAGTGCAACATCAGGGGCATTGTATATTAGATAAACAAATGAAATACAGAGCGAAAAAATTCCTAAATATATAATTGAATGCCTAAGGTGATGAGTTTGAACGGCACCTATTGAAAATACGATTAAAAGTAAAAGTGCTATTTCTACCATATTAATCCCTTCCTATCTTATAGCCACTTATATATGCGGAGCGAACTATAGCGTGAGAAACAAGTGGGTTTATAATCAGTGTAATAATAAGAATAAATGATATCTTTAGAGAAAAAAAAGAAAATCCATTTTTGATTATAAAACCAAGCATAAGGGTTATGTAACCTACAGTATCTATATTTGCAGATATAAGTGCCCGCTGATAAAAATTTTTAAATCTATATATCCCAAAAACTCCTATTGTTATAAAAATAAGGCTTAAGCCTATAAGAAAATTACCTATATATTCCATAACAAGCTCCTTAATGTAGCTTTAAAGTCGACTTTTTCGTTGAATATAAACCGCTATAAAAATTATACCGATAAAGCTTAGTAGTGCAAATGTAAGGGCAATATCTAAGAGAAAGGTTTGGTTTCTAATCACAGCGATTATAATTATTATCATTATTGTTTTTGAAGTTACTAAATTAAGTCCTAAAAGTCTATCCCATATGGAGGGGCCGAGTAAAATCCTAAGTGCACTAAAAAGTGATAATGTGGATATTATTATGAGCACAAGTTCCATTTAGACATCCTCCCTTAGTACATTTTCAAAACTTCCTTTTATAATATCGCCCGCAGCTTTATCATCAACATTTTTGGGGTCAAACCAAAGGACTAAAATATTATCTTCAGAGACATCTACTGTTATAGTTCCAGGAGTAAGCGTTATTGAGTTTGATAAAATTGCAATGTGTTCGGATTTTTTTAAATCAGTTTTTATAGAAATAAAACAAGGCTCAGCTTTTCCTTCAAGAATTTTGGGGACTAAAGCAAAGGCTGATTTGTATATTTCAAAAATCAAAACAAAAAAATATTTTAATATTTTCCCAAAACTAAAGTAAAATGTGTTGTAATAACTATCTTGTATAAAAATTTTTTCAGATATATAAATTGTTGCAAGTGAAACGATAAGGGCTGAAATAATTAAATAAAGCGATATATTTTCAAAAAGTGAAATCCAAAAGAGGGAAAATATAAGGCAAAGCTGAGTATAATAAAGTATTTTTTTTATATAAATCCCTCCTTCGTATTTCATTTTATATTTAATTTATATACCCATATTCAAAGGCTTTTATATTAAGCTCAACTGCTTTTTTAGGAGCATTTTCTATTAAAGATGATTTTAATGCATCATAAAATGTAGCAGGTTTTATTAAATGACCGTATTTTTCATCTAATGATTTGCAGAGTAATCCTAAAATAACCGCGTTAGAAACTTTTGAGTTTCCTAGAGAAACGGCTTGAGCCGTAGCATCTAATGAGATTAAGGTATATTTTCCTGAAAATACTTCTTCTATGTTTGTAGGATATTCAAATTTTTCCATAGCCACCATGGAAGGATATATTTTTGAATTATTTATTATGCATATTCCATCGGGCTTCAAATGATTTATCCAGCGATAAGCCTCAAGTGGCTCTAGTCCGATAAGATAATCAGCATTTGATGGAAGAATATTTGGAGAATATATTTTTTCACCAAATTTAACAGTTCCCCAGATTTTTCCTCCTCTTTGTGAAAGTCCTACTACATCATTTGTTTTGACATCAAAATCAAGTGATACAAAAGCTTCTGATAATATTTTAGTCATTAATACAAGTCCTTGACCACCTACACCACCAATAAAAATATTTATATCTTTCATAATTACCTCCACATTATTTTTCCAAAGAACATTTTATAGCACCTACAGGACATACTTGCGAACAAATACTGCATCCTACGCACATCTGAGGGTCTATATATGATTTTAGATTCTCAATTTCAGGATAAGCCTTCATTCTTATAGGAGGGCAGTTTGTTCTTAAGCAGGATCTACAGTTGATGCATACTTTAGGATCTACATAATAATATGGTTCTTTTATTTTAAATTTTAGCGCGCAAGGTCTAGTTGTGATGATTATAGATAATTTAGGTTTTTTTATTTCAGCATCTATAATTTGCTTAGCTTTTTTATACTCAAATTGATCAACGATTATAGGGTCATATCCAAATGATTTAAGAACATTTTCGAGGGGGATATTATTTTCATTTTGACTATTTTTGACAAAGCCCACATTATCTTGTCCACCTGTCATAGCCGTAGTAGAGTTATCCAAAATAATTAGCGTGATATTATCGGTTTCATCAAGTTGATATTTAAGGTTTGCAAAGCCAGTCATACCTGAATGGAAAAATGTACCATCTCCAATAACTGCGACAAGAGGCGTATCCTTTTCTGAAATATTCATAGATTTTCTCATACCTTTTATCATTCCAAGACAGGCACCCATGCTTATTATAGTTTTAGCGACCTCAAATGGCTCATAAATTGCCATAGAATAACAGCCTATATCTCCAAGTACAAGACTTTTGTTTTTCTTTAGTATGTCAAATACAGGGCGATGAGGACATCCGCTACAAAATAGTGGCCCTCTAGGTACACAACCTTCTGGCTCTGAAGCTTTTGATGTAGTGTGAATTTCATTATTTGAAATACCAATTGAAGCTAATTTTTGAGCTATATCTTCTGAAAAAATTTCTCCTGTAAAACTAAAAAGTTCTTTTCCGATACAGTTTATTTGATTTACTTTTAATTCTTTTTCTATAAAATCACTCATTTCTTCGATTACGATTATTTTATATTTCTCAGAAAGTGATTTGATTTTTTGAATAGGAAGTGGGTTTACTATTCCCAGTTTAAGTATATTTACTTTTAAATCAAGTTCTTTAAGGTTTTGGTAAGCTATTCCAGAGGTGATTATAAGTGTATCTGAAGCTTTGTTTTCTTCAAAAATATTTATATTGTATTTATCAAGATTTTCTTCTAAAGAAGCCAGACTGTCTTTCATTTTGTGTTGAGCTGCAAAGGTATATGGAGGAATCATAGCATGTTCTGATACAATACCAGAAAAACCTGCCGATTTATGGACTTCACGTTCATATAGCTCAACTAGGCTTCTACTATGACATAACCTACTGGTAATTCGGAGCATACAAGCGATATTATGAGTTTCACTAATACTAAGAGCTAATGTAGTAAAGTCTTTTGCTTCTTGACTATCTGAAGGGTCAAATATTGCCATATTTGCAAACTTTCCTAAAATCCGATTATCCTGCTCGTTTTGAGAACTCGCCATTCCTGGGTCATCGCCAGTTACAAGCAAAAAACCACCATTTATTTTTGTTTGGACAAAGGTCATAAGTGGATCCATTGCGATGTTAACGCCCACATGTTTCATAGATGCTAAAGCTCTAGAACCATTCATAGAAGCTCCTATAGCTACTTCTACAGCTACTTTTTCATTTATAGAAAATTCACTGTATATTTCTGGATACTGAGTTATATTTTCAAGAAGCTCCACAGTAGGAGAACCAGGGTAACTTGCAGCTACTTCACCGCCTGCCTCATAAAAACCTCTTGCTATAGCTTGGTTTCCAGTCATTAATTTTTTTTGCAAAAAGAACACCTCCCTAAAATAAAAAATAAATTAATAAATAAAAACTTACATTTTATATTTATACCCTAAATTAAAAATTTATATTCTTTTTATTTCCTTATTGAAAAAAAACTGTATTTATTATAAACTTAATAAGTAAACTAATATGATAAAATTATAGGGGGAAAAATGAAAAAGAATTTCAAAAAATTATTTTGCATTACAATGGGAGTGGCAATGGTATTATCATTAACAATGGTTAACGCACAGGAGTCTTCTAACATAAAGCGTTATTCTAGAAATATTTCTGGACGAAACGTGAATGTAGTAGAGGTTAATATGAGTAAGATGAGTGGTTATGTGGCACTTGGTCAAAACAAAGTAGGTTCTGTTCAAAGTATGTCACAAATAGTTAAGAATAATTCGGCAAAAGCAGCGGTAAATGGTACTTTTTTTAATGCTTATGCAACAGCTCCAGAACCACAATCACCTAATGGAAATCTTATAAACAAAGGAAAACTAATTCATAAATATGATAATGGAACTACTTTTGCAATAAGTAAGTCGGGAAAAGCCCAAATTGCAAGACGTGTGAAAACTAGTGTAAATCTTACTGCACATGACACCCATCATACAGTAGGAGCCTATGGGATAAATCGCAAGGTAGGTGCTCAAGGAATATATTTATTTACAGATAGCTGGGGAAATAATTTAGGAATAAAAAATGGAATAAATATAGCAGTAGACTCAAATAATATAGTTGTGAAGAAAGTTTCAGGAGAAAATGTGGGAATTCCAGCAGGTGGATTTGCTATAAACATAAGTGGAAATAGTGATTCGCTTTTAAGATTTGCTTCTGCGTGTGAAGTTGGTAAGCAGGTAAGCTGGGATTATCAAGTTGAAGGCTTTGAAGACAATGATATAATGACTGCGGTTGGAGCAGGACCTATGGTGTTAAGTGATTCTCAAAAAATAACTAGTCTTGAAAATTATAAAAACGAAGGCTTTACAGAAGCAAAGATACTTACAAATGCAGGCGCAAGATCTGCAATAGGAGTTAAGGCAGATGGTAATGTAGTAATAATAACTACATCTGCAAAAGTAAGTGAGCTTGGTGGGATAATGTTAAGTTTAGGGTGCAGAGATGCAATGAATCTTGATGGAGGAGCATCTAGTGGACTTTACTCAAATGGGAAGTTTCTTACTAGTCCAGGACGTAATCTAAGTAATGTTTTGTATTTTAAATAAATTGTAAATAAAGAGGCTTATTGAAAAATTCATTTGAATTAATCAATAAGCCTTATTTTAAATATAAAATTTTTATGCATAAACAAAATTTTCAGAGCTTACAGTAAGTGAATGAAGAAGTAATATAGAACAAACTAAAGACGATGCAGAAATTGCATACTTTATGTCATTTTCGCTTGAACTTTCATCTTCAACATATTTCATCATAAAAGTATCTACTATAAACTTTAAATTAACATCATTAAAATCCACTAAATCATCATAGATTGTGTTTTCATTATTGTAATTTTTTACATCCTTATGCATATTTTTTTCATAGAGCAGATGCTCTTTTAATTTGTCACCATACGCATCTCTATCGTGATGAGGAAGGCAGAAATAGTCACATACATAGTGAGTTATTACACCAAGTCTATAAGAATAAAAATTTAATTTAGCAACACTTTCTGATGGATTTATTAAAGAAAGTTCCTCTATCATATGAAGTATTGCTTCAAAATTTTGATATTTATAGTGCTTTAGATGTCTATGGTAAAGCGGTAGGTCTGGACTCATATTACCTAACTTAAACATCAATTTATTTAAAGCAAATGAAGTATTTTCTTCTATATTAGAATAAATGAATTCAGACATTTTTTTATGGGAATAAATTAGCATTTATTATCCTCCTTATTATCTTAACATATTTATTTTACTACAATAGAAAGTAATTTACAATAATTATTTTGAATATTTAGAGAAAGAAAATTGACACATTAATATTATAAAATCTTAATAAAATCAAACAAATTAGCGGTATAAGTTGAAAAAAATTATAAATTGTGATATTATATCTTAGTGAGTATACCGAATAGTCGCATGGTAACCCCATGAGGAAAGTCCGAGCTCCGTAGGGCAAGGGTGCTAGGTAACACCTAGTGGAGGCGACTCTAAGGAAAGTGCAACAGAGAGATACCGCCTGCTTTAGCAGGTAAGGGTGGAAAGGTGAGGTAAGAGCTTACCAGCAATTGGGTGATCAATTGGCTATGTAAACCCCACTCGGAGCAAGACCAAGTAGGATTCAAAAAGGAGGCTGCCCGTCTCCGTCCGTAGGTAGGTCGCTTGAGCCTATTGGTGACAATAGGCCTAGATAGATGGCTATTCAAGACAGAACTCGGCTTACAGGTATACTCAATAAATCACCAATGCTAAGGCGTTGGTTTTTTTGTAATTTAGATTTGGAGATTTGATTTGATTAAAGAAGTTATTGTAGTTGAAGGAAAAGATGACATATCAGCAGTAAAGAAAGCTGTAGATGCTGAAATAATAGCAACCAATGGATTTGGATTTCCTAAGAATGTTAAGGAAAGAATTATAAAAGCTAGTCAAACAAGAGGGATTATAATCCTTACTGATCCAGACTATGCAGGTGAAAAAATAAGAAAAGAAATAGTATCATTGGTTGGCAATTGCAAGCATGCCTATATTCCAAAAACTTCTGCTATAAAAGGAGATGATATAGGAGTAGAAAATGCGTCTCCAGAAGCTATTTTGGAGGCTCTTAGTAAAGCTAGATGCCAAATTGAAGAAAAAAGAACTGAATTTACTAATAAAGATCTTATTGAACACAATTTACTTCTTGGAGAAAATTCAAGTTATAGAAGAGAGTTATTAGGTCAAATTCTTGGCATTGGTTATGCAAATGCAAAACAATTTTTATCGAGATTAAATAACTATGGGATAACTAGAGCTGAATTTATAGAAGCTTTAGATTCCGTTGATAGGGAGATATATGAGTAATTTAGCAACTCACAAGACCACAAAAGCAATAGTAGCAAAATATGGTTTTAATTTTACTAAATCTTTGGGTCAAAATTTTTTAGTAGATGGAAACATTTTAAATAAAATAGTAGATGGAGCAGATATTGGTTCGGAAGATATTGTTTTTGAAATAGGGACAGGAATTGGAACGCTTACGTATGAATTAGCGAAGAAAGCCCAAAAAGTTGTAGCCATAGAGATAGACTCTAGGCTTATTCCTATTTTAGAAGATACTCTTTCTGAATTTGATAATGTGCATATAATAAATGAAGATATACTAAAGGTAGATCTTAAATCTGTAGTACAAAAGTATGCAGGAGATAAAAAAATAAAGGTAGTTGCAAATTTACCTTATTATATAACAACGCCAATAATAATGCGCTTTTTAGAAGAAGGTATAAATTTAGACTCTATGGTTATAATGATACAAAAAGAAGTAGCGGATAGAATTGCAGCTAAACCTTCGACAAAAGCTTATGGAAGCCTTTCGGTAGCTATTCAATATTATGCAGATAGTAAAATAATAGCGAAAGCCCCAAAAGGTGCTTTTGTGCCACCACCAAATGTGGATTCATCAGTGCTGAAAATATCTGTGAAACCAGAAAAAGATGTGGAACTGAAGGATGCCAATTTATTTTTTGAAGTTGTAAAGGGGTCTTTTTCAAAGCGTAGAAAAACTATAGTGAATTCACTTTCGACATATGGGGATTTTGATAAAATGATTGTTGGAAAAGCCTTACAAATGACAGAGATTGATCCTCAAAGAAGAGGGGAAACTCTTACAATAAATGAGTTTGCAAGCTTGTCAAACATGATTCATTATTTAACAAAAAACTCTATTTAAGAGTTTGGAGGAGGCAAAGTTGATTAAGTTTGAAAATGTAAGTAAAGTATATGAAAAGAAAGATAAATTTGCATTAAAAGATGTAAATATAAATATAAATTCAGGGGAATTCGTATTTTTAGTAGGAAGTTCTGGAGCTGGAAAATCTACATTTATAAAGTTACTTCTTAGAGAAGAAATTCCTACAGAAGGAACTCTTACGGTAAACAAAAAAGATGTAGCTTCTTTATCGCCAAGAACAATTCCTAAATTCAGACGTAATATGGGTGTAGTATTTCAAGATTTTAGACTGCTACCAAATAAAACGGTATATGAAAATATTGCTTTTGCTATGGAAATTACTCAGCAGAAGAAAAAGGATATAAGACGAAAAGTGCCAGTAGCTCTTTCACTGGTAGGACTTAGTGATAAAGCAAAATCTTATCCTAATCAGCTTTCAGGAGGAGAACAGCAAAGAGTTGGTATAGCTAGAGCTATAATAAATAATCCAGTAATTTTGATAGCGGATGAGCCTACAGGAAATCTAGACCCTCAAAATGCTGACGAAATAATGGAAATTCTTTTAGATATAAACAGAAGAGGGACGACCGTTATAATAGCTACTCATGCTAAAGAAATTGTGGATAAACTTCAGAAGAGAGTAATTACCCTTGATAAAGGTATGGTTACAAGTGATGTTCAAAGGGGGAATTACACAAATGTTAAACAACTTTATGTATAGTATAAAAGAAGGGCTAAAAGGACTTGCTAGAAATAGGTCGATGGCAATAGCATCTGTAGCATCTGTATCGGCATCACTTTTTGTACTTGGAATAATGCTTTGCATTGTACTTAATATAAATTTTATTTCAGAGCAAACAAAAGAACAATTTAATTCAGTTCAAGTATTTTTAGAAGATAATATGACTAGCGAACAGATAGGTTCATTTAAAGTAGAATTGCAAAAAACAGACAATATAAAAAGTATAAAATATGAAAGTAAAGATCAAGCGCTTAAGAATTTAAAGGTTAGATGGGGAGAAAAAGCATACTTACTAGAAGGCATCGAAAACCCACTTCAAAATTCATATATAGTAGAAATTGCAGATACGGAAAAAGCAGATAAGCTTGTATCGGACATATCTAAACTGAAAAACGTTGAAGATATAAGCTATTACAAAGATATAGTGGATCAATTGAACTATATATCGTTGACAGTAAATAAGTTTGGACTTGCACTTATGGCAATACTTACGTTTGTGTCAATATTTATAATTGCAACGACAATAAAACTTACGCTATATGCTAGAAAAAGAGAGATTTTCATAATGAAGTATATAGGAGCTACAAACTGGTTTGTAAGATGGCCATTCATTGTAGAAGGGCTTATTTTAGGTTTCTTGGGTTCTCTAATAGCAATTGGTATAACTTATGGATTATATAGTGTAGTTTATGAGTTTCTAATTAGCAGTAGCTTACATTTTATAAATGGATATCTTATAAGAATAGAAGATATATTAGGAACTGTATCGGCAGTATTTATTTCTATGGGTATAGGAATAGGAACGGTAGGCAGCGTTATTTCTGTTAGAAGGTATTTGGAGGTTTAAATGAAAAAATCAAGAGTTCTTCTAAGTATTTTACTTACAATTTCAATTTCTACATCATCAGTTTTTGCAGCTAGTAATTTGGGCGATCAAAAAAGTAAGCTTAGTACAGTTAAAAATGAAAAAGGAAAAATTACGGCAGAGATAAAAGAAAAGAAAAAAGAAGTAAACAGCATAAATAAAAACATCTACAGTTTGGATTACAAGATAAATGAAAGTCAAGCTAAATTGGATGGTCTTCAGACTGAACTAGCTGGGCTTAATGTAAATATAAAATCTACAAAAAGCAAGATAAATCAAATAGAAAAAGATCTAGACAAGAATGAAAAATTGCTTAAAGAACGACTTCGAGTTATGTATAAGACTAAAGATGTTAGCTATTTAGAAATACTGTTGGCATCTGAAAATATTACGGATTTACTATCTAATGTAAATAATATCCAGAGGATAGTGGATTATGATAGAGAAGTGCTTGAAAATCTTGAAAGCAATAAGAAGAAACATGAGGCTCAAAAGCGTTCACTTGAAGCTAGTAAAACCAAAATGACTAAAATTCAAGAACAAGTGAAATCTGAACAAGCATCTATGGAACAAAATATGGGAGCTCAGCTTACAGAAAAACATAAGATAGCTCAAGATATAGGAAAATTAAGATTACAAGAAGAAGAGCTTCAAAGAGAATCATCTTCTATAGAAAAACAAATTCAGGCAATTTTAGCAGAAAGTGCTAGAAAGGCTAAAGAAGAAGCAAAAAAGAATAATACAAATACAAATACAAATAAAAATACAACGACAACTACAAAAGCTGGGAATCAAACTAATTATTCAGGTGGAAGTATGCGTTGGCCACTTGCAGTTAGAGGAACAATAACTTCTACGTATGGTTCTAGAAGTGACCCAATAAATGGAGTGAGCAGTTTCCATCAAGGACTTGATATAGCGGCTCCAAGAGGCACTGCAGTGTATGCAGCGGCAGATGGAACGGTTATATACTCTGGCTATAGAAATAGTTACGGAAACGTAGTTATGATAAATCATGGCGGAGGAATTGTTACAGTATATGCACATAACTCTTCACTTGTAGCTAAAAAAGGACAGGAAGTTAAGAGAGGTGATATAATATCTAAAGTAGGTTCTACAGGATATTCTACCGGAAATCACCTTCATTTTGAGGTTAGAAAAAATGGTTCGACAGTAAATCCTAGAGGATATATTTAAATAAGACTATAAAAAGGAGAAACAAATAATGAAAGCGGTGGACATAAAAAAGCTTTATAGAGATGCTTCGCAGTATCTAGGAAAAGAAGTATTTGTTCAGGGATGGATAAGAACTTCAAGAGATTCAAAAACATTTGGATTTATAGAATTAAATGATGGAACTTTCTTTAAAAATTTACAGGTAGTTATAGAAGACGGAAAACTTGAAAATTTTAAAGAAGTAGTAAAGCTTCCGATAGCAACAGCAATAAATGTGTTAGGAACATTAGTAGAGACACCGGGAACAAAACAGCCTTTTGAAATTCATGCAAAGGAAATAACGGTAGAAGCCACTTCTGATTCAGATTATCCTATCCAAAAAAAGAGACACACTTTTGAGTATATGAGAACTATAGCGCATTTAAGACCAAGAGCAAATGCTTTTAATGCAACTTTTAGAATTAGATCAGTAGCAGCTTTTGCAATACACAAATTTTTCCAAGAAAATGGATTTGTTTATGTAAATACTCCTATAATAACAGGTTCTGACTGTGAAGGTGCAGGAGAAATGTTTAGAGTTACAACCATGGATATGAAAAATCTTCCAAAAACTGAAGATGGGGCAATTGATGATAGCAAAGATTTCTTCAAAAAAGCTACAAATCTTACAGTAAGTGGACAGCTTAATGCAGAAACTTTTGCACTTGCATACAAAAATGTATACACATTTGGACCTACATTTAGATCGGAAAATTCAAATACAGCAAGACATGCAGCGGAATTCTGGATGATGGAGCCTGAAATGGCATTTGCAGACCTTACAGATTATCTAGATAATGCAGAGGCTATGCTTAAGTATGTTATAAAATATGTACTTGAAAATGCACCAGAAGAAATGGAATTCTTTAATTCAATTATAGATAAAGAACTTTTTGCTAAACTAGAAAATGTTGTAAATTCAGAATTTGGAAGGATAACATATACAGAAGCGGTTAAATTGCTTAAAGAATGTGGTGAAAAATTTGATTATCCAGTTGAGTGGGGTTGTGATCTTCAGACAGAACACGAAAGATATTTAGCAGAAAAAGTGTTTAAAAGACCAGTATTTGTTACAAACTATCCTAAAGAAATAAAGTCGTTCTATATGAGACTTGATGATGATGGAAAAACTGTAGCAGCAGCAGATTTATTGGTACCAGGAGTAGGCGAACTTATTGGAGGTTCTCAAAGAGAAGAGCGTTATGATGTACTTCTTGACAGAATGAAAGAATGTAACTTAAATGAGGAAGATTATTGGTGGTATTTAGAGCTTAGAAAATACGGCGGAGTAAAACATGCAGGATATGGTTTAGGTTTTGAAAGATTAATAATGTATGTTACAGGTATGACAAATATAAGAGATGTAATTCCTTTCCCAAGAACAGTAGGAACTGCAGAATTCTAATATAGATGAATAACTAGTTTAATAAATAGAGAACTTGCAAAATAAATTTGCAGGTTCTTTTTTTATGACGATTTTACATAAAATTAACATAGGCTTTACATATGCATAACAAACTGTATTAAGATTAGTAATATAATAAGTTTGTAAGGAAAACTTAAAATAAAAACTCAAAGGAGAATAGAACATGTTATTTAACAAAAAAATTATGGCATTAGCAATGACGGCAGTACTTACAGTAGGTATTTTAGCAGGATGCGGTTCTAAAGAAGAGTCAAATGAGGCAAGTGCACCAGCTGAATCAAGTGGAAAAATAATATTAGTAGGTTCAACCTCTGTAGACCCGTTAGCACAAAAATTAGCGGAAAGTTATAAAGTGTCTAACCCTGGAGTAGAAATAGAAATTCAAGCGGTAGGTTCAAGTGCAGGAATAAAGGCAGCGATTGACGGTAGTGCAACAATCGGAATGGCTTCAAGAGAACTTAAAGATGAGGAAATAACAGAAGGGGCTACACCACATGTTATTTGTAAAGATGGAATTGCAGTAGCAGTAAATCCAGAAAATCCAGTTCAAAATCTTACAAAGGAACAGGTTCAAAAGATATTCCTAGGAGAAATTAAAAATTGGAAAGAAGTTGGCGGAAATGATGAAGAAATACTTGTAGTTTCTAGAGAGTCAGGGTCTGGAACTAGAGGAGCTTTTGAAGAAATATTAAAAATAGAAAAAGAAGTTGATGGCAAAAAAGTGAGTGGTTTAGTTGAAAATGCACTACAAGCAGAAGGTACAGGAGCAGTTAAAGCCAATGTAGCTTCAAAAGCAAATGCAATAGGATACGTATCACTTGGATATATAGATGACAGCATAAAAACAGTTCAAGTAGAAGGTGTAGATGCAACCGCTGAAAATATATTAGCAGGAACATATCCAGTAGCAAGACCATTTGTATTTGTTACAAAAGGAGATGTATCAGAGATTGATCAAGCATTTATAGATTTTGTACTTGGTAGTGAAGGTCAGACAGAAATAGAAAAAGACGGATATATAAAAATAGGTTAGCTAGACTTTAACAAATTGTAAGCCCTCCTGTATGTGAGGGCTTACAATTTGGATATAAGTTTTGATAGAGGTGAAAAAGTGAGAGAGTTAGATAATTCAAATGTAGCTAAAGCACAGAAAAAAATAGATAAGGCTATAGAAATATCATTTTTTATGTGTGCGTTTTTTGCAGTATTTTCAGTAGGATTTATAGCGTTTTATATATTATCAAGGGGGATTCCAGCAATAGCTCAAATTGGTTTAGGTAGTTTCATTTTTGACACTATGTGGGAGCCTACAGGAGATTTCTATGGAATCTGGGCAATGATTATAGGCACTGTATATGCTACTTTTGGAGCAATAATAATAGGATTACCTGTAGGACTTTTTACTGCGGTATTTCTTGCGGAATTAGCGCCACCAAGTCTTGCAAGAATAATGAGAAATTCGATAAATCTTTTGGCAGGGATTCCATCTGTAGTATATGGTTTTTTTGGACTAGTAGTTTTGGTACCATTTATAGATAAAGTTTTTGGTGGAGGAGGAAACAGTCTTTTAGCTACAGTACTTATTTTAAGCATAATGATTCTTCCTACAATAATAAATCTTAGTGAAACAGCTATAAGAGCAGTACCCTCATACTATAAAGAGGGTTCACTTGGGCTTGGAGCTACACATATAGAGACGATATTCAAAGTAATAATACCAGCAGCTAAATCAGGTATACTTGCCTCTGTTGTACTTGGAATAGGAAGAGCAGTAGGCGAAACGATGGCAGTAATATTAGTTTCTGGTAATACTCCGCTTATACCGCACTCTATATTTGATAGACTTAGAACAATGACAGCAACAATAGCGATGGAAATGTCTTATTCAAGTGGATTACATCAAGAAGCGCTTTTTGGAATAGGTGTTATATTATTTGTATTTATAATGATATTAAATCTAATGCTTAATTATTTTACGAGTAAGATGGGTGGTGAAAAATAGATGAGAAAGACATATAATAATTTAATGAAAGTCTTAGTGTATATATCATCGGGATTTACACTCATAGCACTCATACTAATATTGTCATATATTCTTATAAAGGGAATTCCAGGGCTCAGCATGAAATTTTTATTTGATCCTAAAACTGGAATATTTCCTTCAATAATTACGACGCTTCAGATGATAGGAATTGCACTTTTGATATCTGCTCCTATAGGGGTATTTGCGGCAATATATCTCACGGAATATGCAAACCAAGGAAGGATTACAAAGTTAATTCGTTTTGCAACAGAGAGTCTTTCTGGAATACCATCTATAATATATGGACTTTTTGGGATGTTATTTTTTGTAAAAACTTTAGGATTTGGTTGGTCACTACTTGCAGGGGCCTTAACATCAAGTATAATGATTCTTCCAACTATAGTAAGAGCAACAGAAGAAACTATAAAATCTGTACCGAAGGAGTATAGAGAAGGTAGTTATGGTCTTGGAGCTACAAAGATAAGAACAATATTTAAAATAATTTTACCGACAGCTTCACCGGGTATTTTAGCGGCAATGATTTTAAGTATAGGAAGAGTTGTAGGAGAAACGGCAGCACTTATACTAACGGCAGGGACTGTGCTTCAAGTGCCACAAACCGCATTTGATTCAGGTCGTACTATGTCAGTACATCTTTATCTTCTAGCAAAAGAAGGAATCTCGTTTGAAGATGCTTTTGCTACCGCAACAGTTTTAATATTTACAGTATTACTAGTTAACTTTTCAGCTACGTATTTAGCAAAGAAAGTTAATCAAAATAGATAATGAGAGGAAATATATGAGCGAATATAAATTTTCAGTAGAAAATATGAATCTTTACTATGGGGGATTTCAAGCCCTAAAAGATATTAACATAAACTTAAATAAAGAAGGTATAACTGCACTTATAGGTCCTTCCGGATGTGGAAAATCAACATTTTTGAAATCACTTAACAGGATGAATGATCTTGTAGAGGGGTGTAAAATTGAAGGAAATATATTATTAGAAGGGGTCGATATATATAAAGATAGTATTGATGTATATCAACTTAGAAAAAGAGTAGGAATGGTTTTTCAAAAACCAAATCCATTCCCTATGAGCATATATGATAATGTTGCTTATGGGCCAAGAACGCATGGAATAAAAGACAAAAAAACGCTTGATGAGATTGTAGAAAAATCACTTAAAGGTGCTTTTATTTGGAATGAGGTTAAAGATAGATTAAAAACTTCAGCCCTTGGACTTTCTGGGGGACAACAACAAAGGCTTTGTATAGCAAGAGCTTTAGCAGTAGACCCAGAGGTGCTTCTTATGGACGAGCCTACTTCTGCGCTAGATCCTATAGCAACTTCAAAAATAGAAGATTTGATGCAAGAACTTAAAAAGAAGTATACTATTGTGATTGTAACCCATTCAATGCAGCAAGCAGCTAGAATTTCAGATGAAACAGCGTTTTTCTTGTTAGGAGAACTTATAGAAAAAGATACAACTAAGAAGATATTTACTACCCCTTCTAATAAGAAAACAGAAGATTATATCACAGGTAGATTTGGTTAATAACGTTTAAAAGGAGATTAAAATGGTAAGAGAAGGATTTGATTTAAGTCTTAGTGAATTAAAAGCAGAAGTAATCTCAATGATGGAAAATGTAAACGAGATATTAGAAAAGAGTGTAAATGCACTTATAGAACAGGATGTAGCTACAGCAAGATGGGTTATAAGTTTTGACGATGTTATAGATAATCAAAGAAACGATATAGAAGAACGATGCATTGATCTTTTGGCATTACAGCAGCCAGCAGCTAGAGATTTGAGAATATTATTTTCTATATTGGGAATAGTAAATGATTTGGAACGAATGGGAGATTATTCTGTAAATATAGCCAAAGAAACTATTCTTATAGGTGATGAAAAACATATAAAACCGCTTAAAGATATTCCTAAAATGAAAACTATAATTTCAGATATGATAAAAAATACAATACAAAGCTTTGTACAGGAGGACTCCAAACTTGCTTACCGAGTGGGAAGTGAAGATGAGTTAGTCGATGAGCTTTACAAAAACATATATAATGAAATTCTTCATAAAGTAAATGAGAATGCAGGAAATATATCCCAAGGAACGAGATTTTTATTCGTAGGAAGATATCTTGAAAGAATGGGAGATCATCTTACAAATATTTGCGAAAAGATAATATATATAGTGGATGGCAAGCGAGTAGAGATAAACTAATTCCTAGGAGGCACAATGCTTAAGTTCAAAAATCATATATATGCTTTAATCAGTAAGGTTAAATTTAAAAATTTTAAATTTAATTTAAAAATAGACGTAAATAATTTTAGTATAAGAAATAAGATGTTTTTTGGATTTGGAGTAATAATATTAATTTTATCAATATCATCAATTATATCAGTAGGTGCTTTTAAATATTTTTCATCAAGTATTTCTGATTTTACAAACTATGCTATACCGACGACAAATATAAGCTTAAAAGCAAGTAAAGATTTAGTAGCAGCAAGAGAACATATACAAAAAACAGTCAATGCTAAGTCAAAAGAAGAAGTGACTCAAAATTTAGAAGAAGCTAAAAAATATATTGATAATCTTCCTAAAACTATAGAAATTCTTGAAAAAGAATATAGGGGAGATACTCGGAATTTAGAGCTTATAAAATATAATGTCTCACTTCTTAGCTCAACAAGGGATAGTTTGTTTAATATTATGAGTACGGATTTAAATTCAGATAATATTCCTATGTTGAGGGAACAATATGAAAAAAATTCCAATTCTGCAGAAGCTAGATTTAGTGAAATAAGTGAAGAAATTGCAACATATTCTTCGGAGTATTTGAAAGCTCAAAAATTACATGAATTTAAAGCTACATTAATAATTGTTTTAGCCGCACTAATAAATATAGTAATGGCATTTATTATGTGCCTCAGCCTTTCAAAATTAATAATAAGACCAATCTGTAAGATAAAAGATGCCTTTGAAGAATTTTCAAATGGGAATCTAAATGTGGAAATAGATTATGATTCAAAAGATGAACTTGGACAGCTGTGTAATAGCTTTGTCGAAACCTCGAAAAACCTAAAAAATTATATATTCAATATATCTTATGTACTTGAAGAGATGGCAAATGGCAATCTTGGCGTGGAAATGAATTTTAAGTTTGAGGGTGATTTCAAAAATATTGGAATGTCCTTAGAGAAAATATTGATTTCATTAAATGAAGCGATGAATCAGATATATATTTCATCAGAACAAGTTTCGCAAGGCGCTTATCAAGTTTCGCAGGGGGCACAAGATTTATCAAAGGGCACAATAAATCAAGCAAGTGCTTCGGAACAGCTTAACTTTAGAGTTTCGGAGATATATGAAAAAAATAAACAGAGCGCAGAAGAAGCAAAACAGGTTTTAAATTCAGCCTCAAAAGCATTTGACAGTATCCAAAAAAGTAATGCTCATATGGAAGCTATGTTATTTGCAATGCATGATATAAAAGAAAAATCTAATAAAATAAGTAAAATAATAAAAGCGATTGATGACATAGCTTTTCAGACAAATATATTATCACTAAATGCATCGGTAGAAGCCGCAAGAGCAGGGCAAGCAGGAAAAGGCTTCGCGGTTGTAGCGGGAGAAGTGAGAAATCTTGCACAAAAATCTTCACAGGAAGCGAAAAATATATTTGAACTAATAAGTCATACCGTAAGTTCTATAGAAAATGGCTTTGAAAAAGCTCAAAATGCAAAGGATAGCATGAAAGATGTAGTTAATAGTTCTTCGGATATATCAAATAAAGTAAACTCTATATATCAATCGTCTGAGAAACAATTAGAAGCAGCAAGGGAAATTACTCAATCGGTAAATCTAATTTCAGAAGTAATTCATTCAAATTCAGCAGCATCAGAAGAAAGTGCAGCATCTAGCAGTCAACTATCTTCTCAAGCCCATAGTTTAAAGGAATTGGTACAGCAATTTAGATTAAATGAAATTTATCTGGCTGAGTAAATTAGTTAAATTTGTCGACAATAATAAAATTATTTGATATACTTATATTGTTAAATAATTTACATAAGGTATATAATTAATTTTTATAGGAGGCAGAAAATGGAAAATAAGGAATTGACATTAAAAACACTCGACGATATGGGTCTAAAGTATGAAATTATAGAGCATGAGATAGTGCACACTATAGAAGATATGGAGCTAAAAGGAATTACGGACAAATGTGATGTTTGCAAGAATTTCTTTTTGAGAGATGCAAAAGGCAAGCGACATTTTGTAGTTACACTTCCAAAGGATAAGCAGATAAACATTCAAGATATAGCAAAGCAAATAGGAAGTACTAGACTTAGTTTTGGTTCTGATGAAAGATTATCAACTCATTTAAAACTTGTTACTGGGCAAGTGGGACCACTTTCTGCTATAAATAATCCAGAGAAGACAGTTGAATTTGTCTTTGATAAAGATTTAAAAGAAGCTAAGAATTTGGGGATTCATCCTAATGATAATTCAGCTACCTTAATAATGGATTTTGAAGATATATTAAAAGTGGTTAAGAAAAATGGAAATAAAGTATTTTATATAAAAGCATAAAACTGAGTGTGTGAAAAAAAGTCTGTAAATAGGCTTTCTAGGATAAGATTTTAAATGTGAGGCAGCTCGAAGAGCTGTCTCTAACTATTCAGAATATACTAGATATTTTTAAGCAGACAAATTGCAATAACAAATTGAACTAATTTCTATATTAGGACAGACTATAACACACTAAGACCTTTACTTGAAAAGCATAAATCTAATCTTGGCAGTTTTCCGGATGAAGTCACTGCGGACAGTGGTTATTTGAGTAAACAAAACTTACTTTTTCTAAAAGAAAACAATATAAATTCATATATAAAGCTTCAAATGCATTAGAAAATGAAAATTAGAGCTTACAAAAAAGATATTGGTAAATTCTATAATATGGAAAAAAATTACTACAGATAAAGAAACTTATTTTATTTGTAAAAATAGCCGAAGTCTTAACTATCAATGATCAGAATAAAGAAATATTAATGGATACAGAAGGAATTTTGAAGTATACACTTGTGAAGATTGTAGTGGCTACGAGTTTAAATCACAATGTTTATATAAATACAATCCAGAAAAAGACATTAATAAAAATAAGTCTATGAAAATAAATTTACTCTGGGAAACTTTAAAATTAGAATCTCATAATAACATTCAAAGTGAAAAAGGCATATTATATAGCCAAATACGTTCAATTCAGACAGAAGGCTACTTTGGAGATATTAAAGAAAATGATAATTTTAGAAGGTTTAACCATCGTAGTGCTAAAAAAGTATATAAAGAATTTCTTTTATATGCCTTAGGCAGAAATCTTAATAAATATCATCGCTTTTTAAAAGAAACAATCAAAAAATATGAAGCTAAAGTAGCTTAATCCTATCGGATTTTATAAATCAATCTTAAAATAAGCTTTGGCTTTTTTGTAATACAAAAAAATATTTTAACCATAAAAAAATCTTAGATTATTTTTAAAAACACCTTCTTTATGAGTGTTGAATAATCTAAGATTTTAATTTTTGGATTTTAGCTGTCAAAAAACATCATTATCCGACAGCCAATTTTATTATTCATTCTTGATATTTAAATCTGCTTGAGGTGGGTTAGGGTATATTTCATTGATTAGCATAACTAGAGCTTCATTCAACTCATATCGCTCAATTTTACCTCTGTACTCCAAATCATGCATATAATCTATTGCGCTGTCTAAGTCTTCGAATATGTGATTATCTTCTATCGGTGAAATAGCTGTTTGATGAAGATCATATAGACTCTCAAAAAAATTGGGGAATCCCTTTGCTGATATAACCATGTTAAATGTATCCCTTTTATATTGGCCAAATAAGCTGTCAGTATTCTCCGGCTGTGTAATTTTTCTAATGGTTTTTATCGCTTCACTATTTAATCCCATGTAAGAACATGCTTTTTCCAATGAAAATGAATCTTCATCAGTTTCACCCGTTAGATACCCGATATCCACATTAAAAAAATCAGCAATCCGAACCATAGTATCATATTTAGGAAAGCCCACTACGCCATTTTTAATTTTGGCTCCAGTATTTATCCATCGACTAACATCCTTTTGCCCATAGTCAGTACCATACTCTCTATTTAAGGCTTCAGCAAAAGATGCTTGAGTATAGTTGCTTGAATCCATACATTTCTTTAATCTAAAATTCCAAAATTTTGATTTTCTTCTTAATAAGTCATACATAATATAAAAATCCCCTTTTTAATAAGTATTATATACCATCAGTAAGTCTTGTACAACCTAAAAGTTTGCGTTATTATTATATTAGAAAAGCTTAAGAGAGAGAGGATGTGTTGATATGGAAAATAAATTTATGCCTAAAAAGAATATTATAGGTGGCATAGGCAAAATTAAGGAGAAAAGTTTTTTTGAAAAAGCTAAAGAATATAAGATGGAAATAGCTATTGGTTCAGCTATTTTGATTTCAGTGGTCGGCGTAGTAATTGTTATGAAAAATAGAGACTCTTTTAAAACGCTCATTAATTCATCGTTAGTTGAAGAAGTCTTAATTGGCAATCAATTGGATTTAGGAATTTCTGAATATGTTTCAAAGGGTTTAGTGAGCAATCTGCCAATTGGTAGCATTGATGTTAGAGAACACATTCGAAATCTTCCTGAAGGTTGGAAACCTTCGATAAACAAGATAGAATTAGCCGAAAAAATGGGGTACTGTTTAGAGGAAAATCAAACATTGGTAAATGCTTATACAAAAATAGTAGCCTAAATAAGGAAAGGATATGCATATAGTAACTAGCCCTAAAGATCGCAGAAATGAAAGTCAAATGAGAAAAATGAACTTTTAAACGCACTTAAATCAGGTGAATTTGACGGCATAAGTCATTCATAATCCATATAGTGGATATGGGGAAAATATTGATATTCCAATTCACTAGGGTTTCTCTTAATTAGATAGTAAATTTGGAGCTATCATAGTTGATAAGGAAGTATTTAACGAGTAAAATCAAAATTTAATTAATAGTTAGTAATGATATTTTTTGTAATTAGTGGTTGGAATTTACAGATAATTATAGTAATATAAATTTAACATACAAATAATTTTAAACAGGAGGAGAAAATGCAGCGAAGTATAAGAAAAAGATTAGCACTACTCATCTCAGTCGTCATTATGGCATCATCTATGCAAAGTGTAGTAGCGCAAGAGGGACAAGTTAAAGATACGGAAAAAAATATTATATCAGAGATAACAACGGGTAGAGAAAATACGACAACACCCGGGGCGATTAACTTGTTTGGTATTATTGATTTTAGACCACCAGAATTAATAAGTATTGAAATCAATAAAGAAGAAATAGAAGTCCCAGGAACAATTGAAGTAGAAGTGATAGGGTCAGATGATATATCAGGAGTAAGTAGCGGGAGATTAGTTTTTGAAGAAGCGATAACAAATAAAAGTATCTCAATATATTTGGATGGAGATAGAGCTTGGAACGAAGAAACAAAACGACATGAGCCTTTACCAGAAGGAGTACTTAAAGGAAATAAAATCTTAGATCAATATCAATTTCCGGGGAGAGTATGAATTAGTACGTGCAGAGATAAGTGATAGAGCCAAAAATAATCAATGCTATATAAAAAATCCTAGTGAACGAGAATTACAAAATGGATACAAAGCGTTAGTTATAGAAAAGAAAATTAAAGTTATTAACAAATCGACTATAGATACCAAACCACCAGAATTAATAAGTATTGAAATGAATAAAGAAGAAATAGAAGTCCCAGTAAGAATTGAAGTAGAAGTGATAGGATTAGATGATATATCAGGAGTAAGTAGCGGGAGATTAGTTTTTGAAGAAGCGATAACAAATAAAAGTATCTCAATATATTTGGAT